>JAJSZB010000334.1:0-13410 GCA_050613715.1 Streptomyces sp. IBSBF 3018
CCCCGACACGCGCCCGCGCGCCGCCCCCCACCCGCGGGGGAGACGACGCGCGAGCACAACAGCCGCGACCTCACTCGTTGTTGGCGAGGTTCCGCAGGCCCGAGACCGGTCCGTTGAAGTAGTCCTGGTCGCCGGGGAAGGTGCCGGAGTCGGCGTGCTGCCAGAAGGAGTAGAAGGGCCAGCCGGCCGGCAGCGTGCCGGGCGTGGCGGCGTAACGCGCGATGAACAGCGGGTGGTTGGCCGAGTAGAGCGAGGTGTTCCCGGTGCACTTCTTCCACCACGCGGTGGTCGTGTAGATCGACGCCCAGCGCGTGGTCCGCGCGTGCACCTCGGTCACGAACGCGCTGATCCAGCCGCGCATCTGGCTCTGGCTGAGCCCGTAGCAGGCCGCGCCCTCCGGGTACTCGATGTCCAGCAGCGGCGGCAGCGTCTTGCCGTCCTTGGACCAGCCGCCGCCGTGCGAGACGAAGTAGTCGGCCTGGGCCTTGCCGCCGGAGTTGTCGGGACGGGCGAAGTGGTAGGCGCCGCGGATGAAGCCGGCGTAGTAGGAGTTGGTGTAGTTCGCGTTGAAGGTCGGGTCCTTGTACGTGGTGCCCTCGGTCGCCTTGACGTACGCGAACCGGGCGCCCTTCTTGTACGCGGCGTTCCAGTCGACCTTGCCCTGCCAGTTGCTGACGTCGAAGCCGGGGGTGCGCGGGACGCTGCTCGCCGCGGCGGTCACGCCGGCCCCGCCGGTCGAGCGGCCCTCGTGGGCCGCGACGGACGAGCCCAGCCAGTCGCGCTCGGGGTGGGCGAGGCCGGTGTGGGTGCGCGGTACGCCGATCGAGGCCCCGGCGACCTGCGCCTGGGCGGGCGCGGCGAGCAGCGCGGTCAGCGTGGCGAGGACCGCGCCGAGGACCGCGCCGACGCCGAGCAGCGGGCGCGTCGCCGGCGGGCGCGGGCGCGGGGAGGGACGGTGGTGCATGGAGTGCCTCCAAGGTGTGGGTCCTTGGGCGTGGTCATGACAGCAAGGACATCGGGGGCGGAACGCCCTCGCGAAGAGGAGGGCCCGTACCGCCATTCGACCAGCCGCACCGCCGGTCGCTGCGACCAACGCGCGGTGTGACGATCCGATCACCCCATTGGCCCCGCCCCGGGCCCGTTGGACGCCCCGCCCCTCGCGGAGTGAAGCTTGGGTTCTGCGTGCGGTCCGCGACGGACGGGGCGGGGGAGCCGCACGCCGGACGCGAGGGAGCACGGGGCACAGGAGGGCACACGGGGGAACACGAGGAACCACGGGGCACACGATGACAACGGGGGCACACGATCACAGAGGAGTGCGGAAACCATGCAGACCCGTCGTATCGGTACCGTCGAGGTGAGCGCGATCGGCCTCGGGGGCATGCCCATGTCGATCGAGGGGCGGCCGGACGAGGCCCGCTCCGTCGCCGCGATCCACGCGGCGCTCGACGCCGGGGTGACGTTCATCGACACCGCGGACGCGTACCACCTGAAGGCCGGTGAGGTCGGGCACAACGAGGAGCTGATCGCCAGGGCGCTGGCCTCCCACGACCGCGGCCGGGACGTGCTGGTCGCCACCAAGGGCGGCCACCTGCGGCCCGGCGACGGCTCCTGGACGCAGGACGGCCGGCCGGAGTATCTGAAGCAGGCGTGCGAGGCGTCGCTGAAGCGGCTGGGGGTGGAGGCGATCGGGCTCTACCAGTTCCACCGGCCCGACCCCCGCGTCCCGTACGCCGAGTCGGTCGGCGCGCTCGCCGAGCTGCTCGACGAGGGCAAGATCGAGCAGGCCGGGATCTCCAACGCGAACCCGGACCAGATCCGGGAGGCCAACGAGGTGCTGGGCGGCCGCCTCGCGTCGGTGCAGAACCAGTTCTCGCCGGCCTTCCGCTCCAGCCAGGCCGAGCTGGAGCTGTGCGACGAGCTGGGCGTGGCGTTCCTGCCGTGGAGCCCGTTCGGCGGCATCACCCGGGCGAGCGACCTCGGCTCGAACTTCGCGCCCTTCGCCGAGGTGGCGCAGGCGCACGGGGTCAGCCCGCACCAGGTGTGCCTGGCGTGGATGCTCGCGCTGTCGCCCGTCGTGGTGCCGATCCCCGGCTCCAGCCGGCCGGAGACCGCGCGCGACTCGGCGGCCGCGGCCGAGCTGACGCTGACCCCGGCGGAGGTCGAGCGGCTGAGCGCGACGGCCTGACGACCCGTGCCGCGGCGGCCGGCGGTTCCGTGCACACGGGACCGCCGGCCGTGCGCGCGTACCGGGTCGCCACGTCGGGCCCGGCCCGGCCGGCGCGCCCCGGCTCACTCCAGGCCGTCGCCCATCGTGCGCGCGAACGTGTCCGGGTCGGCGTCGAAGCCGCGCAGCACCGGCCGGAACTCCCACGCGCCGGACTCCGCGCGCACGAACTCCGCGATCGAGGCGGCCGTCGCGTCGGCCACCGCGGCGAAGTCGCCCTCGGCCAGCACGTCGTAACCCGCGACCACCTGGTACGCCGGTCCCGCCACCCGGGCGAACAGCCGCCGCACCGGCCGCTGCTGGATCGCGACGCCGACCACGACCCGGCCGTAGCGCTCGCTGAGCCGGCCCAGCTGGAGCGTCATCACCTCGTCCCAGCCCAGACCCTTGCCGGTGCGGCTGTCGTGGTTGAGCCAGATCGTGCCGTCGGGCGACCGGCTGTCGTAGTGCACCAGGTACGCCGGCGCGCCGCCGGAGCTGCCGCCGGTGTACGGACCGCGGTACGGGCCCTCGTACGGCCCCGCGATGATGTCCAGATCGGTGTCGGGCTCGCCGAGCGGGCTCGGGTCCCACTTCACCCGCACCTCGACCCGGTCCATCCCCTTGCCGAAGCCGCCGATGCCGCTGCTGCCGCTGCCCTTGTCGCCGAAACCGCCGCCGCTGCCGCCGATGCCGCTCACCCGGCCCACCGCCTTCCCCCGTACGCGCCCCGCGGTCCCGCGCGGAACCGCCCTCCCCCGATTAACCCTCGCTGAACTGCCCGCTGTCCACCGCGCTTTGCGCCGTCCTGGCCACGCGCGCCGACGGCGTCCCGGGTTCCCGGCCGTCCTCGGCGGCTGCTCGGTGGTGCTCAGCGATTGCTCAGCGGTACTCAGCGGTGCTCAGTTCACCGCGGCGAGCGTGACCTGCCGTCGCAGCCGCGCGGCCGTCGCGCGGATCCAGGGCAGCGCCGCGTAGAGCGCGTCGCCGGGGCAGGTCGTCTCGTACACGTCGCGGTGGCCGGAGACGGCGTTGAGCTGGACGGCGGTGCCCTTGGGGTAGCGGCTCTGGTCGTTGCTGGAGACCAGCTCGACCCGGCCGGACGGGTCGACGTCCCGGTCCAGCTTCCACGCGGCGATCTCGGCGATGGCCTTCAGCATGGGGGCCGGGACCGGTTCGCCCGCGCCGAAGCTGCCGAGCGCGGCGACGCCCACGGTGTCGGTGTTGAAGCCCTCGGTGTGCGCGCCGCGCACGTCGCGGTCCACACCGCCGCCGCGGCCCTCGTAGATGGTGCCGCACTTGTCGACCACGAAGTTGTAGCCGAGGTCGTCCCAGTCCAGCACGTGGATGTGGCGTTCCTGCATGGCCAGCAGCATCGCCGGGACGTCGTGCCGGCAGTCGTAGCCGTTGGGGTTGTCGGTGTGGTGCACGAAGACCGCGCGCACATGGTGGTCGTAGACCGGCTTGGTGTGCACCGCCTTCTCGTCCGCGTGCCAGGCGGCTCGGCCGACGATCACCGGGCGCAGGGAGGCGGGGCGCAGCACCACCGTGCCCCCGTGCGCGTCGTGCGCGGGGCGGGCGGGTGCGCAGCAGGTCGCGAGGAAGGCCAGCGCCAGGAGGGCGGCGGGCGCCCTCACCGGGTCGGGCCGCATGCCCCCACCCTGCGCCCGTCCCGCCCCGTTCCGCGCCCGGCGCGCGTCCGTCCGGGTGACGCGTCCGGCGTGTCGCCCGCGTTCCGCGCCCGGTCCCGCCGCGCCGGCTGCTAGGGCCTGTCGTCCGGACCTCCGCCGCGCCTCCCCGGTCCGCCCGCGCTACGGCACCCGGCTGCCCTGCTCCTGCGGCGCGCCGGCCGGCGTGAGCGTGCCGTCGGCCAGGCGCAGTTCCAGCCGGTGGCCCTCGATGTCCGGGTCGGGGACGCGGCGGGCGAACCAGCGCGGGTGGTACCAGATCCGCGCCCCCACGATCGCCATCACCGCGGGCACCAGCGTCAGCCGCACCACGAACGCGTCGAGGAAGACGCCCACCGCGAAGCTGAAGCCGATCGCCTTGATCGTCGGGTCCTTGGTGACCATGAAGGCCACGAAGATGGAGAACATGATCAGCGCCGCCGCGGTCACCACGCGCGCGGACAGCCCGGTGCCGCGCCGCACCGCGCGGCGGGCCTCGCCGTTCTTGGTGTACTCCTCCTTCACCCGGGAGACGACGAACACCTCGTAGTCGCTGGACAGTCCGAAGATGATCGCGAGCATGATGATCGGCAGGAAGCTGATCGTCTCGGTCGGCGTGATCCCGAAGATGTGCCGCCCCCAGCCCCACTGGAAGATCGCGACCTGCGCGCCGAGCGCCGCGGCCATCGACAGCAGGAAGCCGAGGATCGACTTGACCGGCACCAGGATGGTCCGGAAGGCGAAGGTCAGCAGCACGAACGCCAGGCCCACCACGGCGATCAGGAAGACCGGCAGTGCGCTGGACAGCTTCGAGGAGACGTCGATGTTCGAGGCGGTGGTGCCGCCGACCAGGATGTGGGTGCCGGTGCCCGCCTCCAGCGACGCCCGGTCGTCGCGCAGCTTGTGCACCAGGTCGGCGGTGGCCTGGTCGTTCGGCCCCGAGTGGGGCACCACCCTGATCAGCGCCACGTCGTTCTGCGCGGCCAGCGGCGTCACCTTCGCCACGTCGGGCACGGTGGCCAGCCGCTTCGCGATCAGCTGGGCGTCCGAGGGGCTGTCGGCGCTCTCCGCGACGACCAGCAGCGCGCCGTTGAAGCCCGCGCCGAACGCCTCGGTGGTCAGGTCGTACGCCTTGCGCTGGGTGTCGCTGGTCGGCTTGGACGCGCCGCTGGGCAGCCCGAGCCGGATGTCGGCGGCCGGGATCGCGAGCGCGCCGAGCAGCACCACCCCGGCGATCAGCACCAGCACCCGGTGCCGTACGACGAAGCGGGCCCAGCCGGCGCCCGCGGTGGAGTCGGGGTCGGCGGCCGACCGGCGGGCCACCCGCTCCGAGCGCGCGCCCAGCAGCGGCAGCCGGGTGAAGTGCGCGACCCGCATTCCGGCGAAGCCCAGCACGGCCGGCAGCAGCGTCAGCGCGATCAGCAGCGCGACGGTCACCGACGCGGCCGCCGCCAGGCCCATCACGGTCAGGAACGGGATGCCGACGACGGTCAGCCCGCACAGCGCGATGACCACGGTGAGCGCGGCGAAGACCACCGAGCTGCCCGCGGTGCCGACGGCCAGCGGCACCGACTCCTCCGGCGTCATCCCGTTCAGCAGGTTGGTGCGGTGCCGGGACAGGATGAACAGGCCGTAGTCGATGCCGCAGGACAGGCCGAGCATCAGCGCCACGGTCGTCGACGCCGAGGCGATGGTGATCACCGAGGCCACAGCCGTGATGCCCATCAGCGTGGTGACCACGCCGATGATCGCGCTGAGGATCGGCATGCCGGCCGCGGCGAACGCGCCGAAGGTGATCATCAGGATGACGAACGCGACGACCAGGCCGACCAGTTCGGGCGCCTCGGAGATCGGCGTACGCCAGCCGGGGTAGACGCTGCCGCTGTACTCGACCTGCACGCCGGCCGCCTGCACCGGCTTCATGGCGGCCTTCAGCGCGTCGAGGTTCGCGTCCTTGATGTCGGTGGCCTTCGCCGACCACTGCACCTGGCCGAGGCCCACCGTGCCGTCGTCCGACACCAGCTTGCCGGTGAACGGGTCGGTGACCGAGGAGACCTGCGGCACCGTCTTCACCTTGGCCATGGCCGAGCCGATCGCCGCCTTCTGCGCCGGGTCGGTGATCTTCACACCGGCCCGGCCGCCCGAGCCGTGGGCGGTGGCGAAGACGACGCTGCTCTGGCCGCCGCTGAAGGCCGGGAGCTTGGCGCTCAGCACGTTCGCGGCGTTCTGCGACTCGGTGCCCGGGATCGTGAAGTTGTCGTCGGTCTTGCCGCCGCTCACCTGCGCCGCGGCGATGGCCGCCACCGCGGCGACCAACCAGAGGACCAGGACCAGTCGCCTGCGCCGGTAGGCGGCATGGGCGAGTCGGTACAAAAATGTTGACATGGGTAGACATCTCCACGGCCGTGCGGATGCTGAGCGAGCCCTCCGGTGTGGTCCGACGCTAAACTTTCACTAGCCGATGGTCAAGTAAGTCGCTAGCCGATGTCAGGTGAGTCACTTGCCGACAGATGGGTGAACGCGGCACTTCGAGCCATGGCTGGGGCCGTCCCGCGGCTTGTATGCTGCGGAGCGTCGCGAAGGAGGGTGCCGCCCATGTCCAGTCCTGTCAGGGGCCTGTCCTCGCGTGCGGTGCAGGCGGAGCAGACCAGACAGCAGATCGTGGAGACGGCCCAGCGGCTGTTCGAGGAGCGCGGGTACAACTCCACCTCGCTGCAGTCGATCGCCGACGAGCTCGGCCTGACCAAGGCCGCGGTCTACTACCACTTCCGCGCCAAGGGCGACATCCTGCACGCGGTGATGAAGCCCGGCATCCGGCAGCTCGCCAGGCTGCTCGACGAGGCAGAGGCGCTGCGCGGCCGGCGCGCCCGGGTCGAGCACATCGTCGACGGCTACGTGGAGTTCCTGCTGGCCAACCGGGTCTACGCGGTGATGGCGGCGAGCGATCCCGATCTCGACCGCGGGAAGCGCCACGACCTGCTGGACAGCGAGGCTGCCGCGCTGCGCGAGCGCGCGATGCGGCTGCTGTTCGGCGACGCGCCGAGCGGCGCGGACCGGATCGCCTTCCACGCGGTGGCCTCGCTGCCGGACATCCTGCGCGATCTGGTCGACCTCTCCGACGAGGAGCTGCGGGAGGCGCTGCGCACCAGCGTGCTGCGGTTCCTGCGGGTGCAGGGGGCGCGGGCCCGCTGACGGCCGCCCGCAGGGGCCTCCGGCGGGGGGTGGGACGGTCCCGGCCTCCCGGCCTCCCGGCGGGGGGCGTCTCCGGCACGGGAATACCCCCGGGGGGTATGTGGTTGACGTGTGACGGGGCACCCGTACGGCGAGGAGGGCCGCCATGGAACGAGACCGCCGGGAGTCGACGGAACGCGGGAGCGTGCTCGCGCACGAGGGGCATGCGGGGCATGTGGAGGACGCGGGTCGCGTCGGCGATGACGCGGGGCACGCGGGGCACGCCGATGACGCGGCGCACGCGGGTCATGCCGCGCACGCCGGGCACGCCGATCACGCCGGGCACGCCGATCACGCGGCGCACGCGGGGCATGCCGATCGCGCGGAACGCGGTGAGCACGCGGAACACGGTGGGGCCGCGACGTGGCGGATGGCCGCGCAGGCGACGCTGCACTGTCTGACCGGGTGCGCGATCGGCGAGGTGCTGGGCATGGTCATCGGCACCGCCGCGGGGTTCGGCAACGTCACGACGGTCGTCCTGTCCGTCGCGCTCGCCTTCGTCTTCGGCTACACGCTGACCATGCGCGGCGTCTTGCGCGCCGACGTGCCGTTCAGGTCCGCGCTGAAGGTCGCGCTGGCCGCCGACACGGTGTCCATCGCGGTCATGGAGCTGATCGACAACGGCTTCGTGGCCGCCGTCCCGGGCGCGCTGGACGCCGGCCTGGCCGACGCGCTGTTCTGGGGCTCGCTCGCGGCGTCGCTCGCGCTGGCGTTCGTGGTCACCACGCCCGTCAACCGCTGGATGATCGGCCGCGGCAAGGGGCACGCGGTGGTCCACGCGTACCACTGAGGACGCGGCGGGGGGGGGGGGGGGGGGGGGGGGGGGGGGGGGGGGGGGGGGGGGGNCCCCCCCCCCCCCCCCCCCCCCCCCCCCCCCCCCCCCCCCCCCCCCCCCGCCGCTCAGCCCAGCGTCACCTCCGCCGTGGCGGTGAGGCCGCCGGAGGCGACCGTGAGGGTGACGTGGCCGCGGCGGACCGCGGTGAGCGTGCCGGCCGCCAGGTCGAGGACGGCCAGGGTGCGCGGGGAGCGCCGCGCGGCCCGCGCCTGGTCGGCGCTCGCGGCCACCACCAGGCCGCCGCTGCCGGACCAGGTGACGCTGGCCGGGAAGCGCAACGGGAAGCGCAGCCCGAACTCGCTGGTCAGGCCGGCCGCCGTGACCGCGCCCGACGCGCCGGGGGCGAGCCGGTCCGGCGCGGCCAGCTCGATGCCGTCGATCAGCGGCCTGCTCTCCGCCCGCAGCCACTCGCGGGTCTCCGGGCTCGGCCGCCCGGCCCGTACCCGCGCCGGCCGCGGGTCGACCGCCACGTGCATCCAGCCGAAGAAGCCGCCCTGGTCGGGGGAGCTGTACGGGGTCTTGCCGACGGCCGGCGTGTTGACCTCGAGCACACCGTCGGAGCGGGTCACCGCCGCGGTGTGCGCATGCCCGTTGAACAGCGCGATCGGCTTGCCCGAGCGCTCGCGGAAGTCCGCGAGCCAGCGCTTGAACAGGTCCGCCTCCAGCAGGTCGGACAGCTGCGAGGCGCCCGCGCCCGAGGGGTCCTTGAGCGGGTGGTGGAAGGAGACCACCACGCCGGTCACCGAGTCGTCGGCCGCCGCCTTCGCCAACTCCTGTTGCAGCGCCGGCACTTGGTCCCAGTCGGAGGTGCGCATGTCGCCGGTGTGCGAGTCCAGCAGGATGAACCGGGTGCCCTTGTGGTCCACCACCTGCCGGTTGGGCCGGCCGGTCACCTTCAGGAACGCGTCCAGGCCGCCGGTCGAGGACAGCCCCGCCTCGTGGTTGCCGGGCGTCCAGTAGACCGGCAGGTCGGCCGGCACGTGGTCGCGCAGCAGCCCGTCGGCCAGTTCGAAGTCCTCGGGGTTGTTGTTGTCCACGAAGTCGCCGTTGATGAGGACGAAGTCCGGCCTGCTCGCCACGACTTGGTCCAGCGCGACGGCTGCCTGCCGCCCGGAGAACGAGTCGAGGCCCGCCGCGGCGCTGATGTGCAGGTCGGACAGGACCGCGAACGTCCAGCGGTGCGCGGGCAGTTCGCCCTGCTCCACCACGTACGGGTCGGGCATCGGCGGCTCGGTGGCGTCCGGTTGCTGCCCGACCTGTGCGTCCAGCAGGTCGAAGTCCAGCTGTCCTGCGTTCTTGTTCGTCTGCGAGGTCTCGGCGATGTAGACGCGGCTGAGCGTGACCGGGTCGGAGAAGCCCGCGGGAAGGTCGCCGACCACCCGCCGCCAGCCGGTCCAGTCCACGGTCAGCGCGAAGGTGAACGGCACGTTGGTGGTGCCCTGCGAGGTCACCGTCGCGCGCAGCCAGTGCCGCTGCCCGTCGCCGTTGACCCACAGCGCGAGCCGCTTGGCGCCCGGCGGCAGGGTGAACGGCGGGCCGCCGGCCACCGCGTAGGCCGCGGAGGTGCCGGACTGGCCGGTGAAGTCGTAGGTCAGACGCAGCGCGTGGTTGCCGGCCGCCGCGCCCGGCCGGTCGGCCGCGTCGACATAACCGACCGAGGCGGTGCCGCGTGCGGCGGCCGCGGCCCACGTCTCGCCGGGCTCGAACGCGGCCAGCGCGACGTCCACCAGGCCCACGGTGACCGGGAGTCGCGCGGTCACGCCCCGCACGGTCGCGGTGATCGTCGCGGTCCGGCCCGCGGCGCCCGCGGCGCCGGTGACGGTGAGCGCGCCGCCGGGGCCCTCGGCGACGGTCAGCACGCCCTTGTCGTAGTCGAGCGTGACATCGCGCGGGGCCACCGGCGCGTCGAAGCCGTCGGCGTCCGCACCGGTCAGCCCGACGTTCGCGGTGGCGCCCGGGTCGATGGTCAACGCCCGCTCGGTGAAGGCCAGTCGGTGCAGCTCGCCGAGCACCCGCAGGCCGCTCTCGCCGCTCGCGTCGCCCGAACGCGCCCGCAGCACACCGGCGCCGGGCTTCCTGGCCCGGAACAGGCCGTCCTCGGCGCGGCCGAGCGAGCCCGGGGACGCCGACCACGCCACCGGCCGGCCGCCCAGCGGGGCCGGCGCCCACGTCTCGTCGTAGCCGGCGACCGCGACGTCCACCGTCAGGCCCGGCACCACCCGGTCCGCGGCCGGCCGCACGTCCAGGCCGTGCGGCCGCCCGGACCCGGCTCGGGCGAACAGCCCGACGCCGTCCGGCACCGGCCGTTCCGCGCCGTCCGAGGGCGTGTTGACCACGCTCACCGCGCTGTCGCCCGGCGTGCGCGCCACGATCTCGGTCGAGCCGCCGCCGTCCAGCATGAACGCCTCGTACGCGCCGAGCCGCACCAGCAGGGTGGCGGTGTCGTCGAAGCTCAGCCCGGTGGAGAAGTTCGCCGATCCGTCGACCGCCACCAGCAGCAGCCGGCGGCCGCCCTTCGCCCAGCCGATCGCCGTACGCGGCTTGGGCGTGTCGTTGCCGGTGCTCGGCGGGAAGTCGACCGCCGTGCCGTCCTTCACCAGCACCGCGCCGCTGCCGAGCGCCGTGCGCAGTGCCACGGGGGCGTCGGTGCGCGGCGCGAACGCGACCGTGACCGCGTCCCCCGGTCGTACACCGGCCAGTTGGGCCGCGGCGGCCCCCCGGCCGAGCACCACCAGGCCGTCCGACGGCACCGCTGTGTCGGTGAGTCGGCTGTTGACCGCGGTCACCCGGCCGCCGGAGACGACGAGTTCGGTGTACGGGCCCGCGTCCTGGATGAGCGTGCGGTCGCCCGGTCCCCACAGCGGTGTGTAGGCGGCGACGCCGTCCGCCGGTACGGAAGGGGAGTTGAGGGCGGTGAGCGGCCGGGCCGTGCCGGCGACGGTGACCGTGCCGGTGAGCACCAGGTCGGCCAGCCGCGCCACGCGGTCCGCGCCGATCGCGGCGACCGTGGTGTGCGCGGTGGTGCCCTTGCGCAGCTGCCCGTCCTGGATCTCCGGGCCCTCGGCGGCGTACGTCTCGGTGATGTCGAAGTAGTCGCCGTTGACCGCAGCCACCGCGTGCTGGGCGTTCGCCGCCTGCGCGAGCGGCTGCGCGCGGCTGACCTGCGAGGCGACCAGGTCCACCGAGACCGCGTCGTCGGCGAGGTCGGCGCCCAGCACGTGCACGCGCAGCCAGCCGGTGCGGCCGAACAGGTCGAACGAGGTCAGCGCGATACCGGGCGCCACCGGGACGTCCGTCCTGCGGCTGACCAGCGACTCGCCGGGCACCGCGATGTCGTAGCGCGGCGGCTCGAAACGCGGCGGCCCGGGGCGCGCGGGACCCCCCGCGGCCCCGCGCGCCGGGCCGTCGGCGCTCCCCGCTGCCGCGTCCCGCGGGTCCGGCGCCGCCGCGGCCGTCCCGGTGCCGGCCGCGACCAGGCCCGCGGCGACCGCGCCGATGATCACGCCGCGCCGGGAGACGGCTGGGGGCGCGGGGGCGTCGCTCGCGCCGGGGGTCGGATCGGTGCCGGTGCGGGCGCGCGTGGTGGCCGCACCGGCGTGGTCGGCGTCGTGTCTGTCGTTCATGTCCATGGCGATGGAGGGTAGGGGCTCCGGCTGACGCCGAGCCGAACCGTGCACCGACCTGACATGACTCCAACCTGCCGTCATTCCGCCGCCCTGGCCGGTTGACGCGCATGCGAAACGCGGACGTCACCGATTCGTACTAGATTCCGCTCACACATGATCGCCGGCGGTCACCGGCGGTCCCGGTCCCGAAGGAGCCCGCGATAGCACTACGGATCTGGCTCAGCAGCGCGGGGGTCGCCTCGACCCAGGTGATGCGGATGCTGCGCGACAACCCCGACGCCGCCGACGTGCGGATATACGGTACGAACGTGGACCGGGACGCGCCCGCCCTGTCCGCCTGCGAGGTGGCCGAGGCCGAGCCGCGGCACGTCGGCGACGACGCCTACGCCGCGTTCGCCCTCGACTTCTGCCGCAGGCACGCGATCGACGTGCTCATCCCGCCCAGACGGCTGACCGCGCTGGCCCGGCACGCGGACGCCTTCGCCGCGGCCGGCACCCGGCTGATGTGCTCGCCGCCGGCCGCGGTGGACGTCCTCACCAGCAAGAGCCGTACGTACGAGGCCGCGCGGGCGGCCGGCGTCCCGGTGCCGCCGTGGCGGCTGGTCCGCGACGCATCCGAATTCGCCGCGGCCGTCGCGGAGTTGGCCGCCGAGGGCGAACGGGTCTGCTTCAAGCCGGCGGGCGAGTTCAGCGCGTTCGGCTTCCGGGTGCTGGACGACCGGCCGCTGCGGCTGCGCGACCTGCTGGCCGCGCCGACGCCGCGGGTGTCGCTCCGCGCGGTCCTGGACGCGCTGCAACGCGCCGCGGACGAGGGCGAGTCGGTGCCGGAACTGCTCGTCATGCCGTACCTGGACGGGCCGGAGGTCAGCGTGGACTGCCTGTCGGCGCCGGGCGGGCGGGTGGTGGCCGCGCTGGCGCGCGCGAAGCAGGGCCGCTACCGGTTGCTGCTCGACGATCCCGCGCTCACCGCGGTGGCCGAGCGGCTGGTCGCCCACTTCGGGCTCGCGTACCTCTCCAACGTCCAACTCCGCCACCACCGGGGCGAACCGGTCCTCCTGGAGGCCAACCCCCGCCCGTCCGCGGGCCTGTTCCAGACAGCCTTCACCGGTCTGAACCTCCCCTGGGCGGCGGTGCGCCTCATCCTCCACGGCGATCCCGGCGTTCTTCCGCAGCCGCGGCTCGGAATCCGCGTGGCGGTGACGGAGTCCGCGGCGGAAGTCGTGACGCGGGTGGTCGACGGCGTGACGCCGGGCGTGGACGTGGTGCCGGCGGCGCTGCTCTCGACGCCCCCGGTCGAGCCGCCCCCGATCGCACTGACGGCGTAGCCCCAGTCGCTGCACTCGGCCGGGTGCGTTGCTTTGGCGTGCCGCTGGGCGCTGCCCTGGCCGGGTGCGCCGGGTTGCGTTGACGCTGGGCGTTGTGCCGTGCCGGGTGCGCTGCGTTGCGTGTACGGGTCGGGTTCGTCCCGGGGGTGACTCCTCGAACTTCGAAAGTGGCGGCTTTCGTTTTTGTCTTTCCCCCGTCGTTGTTTTCGAAGTTCTGCGGGGACACCCCCGGACCGCCCCCTCCGGCCGCATGTGCGCTGCGGGTTGCGTCCCTCCCGGGGCCACAGGGCTTCTGTCCGGCTGTGCGCTGGACGTTGCGTAATCAGGGGCGCGGGGAACTGCGCGAGCGACCACAGCGGACCGTGAGACGGATACGGCCTGTCCGGGGCAGACGGGTTGCCGGTTTTTCAGGGGCGCGGGGAACTGCGCGACCAGACTTCGTCCGGGAGGTACCCCCACCCACGAACCCGCGGCCGGGGGTGGTGAATATGGGACATACGGGGCAGCATCGGGGGTCAGG
>JAJSZB010000335.1:0-7859 GCA_050613715.1 Streptomyces sp. IBSBF 3018
CGGCCCCGGCGCCGGAGGCGACGCCCGAGGCCGGCACCACCCCCGGCGCCGCGTCCGGAGCGGTTGCCGGACCCGGGACCGTCTCCGGGGCCGCGGACGGACCGAAGTCCGCAACGGGCATGACCGCCGAGGCCGGAGCGGGCGCGACGTCCGGCGCGCGGCGGCCCGGGTCCGCGTCGGAGCCCTACCCAGCAGCGCACCCGCACTCGGGAGCGGACATCACGACAGACGCCGAACTCGCCGAGCAGGAGCACGCGTTCGGGCACGGGACCGTGCTCGTCACCGGCGGCACCGGCGGCCTGGGCGCGTTGATCGCGGGACACCTGGCCGAGCGTCACGGCGTGCGGGAGCTGCTGCTGGTGTCGCGGCGCGGGGAGAACGCCCCGGGCGCGGCGGAGCTGCGTGATCGGCTGGAGCAGGCCGGCGCGGCCGTGCGGATCGCGGCGTGCGACGTCGCGGACCGCGACGCCCTGGCGGCGCTGCTCGCGTCGGTCCCCGCGGACCGTCCGCTGACCGGGGTGGTGCACACCGCGGGCGTGCTGGACGACGGCCTGGTGACCGCGATGGACGCCGGCCGGCTGGAGACGGTGCTGCGGCCCAAGGCCGACGCGGCCTGGTTGCTGCACGAGTTGACCGCCGATCTGCCGGTACGGGCCTTCGTGCTCTACTCGTCGGTCGCCGGCGTCGTCGGCACCGCCGGGCAGTCCGGCTACGCCGCGGCCAACGGGTTCCTGGACGCCCTGGCCGCCCACCGCAGGGCCGCGGGCCTGCCCGCGCTGTCCCTGGCCTGGGGTCTGTGGTCGGCCGAGGCCGGCATGGCCTCGGGGCTGGGCCGCGGCGACCTGGCCCGGCTGGCCCGGCAGGGCGTGGCGCCGCTCGAGCAGGCCGACGCCCTCGCGCTGTTCGACGCGGGTCTGCGGTCCTGCCCGCCGGACGGCCGGCTGGTCGCGGCGCGCTGGGAGCCGTCCGGACTGCGCGCCGACGGCCCGCCCGTCCTGCGGTCGCTGGTCCCCGCGGCGTCGGGCGGCCGCGCCGCCGGGGTCGGGACCGCGCACCCCGCACGGCCCGCGGACGGCGGCCGACCGGATTCGTACGGGATCGGGGCCGGGACAGCGAGCGGCGCCGGGCACGGTGACGCGGACCCGGCGGTCACCACCGGGCAGCCGACGGCTCCCGCCGCGCAGGCCGCGCCCCCGCTCGACCTGGCCCGGGGGCACGCCGCCGCCGTGCTCGGCCACCCGCGGCCGGACGCGGTCGAACTCGACCAGCCGTTCACCGAGTTGGGCTTCGACTCACTGGCCGCGGTGGAGTTCCAGCAGCGGCTGGAGCGGGACACCGGGCTGCGGCTGTCGCCGACGCTGGTCTTCGACCACCCGACCGTGGCCGGTGTGGCGGCCCATCTGGAGGCGCTGCTGGGCGCGGGGCCGGACGCGCCGCGCGACCCGGCGGCCGAGGACCCGCTCGCCGCGCTGCACCAGGCGCTCGCGGTGCTCGCCGACGTGGCGGACGCGGCCGCGTCACGGGACCCGGAGTCCCGGCAGGCCGCCGAGTCCGCGCTGCACCAGGCCCTCGACCGGGTCCGCGGCCGGGGCGCCCCCGGCCTGCCCGGCGAACTCGGCCTGGTCTCCGACGAGGACCTCTTCGACTTCATCGACACCCAGCTCTGACCCCGCACACCCGCACGCCCGCATACGCACACGACGCACCACGCACCACGCACCACGCACCACGCAGCCGGCGCATCCGCGACGACCGACTTCTCGCACCACGTACACCGGAAGGGAAACAGCCATGGCAAGCGAAGAGCGGCTTCGCGAATACCTCAGGCGGGTCACCGCCGACCTCGCCGACGCGCGGCGCCGGCTGGCCGACGCCGACGACCGCGACCACGAGCCCATCGCCGTGGTCGGCATCGGCTGCCGCTACCCCGGCGGCGTGGAGAGCCCCGACGACCTGTGGCGGCTGGTGGCCACCGGCACGGACGCCACCAGCGAGTTCCCCGACGACCGCGGCTGGGACAAGGAGCGGCTCTACGACCCCGACCCGGCGGCGTCCGGCACCACTTACACCACGCGCGGCGGGTTCGTGCACGACGCGGGCGACTTCGACGCGCCGTTCTTCCGGATCAGCCCGCGGCAGGCGTCCTCGATCGACCCGCAGCACCGGCTGTTCCTGCAGACGGTGTGGGAGGCGTTCGAGCGGTCCGGCATCGACCCGGCGACGCTGCGCGGCAGCGACACCGGCGTGTGGGCGGGCGTGATGTACGAGTACTACGCCGCGCGGTTCTCCGAGGCGGCGCCGGAGGAGGCCGAGGGCACCCTGATGGTGTCGAGCACGCCGAGCATGCTCTCCGGCCGGGTCTCGTACACCTTCGGCCTCGAAGGCCCGTCGGTGACCGTGGACACCGCGTGCTCCTCCTCGCTGGTGGCCGTGCACCAGGCGGTGCGGTCGCTGCGCGACGGCGAGTGCGCGCTCGCGGTGGCCGGCGGCGTCACGGTGATGGCGACGCCCGACACCTTCGTGGAGTTCTCCCGGCAGCGCGGGCTGTCCCCGCAGGGCCGCTGCAAGTCCTTCTCCGCCGACGCCGACGGCACCGCGTGGGGCGAGGGCTCCGGGGTGCTGCTGCTGGAGCGGCTGTCCGACGCGCGCCGCAACGGCCACCCGGTGTACGGGCTGGTGCGCGGCAGCGCGGTCAACCAGGACGGCGCGAGCAACGGCCAGACCGCGCCGAGCGGTCCGGCCCAGGAGCGGGTGATCGCGCTGGCGCTGGCCGACGCGCGGCTCACCCCGGCCGACGTCGACGCCGTCGAGGCGCACGGCACCGCGACCCCGCTCGGCGACCCCATCGAGGCGAACGCGCTGCTGGCCGCGTACGGCGCCCGGCGCCCGGCCGAACGGCCGCTGCGGCTGGGCTCGTTGAAGTCGAACATCGGCCACACCCAGGCCGCCGCCGGGGTCGGCGGGATGATCAAGATGATGATGGCGATGCGACACCGCACGCTGCCGCGCACCATCAACCTCAGCACGCCCACGCCGCAGGTCGACTGGTCGTCGGGCGCGGTGGAGCTGCTGGTCGAGGAACAGGACTGGCCGGCCCGCGAGGACGCGCCGCGCCGCGCGGCGGTCTCGTCGTTCGGCATCAGCGGGACGAACGCGCATGTGATCCTGGAGGAGCCGGAGTCCGCGCCCGAGCCGTGGGCCGCGGTCGACGCGGCGGACGGCCCGCGGGCCGGCGCCGCCGCCGCGGCAGACGGCCGTGAGGTCCCCGGCGGGATCCCGGGTGGGTCCCCCGACCCGGCCCCGGGCGAGATCCCCGGCGCGGTCCGTGACGCCTCCGCCGGAACCGACTCCCCCGCCGGACCCGCCGCGCCCGTCGTACCGATCGCGCCCGTCGCCTGGGCGCTGTCCGCCGAGTCCGCGACCGCGCTGCGCGGGCAGGCCGAGCGGCTGCGCCGCCACGTCGCCGCGCACCCGGCGCTGCGGCCGGTGGACGTCGCGCACGCGCTGGCCACCAGCCGCGCCCGATTCGGCCACCGCGCGGTGGTCGTCGGCCGCGACCGCGACGAACTGCTGCGCCGGCTCGCCGCGTTCGCGCAGGACGACGCGGACGCCGCCACGCCGCACGGCGTCGCTTCGAAACGACCGGGCGCCGCCTTCCTGTTCACCGGTCAGGGCGGCCAACGGCCCGGCATGGGACGCGAGTTGTACGCGGCCTTCCCCGCCTTCGCCGCCGCCTTCGACGAGGTGTGCGCGGCCCTCGACCCGCACCTGGAGGGGTCGCTGCGCGAGGTGATGTGGGCGGAGCCGGCGGACGGCGAGGCCGCGCCGCTGGACCGCACGTACTGGACGCAGCCCGCGCTCTTCGCCTACCAGGTGGCGCTCTTCCGGCTGCTGGAGTCCTTCGGACTGGCTCCCGACCGGGTCGCCGGGCACTCGGTGGGCGAGATCGCCGCGGCCCACGTGGCCGGTGTGTGGGACCTGCCCGACGCGGCCCGGATGGTCGCCGCGCGCGCCCGGCTGATGCAGCAACTCCCCTCGGGCGGAGCGATGTTCGCGATCAGCGCCGCGCCCGAGGAGGTCGCGCTGACGCTCGCGGGCAAGGAGCACCTGGTGGCGATCGCCGCGGTCAACAGCCCCGGCGACGTGGTGGTGTCGGGCGACGAGGCCACCGCCGCGGAGATCGCCGCGCTGTGGGCCGGACGCGGGCGGCGCACCACACGGCTGACGGTCAGCCACGCCTTCCACTCGCCGTTGATGGAGCCGATGCTGGCGCGCTTCGCCGACGAGCTGTCCACGCTCTCCTTCCGCACCCCGCACCTGGCGCGCGAGGTGAACCTCGGCGCGGCCCGCGACTGGACCGAGCCCGGCTACTGGGTGGACCAGGTCTGCGGCCGGGTCGGGTTCGCCGACCTGACGGCCCGTCTGGACGCGGCGGGCACCGGGGTGTTCCTGGAGATCGGTCCGCGGCCGGTGCTGTCCGGCATGGTCAGGGCGACGCTGCCGGAGACCCGCGCGGTGGTCACCGCCGTCTCCCGCCGTTCGATGCCGGAGCCGGAGGCGCTGCTCACCGCGCTCGGCGAGGCGTACGCGGCCGGCGCGCCGGTCGACTGGACCGCGGCGGCGCCCGGCGGCCGGACCGCCGACCTGCCCACGTACGCCTTCGACCGGCAGCGCTACTGGCTGCTGCGGCCCGCGCCCCGCTCGGACGCCGGCGCGCTCGGGCTGACCGGGCTGCCGCACCCGCTGCTGGGCGCCGCGGTGGAGCTCGCGGACGGCGGGCTGGTCGCCACCGGGCGGTTCTCCGCGCAGGACCTGCCGTGGCTGACCGACCACGCGGTGGCCGGCACGCCGATCGTGCCCGCCACGGCGCTGCTCGACGCGGTCGCGGAGGCCGCCTCGCGGGCCGGCCTCGGCCGGATCGAGGAGCTGACGTTCGAGGCGCCGATGCCGCTGCCCGAGCGCGGGTCGCTGGACGTGCAGGTCGCGGTCGGCGCGGACGGCGCCGTCCAGGTGCTGGCCCGCGCCGACGGGTCGGGTCCGTGGACCCGGCACGCCTCCGGCAGCCTGGCCGCGGACGCGGCCGGCCCGGCGGGCGGCGACGCGTGCGCCTGGGCGGCCGCCTGGCCGCCGCTGGGCGCCGCGCCGCTGGACCTCGACGGCGGCTACGGGCGGCTGGCCGGCATGGGCTACGAGTACGGGCCGGCGTTCCAGGGCGTGCGGGCGGCGTGGCGGCGCGGCGACGAGCTGTTCGCCGAGGTCGAGGTGCCGGCCGAGGCACGGCACGCCGGGTTCGGGCTGCACCCCGTGCTGCTGGACTCGGCGTTCCACCCCTACCTGCTGGACAGCGGCTCCGACGAGCTGCGGCTGCCGTTCTCCTTCCGCGGGCTGCGCCTCGCCGCGACCGGCGCGACGGTGCTGCGGGTGCGGATCGTCACCGAGGATGCCGAGCGGCTGTCGCTGACCGCCGCGGACGAGCACGCGGACCTGGTGCTCGCCGCCGACGAGCTGCGGGTCCGCGCGGTCACCCCGGCCGCGCTGCTCGCCTCGATCGGCGGCGCGACGACCGAGGGCTACCACGGCATCGACTGGACCCCGCTGCCGGTCGCCCCGGCCGGCCCGGCCCGTTCCTGGGCCCGCCTGGACCTGGTGCGGCGCCTTGGCGAGGCGGCCGGGCCCGCGGCTGCGGACGGCCCCGGCGGATCGGGCGGTTCCGGCGGCTCCGGCGGCTCCGGCGGTTCGGACACCGACCCCGCAGGCACCGGCTCCGGCTCCGACTCCGGCAACTCCGGTGACGGGATGCCGCGTTACGGCAGCCTCGACGCCCTGGCCGCCGCGAGCCCCCTGCCGGACTTCGTGCTCCTCGACTGCGACGCGCTGGCCGACGCCGCGCCGGGCGACGCGCCCGAGGCGGCCCGGCAGGTGGCCGGCCGCGCGCTGGAGACCGTACGGGACTGGGCCGCCGACCCCCGGCTGTCCGGCGTCCGGCTGGTGCTGGCCGCCGACCCCTACCGGCCGGCCACCGCCACCGTCTGGGGCCTGGCGCGCACGGCGCAGATCGAGCACCCGGGACGCTTCGTGATCGTCGCCGCGGCCCCGGAGGGCGAGCCGGCCGACACCGCCGCGACCCCGGCGTCCGGCACGGACACCGAGGCACGCGGGACGGACGAGGCGCCCGGCACGGCCGACGGACCGGACACCACCGGCACCACCGGCGCCACCACAGCGACCGCCACGACCAGCACCACCGCCACGACCGGCGCGGCCGACGGCACCGGCACCGCCCGCACCTCCGGCGGAACCGCCCCCGGCGGCGACGCCCACCGCGCGGTCTCCGCGCTGCTGGTCCCCGCCGCGCGGGAGTCGGTCGCCGCCGCGGCGGACGCGGGCGAGCCGCAACTGCTGCTGCGCGGCGGCGCGGTGCTCGCGCCGCGGGTCGCGCGGCGGACCGCGGCCGGCGCGGAACCCGCCGGGTTCGGCGACGGGACCGTGCTGGTCACCGGCGGCCTCGGCGGCCTGGGCGCGGTGGTCGCCCGCCACATGGTCGAGCAGCACGGCGTACGGCACCTGCTGCTCACCTCGCGGCGCGGCGCCGACACGCCGGGCGCGGCCGAACTGGCCGAGGAGCTGGGGCGGTCGGGCGCGAGCGTGCGGATCGAGGCGTGCGACGCCGCGGACCGCGACGCGCTGGCCGCGCTGCTGGCCTCGGTCCCCGAGGACCGGCCGCTGACCGGGGTGCTGCACGCCGCGGGCGTGCTGGACGACGGCCTGCTGGCCGGGCAGAGCACCGAGCGCCTGGCGAAGGTGCTGCGCCCCAAGGCGGACGCGGCGTGGGCGCTGCACGAGCTGACCGCGGGGCTTCCGCTGCGCGCGTTCGTGCTGTTCTCCTCGGTGGCCGGCGTGCTGGGCAACGGCGGCCAGGCCACGTACGGCGCGGCCAACACGTTCCTGGACGCGCTCGCCGGGCTGCGCCGCCGGGCCGGGCTGCCGGCGGTGTCGGTGGCCTGGGGCCTGTGGGCGTCGTCGGGCATGGGCACGCACCTGACCGCGGCCGACGAGGCGCGGCTGGCCAGGGCCGGGATCGCGCCGCTCAGCGAGGAGCAGGGGCTGCGGCTGCTGGACACCGTGCTCACCGACCCGGGCGCCGACCCGGTCGTGGTCGCCTCCCGGTGGAACCTCGCCGGGCCAGCCGGCGGCGGGTCCGTGCCGCCGCTGCTGCGCGGCCTGGTCAGGACCGGCCGCCGGCCGGCCGGCGGCCCGGGCGGCACGGGACAGCAGTCCTCCGGCGGCGGACTGGCGCTCACCGTGCGGAGCCTGGACGCCGGGCAGGCGCGGGAGGCGGTCGCCGGCGCGGTGCGCGGGCATGTCGCCGCCGTGCTCGGCCACGGCGACCCGGCCTCCCTGGACAGCGCCACGCCCTTCATCGACCTGGGCCTGGACTCCCTGACCGCGGTCGAGCTGCGCAACCGGCTCCAGGCGGACACCGCCCTGGACCTGGCCGCGACGCTCGTCTTCGACCACCCCACGATCGACGCCCTCGCCGACCACCTGACCGGTGTGCTCGTGCCCGAGCCGCCGGACCCCGTGGACGCGCTGGAAGAGAGGTTGCAGCAGATGGCGAACGAGTTCAGCTCCGCGGCCCCCGCGCTGCGCGAGCGCGTGATCGACGCCCTGTTCGCGACGTTGGACCGCCTCGGGGTGGAGACCGACGCGAGGACGCCGGCGGCCTCCCTGGACGGCGCGACCGACGAGGAGCTGTTCGCCTTCATCGACGCCCAGTCCTGACCGTGCGGGGGCCCGGCCGCCCCCCCCCCCCGGCCCGCGCCCCCCGGCGCCGGGCCCCGGCCGGGCCCCGCACCCCC
>JAJSZB010000336.1:0-7794 GCA_050613715.1 Streptomyces sp. IBSBF 3018
CGCGCAGTTCCCCGCGCCCCTGGGGTGAGCGCTCGGCGTCGCGCCGGCCAGGGGGACGACTCGGGTACGGGCGCGGGTGGCGGCGCCCGGCGGCGGATCTGGCTGCTCGCCGTCCTGGCGCTGATGGTCATGCTGTCCGAGGGCGCCGCCAACGACTGGAGCGCGCTGCATCTGAAGGACGTGCTGGGCGCGCCGGCGAGCACCGCGGCGTTCGGCTACGGCACCTACGCCGCGGCCATGACCGCGGGCCGGCTGCTCGCCGACCGGATCGTGGCCCGGTTCGGGCCGACCGCCGTGCTGCGCTGCGGTGCGGCGACGGCCGCCGCCGGGATCACGGTCGTCGCCGTGGCGCCGTGGATCTGGGCGGCGTTCGCGGGCTGGGCGCTGTTCGGGCTGGGGCTCTCCGGCTGCGTCCCGCAGCTGTTCAGCGCGGCCGGGCACGCCGATCCGGCCGCCGCCGGCGCCAACGTCTCGCGGGTCGCCGGAGTCGGCTACCTCGGCATGCTCGCAGGCCCCGCGGTCATCGGCTGGCTGACCCACGTCGTGGCGCTGAACCACGCGTTCGTGCTGCTGACCGTGCTGTGTGCCGCGACCGCGGCGTCGGCGGGAGTCCTACGTGGCGCTGCGCGCGGCGACGCGGTGGACGCCCCCGCCGCCGTCGGCGCCACGCCCCAGGCCGACCGCCCCCTCAACGCCGGCCGCTGACCCGTCGCGCGCACGGGGCCGCGCCTGATATACGGCTGACGCCGCGTGGACGCGACCAGCCGCCTCAGGTCGGCGCGACACCGAACGCCCACCCCCAGGGGCGCGGGGAACTGCGCGCTCAGCCCACCACCGGTCGGTGGTCCTGGGGGCACCTCCCAGGCGGAGCTCTGGGGGAGGGCCGAACAGCCCCTCTGGGACGGTGACGACCCACAGCACTGTGGTGGGTTGCTCGCGCCGTTCCCCGCGCCCCTGATGGGTTTGACGTCCGGCGTTCACGGGAACGCCCCCTGGCCGGCGCGACGCCGAGCGCTCACCCCAGGGGCGCGGGGAACTGCGCGCTCAGCCCACCACCGGCCGGTGGTCCGGCAACAAACCGGACAACCCCCTCGGAGCGGGCCGGCGTCACGGCATGGGCGCCAGCAGGTCGAGGTCGCGGAGGCTTTCCGCGGTCTCCACGATGGTCGCCTCCGCCGGGCGCGGCGCGAAGCCCAACTCGCGCTTGGCCCGCTCGTTGTGGATGACGAGAGGCGCCGGCTCCTCCCCGGGGACCTCCTCCGTGGGAACCCTCCGCGCCAGTTCGCCGAGGCGCTCCCGCAGCACCCGCGCGACCCCCAGGAACGTCGTGGTCGGCCCGTCCGCGAGCGCGAGGTACCGCTTCCCCGCGGCGTGCGGCGCGCCCATCGCCGCGATGTGCAGCGCCGCCACGTCGCGGACGTCGGCGATGCCGAACCGCTGCCGCGGCACCGCGCCCATCGTCCCGTCGAGCATCGCCTTGAAGAACTGGAGCGAGGACCGCGCCGCCGCGGTGAGCGTCGGCCCGGCGATCCACGTCGGGTTCACGGACACCAGCTCCAGCTCCGGCGCCTCCTTCCCGACGAAGTCCCACGCGGCGCGCTCTGCGACGGCCTTGGACAGCGGGTAGGGCGCGAGTCCGGGCGTGTCCGGGTCGGTCCAGTCGTCCTCGGTGTAGTCGCGCACCGCCTTGGGCGAGTAGCCGACCGCCGCGAACGACGAGGTGAGCACCACCCGCCGGGCGCCGGCGTCGCGGGCCGCGCGCAGCACCCGCAGCGTGCCGTCGCGCGCCGGGACCACGACCTCCCGCGGGTCCTGGGCCAGGATCATCGGCGAGGCCACGTGGTAGACGTCGCGGATGCCGGCCGCCGCGGCGGCCCAGCCGTCGTCGTCGGTCAGGCTCGCGTGGACGAACTCGATCCCGGAGTCGTCGGCGCCCGCGCGGCGTACCGCCTCGCGCACCGCGGCCTCGCTCTCGCGGGTCCTGACCGTCGTCCGCACCTCGGTGCCGCCGTGCAGCAGATCGGCGATGAGCCGGGTGGCGAGGTAGCCGGAGCCGCCGGTCACGAGCACCCGCCCGGCCCCCGCCGCGCCGCCCGGACGGCTCGCGTCGTTCGTGTCCTCCGCATCCTTCGCGGTGTTCACGCTGTTCACGCCATTCGTGTCGTTCACGTCGTTCACGTCGTTCATGGCATTCGCATCATTCGTGTCGCTCATGACCTCAGCCAAACAAACCTCAAGCGCTTGAGGTCAAGCGACGCCGCCGCCCGGCGACCCGGCCCGAAAACACACATCGGCGCGGGCCCGTAACGGACGGGCGCGCGCCGAACCTCGCGTTGCTGGGGGGCGGGCCGCTACTGGCCCTGCTCGTCGCGGCGGCGCTGCCACCGCTCCTCGATGCGGTCCATGACCTTGCCCCGCTTGGGCTGCTGCTGGCGACGTCCCCCGCGGACGCGGCCACCACGGATGCGGGACTGCCGGACGGCCGGTCCGCGGCCGCCCACGGGCACCGGTTCGGCCGCGCGGCTGCCACGGCGCCACGCCGTCACCGCGGCCACGGCACAGGCGAGCATCACCAGGAAGCCCACCACGCTGACCCAGGTCTGCTTCGCGACGATTCCGCCCATGAGCAGACCGATGCCGACCAGGAAACCGGCCCCGGCAAGATACACGCGGCGACGGGTGAACGTGCGCAGCCCGCTGCCCTCGAGCGCCGACGCGAACTTGGGATCTTCGGCGTACAGCGCTCGCTCCATCTGCTCGAGCATGCGCTGCTCGTGCTCCGAGAGCGGCACGGAGACCTCCTACTCGTCGGTCGCGCGAGACGACCGGTCCGACCCTTTCAAGGATAGGCAGGGAATCGTCCCGGTGAAACCCGCCCCACTACGCCTGTCCCGACGGGGCTCTCCTTCCCCGTCCGCCTTTACGTCATGCCAGCATACGGTCAGGAATGCGGCTGCGGGGGGCCTGTGACGGACTACCCTTCACGGCGCCTCGCACGGGCCCCGGCGAGCGGTCGCGAAGGGGGGTCCGCGCGGGGCATTTCGGCGTCCCGCACGGCCCTCGCGAGTAAAGACCGGGCAATGGTCGGGCAAAGCCGCCGAGCGGAGGGTTTGGAACCGCCGGGGGCCGGCGGAAACCTCCGTTCAGCCGCGTTCGGCCAGCACGTGCAACTGCGTGGCGACCGAGTGGAAGCCGGGCTCGGCCGCGGCCGCCAGCTCCAGCCGCAGCAGCGCCTCCAGGGCGCCCGGTTCGGTGTCCACCAGCACGCCCGGCACCAGATCGGCGAAGACCCGGACGCCGTGCACGGCGACGGCCCGCAGGCCGGCCTCGCCGACCAGCCGGGTCAGCTCGTCGGCGGTGAAGCGGCGGGGCAGCGAATCCCCCTCGCCCCATCGGCCGTCCGGGTCACCGAGGGCGTGCTGCGCCTCGGCGAAGTGTCCGGCGAGCGCGCGGGCGAGCACCGCGCCGCCGCGGCCGGCCGCGAGCAGGCTGAGGGTGCCGGCCTCGCGCAGCGCGCCCACCGCGTTCCGCACGCCTTCCGCGGGGTCGTCGACGTACTCCAGCACGCCGTGGCACAGCACCATGTCGTAGCCGCCGGGCTCGACCACGCCGAGCAGCCCGTGGGCGTCGCCCTGCACGCCCCTGACCCGGTCGGTGACACCGGCCTCGGCGGCGCGGCGCTCCAGCGCGAAGAGCGCGTCCGGGCTGGGGTCCACCACGGTGACGCGGTGGCCCAGCCGGGCGACGGGCACGGCGAAGTTGCCGGTGCCGCCGCCGGTGTCCAGCACGTCGAGTCCGGACCGGTCCGCGGTCTTCGCACGGCCTTCGAGCGCCTCGCGCAGCACCTCCCACACCACGGCGGTACGGAGGCTGGCACGGGGACGGATCGGCTCCACCCCTCCTGGACGGGACATGGCGGGCGGCTCTCCTCGCAGGCGGGCGGTCAGCTTCGGGCGGCTCCAACTCTAGGGCCTGTCGTCTGGATCTCCGTGGGGAAGGAGCGGTGTCCGGTGCTCCCCCAGAGCTTCGCCTGGGCGGTGCCCCCAGCTGCAAGGCGGAGGAGGGAGGCGACGCGTGGGGGCACCTCCCAGCCGCCAGGCTGGGGGAGTCGTTGACCGACGACAACGCCGCAGATGTGCGTGCCGGGCGACGCGACGCCGCGGAGATCCAGACGACAGGCCCTCGGGCCTGACCGGGCCGCCCAAGCCGTACGCCCGGCCGCGCGCCACGGCCATGCGCCGGGACCGCGCACCATGGCCGAGGTGCGGCCGCGCGCCGGGTCAGCCCGCCGGGGCCGCCGCCGGGCCGTCCTCCTCGAACGCCGGCCTGAGCAGCAGCATCCGCTCGACCAGCCGCAGGAACATGCCGCAGTCGCGGACCAGGTCGTCGGCGGCGCGCGCGGTCGCCGCGCCGGCTATGCCCGCCTCGGCGCGCGCCCTGCGCTCCGCCCCGGCCGCGAACAGCGCGCTCCACTCGGCGAGTTCGGGCGCGACCTCGGGCAGCACCTCCCAGGCGGTGCGTATCCTGCGGCGGCGCCGCGCGGTCTGCTCGGGCCGGCCGCGCACCGCCAGCACCGCGGCGGCCGTGCGCAGCGCGGCCAGGTGCGCCGCGGCGTACCGCTCGTGCGGGGCCTGGAGCAGCGCGGCCTCCTCCAGGCCGACGTGCGCCTGGGTGAGCAGGTCGAGGGCGGCCGGGGTCGCGCCGGCACGGCGCAGTACGGGGTGGATGTCGCTGACCGGAGATGCCATGACGAGCCTCCGTTTCCGTTGCTTTCCCGTTGCCCCCCATAGTGGGACCGACCACTGACAATCCCCCTGACAGAATCGGCATATGACCACCGCACGACGCAGGGCCACCCGGCAGCGGCTGTACGACGCCGCCGTCACCCTCATCGCCGAGCAGGGCTTCTCCGCCACCACGGTCGACGAGATCGCGGAACGCGCCGGGGTCGCCAAGGGGACCGTCTACTACAACTTCGCCAGCAAGAACGACCTGTTCGAGGAGCTGATGCGGCACGGCGTGGGCCTGCTCACCGCGTCCCTGCGGCAGGCCGCCGAGGAGGCGGCGGCGCGCGGCGGCAGCCGGGTGGACGGGCTGGACGCGATGATCCGGGCCGGCCTGGCGTTCATCGTCCGCTACCCGTCCTTCACCCAGCTGTACGTCGCCGAGCTGTGGCGGACCAACCGGACCTGGCAGGAGACGCTCGCGGTGGTCCGTCAGGAGGCGGTAGCGGTGGTGGAGAAGGTGCTGGGCGAGGCGGTCGAGGCGGGTGAGGTGAGCGGGGAGATCGACGTGCCGCTGACCGCGTCGGCGCTGTTCGGCATGGTGCTCGTCGCGGCGCTCGACTGGCAGGCGTTCCAGCCGGAGCGGAGCATCGACGAGGTGCACGCGGCGCTGTCCCGGCTGCTCCAGGGGCGGGTGGGCGGCGCGGCGGCACGGCCGTAGCGGGACCTTCCGGCCCGGCACGGCGGCGCGGCCGTGGCGGGACCCTCCGGCCCGGCGCGGCGGCAGCCTGACCGGGCCGGAAGGGCACTGCCCCTGTTGCAACCACGTGTGCCGCAACCCCCGTTGGTCCCCGCGGTCCCCCATGGTCCCCCGTTGACCCCCGTTGCGGGCGGGTCCGGTGTCCGGTCCGCCGCCCCGTGCCGGCGGTCCCCTCCGTGCCCTTCCGCGTCCGCCACTCTTCCGTTTCCGCTGGTCGCGGCCATCCGTGCGGCTACTCAAACCCGTACCTGAGTACGCGTACCCAGACGCCGCGCGGGGTGCTCACGCTAGGGTGCGCGCATGTCCGTACTCCCGCTCGTGTTCACCAGCGGCTGGGCCAGCGGGATCAACGCCTACGCGGTGGTCCTGCTGCTCGGTCTGTCCGGTGCGACCGGGCTCACCGACGAGGTCCCCGGGTCGCTGCAGCGCACCGACGTGCTCGTGGTGGCCGGGGTGCTGTTCCTGTGCGAGGCGGTCGCCGACAAGATCCCCTACGCCGACACCGCGTGGGACGTGGTGCACACCGTGGTCCGCCCGGTGGCGGGCGCGGTGGTGGCGGCGCTGCTCGCCGGGCACCAGGGGTCGCTGTCGCACCTGGCGGCGGGCGCGATCGGCGGGTCGGCGGCGCTGGCCAGCCATCTGGTCAAGGCGGGCACGCGGATGGCGGTGAACACCTCGCCCGAGCCGGTGAGCAACATCGTGCTGAGCCTGGTGGAGGACCTCGGGGTCGCGGCCGTCGTGGTCTTCGCGCTGTTCCACCCGGTGGCCGCGGCGGTGGTCGCGGGGGCGCTGCTCGCGGCGGGGCTGTGCGTGGTCGTGTTCGCCTTCTCCCGCATCCGGCGGTACTGGCGGCGCCGGCGCGCGCGCAGGGCCGGCCGCAGGGGCGGTCCCGCGGGCGGCCCCGGCGGTGCGGGCGGTACGGGCGGCCCCGGCGGCGGGACGAGGTGGCCCGCGGCGACCTGACGCGGGCGGGCCGCGGGCCGCGGCGGTACGGGTCCGGGCCGGGGACTCCGGGCCGTGCGCGGTCCTCTACAGTCCTGGTCATGGCACGGATTGCGGTGATCGGCGCCGGCATGGCGTCCATGGCGGCGGCGGCCCGGCTGGCGACCGGCGGCCACCGGGTGGTCGTCCACGAGCGCACCGGGACGTACGGGGGCGGCGTCGGCCGCATCGCGCGGGACGGCTTCGCCTTCGACACCGGGCCCGGCCTGCTGACGCTGCCCGCGGTGTACCGCGACCTGTTCGTGAAGACCGGCAAGGAGCCCCTGGAGGACCGGGTCGACCTCGTCCAGGTGGACCCGGCCGGGCGGCACGTCTTCGCCGACGGCACGTCCGTGACGCTGCCCAACGCCTCCCGGTCCGGCGTGATCGCCGCGCTCGACGCGGCCTTCGGCGCGGGCAGCGGCGAGCGCTGGAGCGAGGTGCTGGTCAAGGCGCGGGCGACGTGGGAGGCGGTGCGCCGCCCGATGCTGGAGGAGGTGCTGCGCGATCCCGCGCTCGCCGCCCACGACCCGTATCCGGCGCCGGCCAGGCGCGGGCTGTTCCGGCGGGCCGCGCCGCCGACGCTCGCCGGGGTGGCGGCGGCCGAGCTGGGCGATCCGCGGCTCGCCGCGGTGCTGGAGAGCTGGGCGGTGGGCGCGGGCCTGGACCCGCGGTCCGCGCCGGCGTCGGCGACCGTACTGCCGTATCTGGAGGCGACGTTCGGGCTGTGGTACGCGCGCGGCGGGATGCGGACGCTGGCCGAGGCGCTGTACGAGCGGTGTCTGGCGCGCAGGGTCGAGTTCCGCTTCGACGCGGAGGTGAGCGAGGTGCTCACGTCCCCGGAGGGCGCGGCGGCCGGCGTCGAGCTGGCCGACGGCACGCGCTGCGAGGCGGACGTCGTCGTCGCGGGGGCGCCGCTGCCGGCGCTCTACCGCGACCAGGTCGTGCCGTGGGAGCGCCAGGACGAGTGGCCGCGGATGGGTCCGGTCGCGGAACCGGGGCGCTGCACCGTCCACTTGGCGCTGCGCGGCCCGCGGCCGGCGGACGCGGTTCACCGCACGGTGGTGCACGCGGCGGACCGGGGGGCCGCGCTGGACTGGCTGTTCGGGCCGCGGCGCGAGGCGCTGCCGGGGCGCGGGGCGCTGACGGTCACCGTGCTGCGGCCGGACGATCCGGCGGTGCGGCCGAACGACGGGCACGAGGCGGTGACCGTGGTCGCGACGGTGCCGGCGCGGTGGCCGGGCGGCGCGGTCGACTGGGACGCGCCGGGGGTCGCGGAGGGGGTCGCGGCGCGGATGGTCGAGGCGGCGGAGGCGGCCGTGCCGGGGC
>JAJSZB010000337.1:0-7790 GCA_050613715.1 Streptomyces sp. IBSBF 3018
CCGCACCCCCTCTCACCCCCATCCGACCCCTCCACAAGGGACAGGCATGACCACTCAGACGGACGTGATCACAGAGTCCCGGGACCCCGGGCCCTCAGGACAGCAACCCGAGACCTCTCTCGCCACCCGGGGCGGCGAGAGCAAGCGGTCGATCGAGCAGCTCGCCCTCCTGCTGTTCATCTGCATCCCCTTCGTCGCGCTGGCCGCGGCGATCCCGCTGGCCTGGGGCCGCGGGATGAGCTGGCTGGACTTCGGCCTGATGGTCGGGATGTACTTCCTGGGCTGCCACGGCATCACCATCGGCTTCCACCGGCACTTCACGCACGGCTCGTTCAAGGCGAACCGGCCGCTGAAGATCGCGCTGGCGATCGCCGGCTCGATGGCCGTCGAGGGCCCGATCGTGCGCTGGGTGGCCGACCACCGCAGGCACCACAAGTTCAGCGACGCCGAGGGCGACCCGCACAGCCCGTGGCGCTACGGCGAGACGCTCCCGGCCCTGATGAAGGGTCTGTGGTGGGCCCACATGGGCTGGCTGTTCGACGAGGAGCAGACCCCGCAGCAGAAGTACGCGCCCGACCTGATCAAGGACCCGGCGATCCGCCGCATCTCGCGCGACTTCTGGCTCTGGACGGCGATCTCGCTGCTGCTGCCCCCGCTGGTCGGCGGCCTGGCCACCATGTCGTGGTACGGCGCGTTCACCGCGTTCTTCTGGGGTTCGCTCGTTCGGGTGGCGCTGCTGCACCACGTCACCTGGTCCATCAACTCCATCTGCCACGCGGTCGGCAAGCGCCCGTTCAAGTCCCGTGACCGCTCCGGGAACGTGTGGTGGCTGGCGGTGCTCTCCTGCGGCGAGTCCTGGCACAACCTGCACCACGCCGACCCGACGTCCGCCCGGCACGGGGTGCTGCGCGGCCAGATCGACTCCAGTGCCCGGGTGATCAGGTGGTTCGAGCAGGCCGGCTGGGCCACCGACGTGCGCTGGCCGGACGCCGCCAGGATCGAGTCGCGCCGGCAGGGCCCCGCGAAGGCCGCGGCCGCCGGGGACGCCGGGGATCAGGTGCGCGAAGCGGCGTGATGAGCTGGTGAGCGACGGCAGCGACGAACGGGGGACGCCCGGCGCCGCGGCGGGCCCGGCGGCACGCCGCGGACGCCGGGTCCGCATGACCGGCAAGGAACGGCGCGAACAACTGCTGGACGTCGGCCGGGTGCTCTTCGCCGAACGCGGCTACGACGGCACCTCGGTGGAGGAGATCGCCCACAAGGCGGGCGTGTCCAAGCCGGTGGTCTACGAGCACTTCGGCGGCAAGGAAGGGCTCTACGCGGTGGTGGTGGACCGCGAGATGCACCGGCTGCTGGACATGGTCACCGGCGCCCTGACCGGCGGCCACCCCAGGGAACTGCTGGAACAGGCCGCGTTCGCGCTGCTCGACTACATCGAGCAGCACACCGACGGCTTCCGCATCCTGGTGCGGGACTCGCCGGTCGCCCAGTCGACCGGCACCTTCGCCTCGCTGATCGGCGACATCGCCACCCAGGTCGAGGACATCCTCGGCCACGAGTTCGAGCAGCGCGGCTTCGACCCGGGGCTCGCGCCGCTGTACGCGCAGGCGCTGGTGGGCATGGTGGCGCTCACCGGCCAGTGGTGGCTGGAGGTGCAGCACCCCGGCAAGGCCGAGGTGGCCGCGCACCTGGTCAACCTCTCCTGGAACGGCCTGTCGGGCCTGGAGCCCGCGCCGCGGCTGATCGGCCACCGCAGGAGCTGAGCCCGGCGGGACGCGCCGCCCCGCGGCCGTCACGGGCGCGGGCTGCGTACGGCCGCTCCGGGCCGCGGGGTGCGGGGTGCGGGGTGCGGGCCCGCGGCCGTACGGGTACGGGCCCGCGCGGACCCGTACCGTACGCGACGTGCCGGTCAGGCGAGCCTGCGGGCTCCCGCGCCGGGCGTGGTGGTGAACTGGCGGGCCTGCGGCAGCGCGGCGGCCAGCGCCGCGGACACCTTCTCCTCGTCGGCCGCCTCGATCAGCACGATCGCCGAGCCGCCGAAGCCGCCGCCGGTCATCCGCGCGCCGAGCGCCCCGGTGGCCAGCGCAGTGTCCACGGCGACGTCCAGCTCCTCGCAGGAGATGCGGAAGTCGTCGCGCAGCGAGACATGGCCCGCGGTGAGCACCGGGCCGATCTCGCGGGTGCGCCCGGCGTCGAGCAGCGCGAGCACCTCCTCGACCCGGCGGTTCTCGGTGACCACGTGCCTGGTCAGCCGGCGCAGCCGCTCGTCGGGCAGCGCGGCCAGCGCCTCGTCCAGCGCGTCGAAGGCCACGTCGCGCAGCGCCGGCACGCCGAGCGCGGCGGCGGCGGCCTCGCAGCCGGACCGCAGCTGCCCGTAGGCGCCGTCGGCGTGCGCGTGCTTGACCCGGGTGTCGCACACCAGCAGCCGCAGGCCCTCGGCGGCCAGGTCGAACGGCACCTGGCGCTGTGCCAGCCCCCGCACGTCCAGGTGCAGCGCGTGGCCCTCGGTGCAGCAGGCGGACGCGGTCTGGTCCATGACGCCGACCGGCGCGCCGACGTAGGTGTTCTCCGAGGACTGGCAGAGCAGCGCGAGCTCTTGCCGCGACAGGCCCTGCACGCCGTGCAGTTCGGTCAGCGCGAGCGCGGTGACCACCTGGAGCGCGGCGGAGGAGGACAGGCCGCCGCCGACCGGCACGGTGCTGTCGTAGTGGATGTCGGCGCCGCCGATGTCGTGCCCGGCCCGGCGCAGCGTCCACAGCACGGCCGCGGGGTAGCGGCCCCAGCCCTCGGTGCCGCCGGGCGCGAGGTCGGCGACGCGCAGTTCGACCACGCCGCCGTCCATGTCGGCGGAGTGCAGCCGCAGCAGACCGTCGTCGCGGCGGGCGACCGCGGCGCGGGTGGTGTGCGGCAGCGCGAAGGGCATCACGAAGCCGTCGTTGTAGTCGGTGTGCTCGCCGATCAGGTTGACCCGGCCGGGGGCCGCCCAGCTGCCCTCGGGGGCCCGCCCGAAGACGTCCTCGAACGCGGCCTCGAATGCGGCGAGGTCGCTCCTGGCGGTGTCGGTTCTCGCGGTCGCGGTCGTCCCCGCTCCCGCCGTCCCCGTCGCGGCGGTGTCGCTCATGCGTCGTCCTTCCCGGCCGATGTGGCGAAGGTCCATGCGTCGCGGATGATCTCCGCGAGGTCGGTGCGGCGCGGGCGCCAGCCCAGCACCGTGCGGGCGCGCTCCGCGGAGGCGACCAGCACCGCCGGGTCGCCGGGCCGGCGCGGCCGGACGGTCACCGGGATCGGGTGGCCGGTGACCTCGCGCGCCGCGTCGATCACCTGGCGGACCGAGAAGCCCTCGCCGTTGCCGAGGTTGCAGATCAGGTGGCCGCCGGCCGGCGCGTTGTCGAGGGCCAGCAGGTGGGCCTCGGCGAGGTCGGCGACGTGGATGTAGTCGCGCAGGCAGGTGCCGTCGGGCGTCGGGTAGTCGTCGCCGAAGACCGAGATCGCCTCGCGGCGGCCCTGGGCGACCTGGAGCACCAGCGGGATCAGGTGCGACTCCGGGTCGTGCCGCTCGCCGTGCCCGCCGTGCGCGCCGGCCACGTTGAAGTAGCGCAGCGACACCGCGGACAGGCCGTGCGCGGCGCACTCGGCGGAGATCATGTGGTCCACGGCGAGCTTGCTCGCGCCGTAGGGGTTGGTGGGCGCGGTCGGCATGTCCTCGGTGATCGGGGTGCCGGCCGGCTCGCCGTAGGTGGCGGCAGTGGAGGAGAAGACCAGGGTGCGCACCCCGGTCTCGCGCATCGCGTCCAGCAGGTCGAGGGTGCCGGCCACGTTGTTGCGCCAGTACTTCTCCGGGTGCGCCACCGACTCGCCGACCTGCGAGGAGGCGGCGAAGTGCAGCACGGCGTCGTAGGAGCCGTCGAGCACCTTGGCGGCGTCCTGGACCCGGCCCTCGACGAAGTCCGCGCCGTCCGGCACCCCTTCGCGCACGCCGGTGGACAGGTCGTCCAGCACGGTGACGGCGTGTCCGGCCTCCAGCAGGCGGGCGGCGACCACGCCGCCCACATAGCCGGCGCCGCCGGTCACCAGCAGCTTCTTCACGGGGTTGCCACCTCTCGCAGTCGTGCGGCCGCGGACTCCGGCGGCACGTCGTTGACGAAGGCGCCCATGCCCGATTCCGAGCCCGCGAGGAACTTCAGCTTGCCGGAAGTCCGGCGGATGGTGAAAAGCTCCAGGTGGAGGGCGAAGTCGCGGCGGTCGGGCGCGGTGAAGGGCGCCTGGTGCCAGCCGGAGATGTACGGGGTCGGCGGCTGGTCGTCGCCGAAGATCCGGTCGAAGCGGCGCAGCAGTTCGAGGTAGATCCCGGGGAACTCCGCGCGCGCGTCCTCGTCCAGCCCGAGCAGGTCCGGCACCCGGCGGTTGGGGTACAGGTGCACCTCGTAGGGCCAGTGCGCGGCGTACGGCACGAAGGCGGTCCAGTGCTCGCCCGCCAGCACGATCCGGCTGCCGTCGGCGCGCTCGTCGGCGAGCACGTCGTCGAAGAGGTTGCGGCCGGTGCGCTCGCGGTGCTCGGCCAGCGAGCGGAGCATCAACTGGGTGCGCGGGGTGGTGAACGGGTAGCCGTAGATCTGGCCGTGCGGGTGGCCGAGGGTGACGCCGATCTCCTCGCCGCGGTTCTCGAACAGGTAGACCTGGACCACGCCGGGGAGCTGGGACAGGTCCTGGGTGCGGTCGGTCCAGGCGTCGAGCACCTGCCGGGCCCGCTCGGGGGTGAGGCTGGCGAAGGACGCGTCGTGGTCGGAGGTGAAGCACACCACCTCGCAGCGGCCCTTGTCGCCGGTCAGCGAGGGGAAGCGGTTCTCGAAGACCACCACCTCGTAGTCCGCCGCCGGGATCTCGCTCAGCCGGCCCTCACGCGAGGGGCACAGCGGGCACTGGTCGGCCGGCGGGTGGTAGGTGCGGCCCTGCCGGTGCGAGGCGATGGCCACGGTGTCGCCGAGCAGCCGGTCGTCCCGGGTCTGCGAGGTGGTGGCCACGGGTTCGAGTGGGCGCAGGTCGACGGCGTCTCGGACCACCGCGTCCGCGGCGTCGTAGTAGATCAGTTCGCGGCCGTCCGCGAGCCGCGTCGAAGTCTTCTTCACCCGGCAGGCACCTCACACCACATTCACACTCACCCAACAGAACCGCACACAATGAATCACAACACAACAGTACAGTCAATGCGCCGAGCAGCGCGAAGTTGGGTGCGACAGGAAAAGGGCAGCACGAGACCCGAGGGGGCACAACCAAACAAACCCGAACAAGTGTCGAAGAGTATGCGCAGACACCGCGCGGAGGGGGACGGGACGCGGCGCGGCCGGCCCGCGGGCCGGTGCGCGCGGGGGCGTCAGTCCTGGTCGGCGGCGCGGTCCAGGAGCCCGGTGCGGGCCGCGAGCGCCGCGGCCTCCAGCCGGGAGCCGACCCCCAGCTTCATCAGCACCCGCTGCACATGGGTGCGCGCGGTGCTCGGCGCGATCCGCATGCCCGCCGCGATCAGCCGGGTGTCCTCGCCCTCGGCGACCCGGACCAGCACCTCGACCTCGCGCGGTGTGAGCATCCCCAGCAGCCGCGCGCCCTCGTCGTCGGGCTGCCGGGCCGGGTTGAGCAGTTCGGCGAAGGCGCCCTGCAACAGGCCGGGGGCGATGGCCGCCTCGCCCGCCCTGGCCTTGGCCATCGCCCGCTCGACGCCCTCGATCCGCTCGTCGTGCCGGACGTAGCCGCACGCGCCGGCCGCGAAGGCCGCCGCGATGCCGCGCGGATCGGGCACCGGGCCGAGCACCACCACGGCCACCGCGGGCCGCTCCCGCCGGATGCGGGCCACCGCGTCGAAGGCGCCGGGCTCGGCCGGCGCCGCGGTGCCGAACAGGCACACCTCGGGCGACCTGGTCAGCACCAGTTCCGCCGCGCCCTGCGCGGGGGCCGCCGCGGCCAGCACCCGGTGCCCGCGCAGCTTCAGCGCCGAGGCCAGCGCCTCGGCCAGCAGCCGGTGGTCGTCGACCACGACCAGCCGTACACCCATCCCGGGTCTCCCCCGTCCCCCCGGGCGAACCGCCGCCCGTGCCGATCGCCCGTTCCCGGGTCCCGTTTCCCAGTCATACCGCGGCCGGCGCGGTCCCAACCGTCCCCACGGCGAGGTCCGCGTCACTGGGCGTGAGGGTACACGCGCATCCCGGTCATCCGTAGCAGATCAGGTACTTCTCGTCGCTGGAGGTCGAGGCGTAGATCGTGTTGTTGGCGATCAGGAACTTCCCGTCGTGCCACACCGGGTAGGCGTGCATGCCGGCCAGGTCCAGGTGGTCGTAGGCGTCGTCGGGGAAGGTCGCGAAGGGGCTGATCGCGCCGGTCGCCGGGTCCAGGGTGACCAGCTTGCCCTTGGCGTCGTAGTCCGGCGGCTCGTAGGCGAGCACCTTGCCGTCGACCAGGTCCAGGCCGGTGATCTCCCGCTTGTCGGCGGGCTTGGCCACCCACTTCTGCTTGGCTGCGGCGGCGCTGGTGTCGAAGGCGACGATGCCGCCGAGCACCTGGCCGTTGGCGTCGCTGCGGCCGTTCAGCGACAGGTAGACCGTGCCGTCGGCGCCGACCAGCACGTTGTGCACGGACTGCTCGTCGGTGCCGTCGTCGTCGATGTCGTACTTGTCGGTGCCCAGCGAGATCCGCGACTTCATCCGGCCGTTGTCGAGCACCGCCACGTCGGTGTACGTGTTGCCCTGGGTGCCCAGCAGCACCACCACCGGGTCGGTCGAGACGATCGCGTTGACCTCGGTGCCGGCCGGCGCGGTCCAGCTCCACTTCGCCGTGCCGTTGGCGGCCGGGTCGATGACCTGCACCTTGTAGGTCTTGTAGTCGCAGTTGACGACGCCGACGAACTGCTTGCCGCCGGCGTAGCCGTCGTCCTCGCAGTCGCCGTCGCCGCCCTGCCACAGCACCTTCTGGTCGCTGAGCCGGTAGGCGATCGAGCCGGACAGCCAGTCGATGCCGACCGCGTCGCCGCTGATGGCCATCTGCGTGTAGTCGAAGTCGGACTTGTCGCCGGTGCCGCCGGGCAGGTTCTTGCTCCACAGCGCGGCGCCCGTGGTCAGGTCGATCGCCATGACCTTCTCGCAGTTCGCGCCGTACTGGATGGCCGCGATGTCGTGGTACGAGTCGCGGGCGGCGGCGCACTGGCCGCTGGAGGGCGCGGCGAGCGTCCACGCCTGGGCGCCGGTGTTCAGGTCGTACGCGACGACCTTGCCGATCTCGTTCTTCACCACGTACTTGTCGGTGAACCACATGCCGAGGACGTCCTTGAGGTTGTCCTTCTCGGCCACCTTGTCGGCGTTCACGTCGTATGTGAAGCTCAGCGCGGTCGGGCCCTGCGGCTTGGGCGTCGCGGTCTTGTCGCCGCCGCCGCTGGTGCCGCCCGAACTCGCCTGCGGCTTGCCGTCGTCACCGCCGCCCCTGGTCGCCAGGTACACGCCGCCGCCGACCACCAGCACCGCGGCGACCACGGCCGCGACGATCATCACCATCTTGTTGGACGAACGGCCGCCGGCGGGGGCGCCCTGGTACTGCTGCGGGTAGCCGCCGGGGGGCGGCGCCTGGCCGTAGCCGTACGGGGGCTGGCCCGGCTGACCGGGCTGACCCGGGTGTCCCGGCTGACCCGGGTAGCCGTGGCCGGGCGGGGTCTGCTGACCGTACTGCGCCTGCGGGAAGGCCGGTTGGGTGGGCGCCGCGGCGTACGGGTTCTGGCCGGGCGGGGGCGGCGCGGCCGCATACGGGTTCTGCCC
>JAJSZB010000338.1:0-7764 GCA_050613715.1 Streptomyces sp. IBSBF 3018
GGGGGGGGGGGGGGGGGGGGGGGGGGGGGGGGGCGGGCGGGCCCGGGGGGGGGGCGGGGGCCGCGGCGCAGGCGCCCGCGCAGACCGCGCCGGCCACGCCCGCACCCGCGCCCGCCGCAGCCAAGCCCGCCGCCGCGCCGGCCACGCCCGCGCCCGCGAAGCCGGCCGCCGCGCCCGCCGCGAAGCCGGCCGCCGCCAAGCCCGCCGCGTCCGGCCCCGCCGCGCCCGCGGCCACCGAGTACGTGCCGCTGCGCGGCCCGGCCGCCGCCGTGGCCAAGAACATGAACGCCTCGCTGGAGCTGCCGACCGCCACCTCGGTCCGCGCGATCCCGGTGAAGCTGCTGTTCGACAACCGCATCGTCATCAACAACCACCTCAAGCGCGCCCGCGGCGGCAAGGTCTCCTTCACCCACGTCATCGGCTACGCGATGGTGCAGGCGCTGAAGGCCATGCCGTCGATGAACTGGCACTACGACGAGAAGGACGGCAAGCCGACGCTGGTCAAGCCCGACCACGTCAACCTGGGCCTGGCCATCGACCTGGTCAAGCCCAACGGCGACCGCCAGCTCGTCGTCGCCGCCATCAAGCAGGCCGAGACGCTGAACTTCTTCGAGTTCTGGCAGGCGTACGAGGACATCGTCCGCCGGGCCCGCAGCGGCAAGCTGACGATGGACGACTTCACCGGCGTCACCGCGTCGCTGACCAACCCCGGCGGCCTGGGCACCGTGCACTCGGTGCCGCGGCTGATGCCCGGCCAGTCGATGATCCTCGGCGTCGGCTCGATGGACTACCCGGCCGAGTTCCAGGGCACCTCCCAGGACACCCTGAACAAGCTGGGCATCTCCAAGGTCATGACGCTGACCAGCACCTACGACCACCGGGTGATCCAGGGCGCCGCCTCGGGCGAGTTCCTGCGGATCATGAACCAGCTGCTGCTCGGCGAGAACGACTTCTTCGACGACATCTTCGCCGCGCTGCGCATCCCGTACGAGCCGGTCCGCTGGCGCACCGACATCGACACCGGCCACGAGGACGACGTCACCAAGGCCGCGCGGGTCTTCGAGCTGATCCACTCCTACCGGGTGCGCGGCCATGTGATGGCCGACACCGACCCGCTGGAGTACCGCCAGCGCAAGCACCCCGACCTGGACGTGCTGGAGCACGGGCTGACCCTGTGGGACCTGGAGCGGGAGTTCGCCGTCGGCGGCTTCGCCGGCAAGTCCCTGATGAAGCTGCGCGACATCCTCGGCGTGCTGCGCGACTCGTACTGCCGCACGGTGGGTGTCGAGTTCATGCACATCCAGGACCCCAAGCAGCGCAAGTGGATCCAGGACCGGATCGAGCGCCCGCACGCCAAGCCCGAGCGCGAGGAGCAGCTGCGCATCCTGCGCCGGCTGAACGCGGCCGAGGCGTTCGAGACCTTCCTGCAGACCAAGTACGTGGGCCAGAAGCGCTTCTCGCTGGAGGGCGGCGAGTCCGTCATCCCGCTGCTGGACGCGGTGCTGGACGCGGCGGCCGAGTCCCGGCTGGACGAGGTCATCATCGGCATGGCCCACCGCGGCCGGCTGAACGTGCTGGCGAACATCGTCGGCAAGTCGTACGCGCAGATCTTCCGCGAGTTCGAGGGCAACCTCGACCCGAAGTCGATGCACGGCTCCGGCGACGTGAAGTACCACCTGGGCGCCGAGGGCACCTTCACCGGCCTGGACGGCGAGCAGATCAACGTCTCGCTGGCCGCGAACCCCTCGCACCTGGAGACCGTCGACCCGGTCATCGAGGGCATCGCGCGGGCCAAGCAGGACGTGATCAACAAGGGCGGCACCGACTTCACCGTGCTGCCGGTCGCGCTGCACGGCGACGCGGCGTTCGCCGGCCAGGGCGTGGTCGCCGAGACGCTGAACATGTCGCAGCTGCGCGGCTACCGCACCGGCGGCACCGTGCACGTGGTGATCAACAACCAGGTCGGCTTCACCGCCGCCCCGGAGTCCGCGCGGTCCTCGATGTACAGCACCGACGTGGCCCGGATGATCGAGGCGCCGATCTTCCACGTCAACGGCGACGACCCGGAGGCCGTGGTCCGCGTGGCGCGGCTGGCCTTCGAGTTCCGGCAGGCGTTCAACAAGGACGTCGTGATCGACCTGATCTGCTACCGCCGCCGCGGCCACAACGAGTCGGACAACCCGGCGTTCACCCAGCCGCTGATGTACGACCTGATCGACAAGAAGCGCTCGGTGCGCAAGCTCTACACCGAGTCGCTGATCGGCCGTGGCGACATCACCCTGGAGGAGGCCGAGCAGGCCCTCCAGGACTACCAGGGCCAGCTGGAGAAGGTCTTCACCGAGGTGCGCGAGGCGGCGTCGGCGCCGGCCGAGGCCCCCTCGCAGGACAACCAGCCGCAGTTCCCGGTGGCCGTGCCGACCGCGGTCTCCACCGAGGTGGTCAAGCGGATCGCGGCCTCGCAGGTGAACATCCCCGAGTCGTTCACCGTGCACCCGCGGCTGCTGCCGCAGCTGCAGCGGCGGATGTCGATGGTCGAGGACGGCACCATCGACTGGGGCATGGGCGAGACCCTCGCGATCGGCTCGCTGCTGCTGGAGGGCACCCCGGTCCGGCTGGCCGGCCAGGACTCCCGCCGCGGCACCTTCGGCTCCCGGCACGCGGTGCTCATCGACCGGGTCACCGGCGAGGACTACACCCCGCTGCTGTACCTGTCGGAGGACCAGGCCCACTACAACGTCTACGACTCGCTGCTCAGCGAGTACGCGGCGATGGGCTTCGAGTACGGCTACTCGCTGGCCCGCCCCGACGCGCTGGTGATGTGGGAGGCGCAGTTCGGCGACTTCGCCAACGGCGCGTCCTCGATCATCGACGAGTACATCTCGGCGGCCGAGCAGAAGTGGGGCCAGACCTCCGGCGTCGTGCTGCTGCTGCCGCACGGCTACGAGGGCCAGGGCCCGGACCACTCCTCGGCCCGGATCGAGCGCTACCTCCAGCTGTGCGCGCAGAACAACATGACGGTCGCCTTCCCGACCACCCCGGCGAACTACTTCCACCTGCTGCGCTGGCAGGTGCACAACCCGCACCACAAGCCGCTGATCGTCTTCACCCCGAAGTCGATGCTCCGGCTGAAGGCCGCGGCCTCCAAGGCCGAGGACTTCACCAGCGGGCAGTTCCAGCCGGTCATCGGCGACGCGTCGGTGCAGCCGGAGGCGGTCCGCAAGGTCGTCTTCTGCACCGGCAAGGTCTACTACGACCTGGTCGCCGAGCGGGAGCGGCGCGGGGCGCACGACGTGGCGCTGATCCGCATCGAGCGGCTCTACCCGCTGCCCGGCGCGGAGATCCAGGAGGCGCTGGCCCCGTACACCAAGGCGCAGAAGTTCGTCTGGGCCCAGGAGGAGCCGGCCAACCAGGGCGCGTGGCCGTTCATCGCGCTCAACCTGATCGACCACCTCGACCTGGTGCTCGGCGCGGCCCCCGACAACGCCGACCGGCTGCGCCGGGTGTCCCGCCCGGCCTCCTCCTCCCCCGCGGTGGGCTCCGCCAAGCGCCACCAGGCCGAGCAGGAGCAGCTGGTCACCGAGGTCTTCGAGATCTGAGCGAGCCGGCTGACCCGGGCGCCGCGCGGTCGCGCGGCGCCCGGGTCAGGTGGTGAAGGGCTCGAAGTCCCAGTACGGGCGGGTGCGGGCGCGGGCGGAGACGGTGTGGGGGTGCTGGACGCCGAGCCGCTCGGCCAGCGCGGCGAGCGTCTCCTCCTCGATCTTGTCGGCCTCCTGGCGCCTGCGCAGGTTCCGCATGTCGGTGGCCAGCGCGATCCGCGCGGAGAGCGTCAGCGGGTGGTCCTTGCCGAGGCTGACCGCCGCGGTGTCCGCGGTGATCCGGCTCAGCTCGACCGCGCTCTCCGGGTCGCCGGCGAAGTTGCGGGCCGCCGCGGCGTTCAGCGCGCAGCCGAGCGTCCACGGGTGGTCCGGGCCGACCGCCGCGGTCATCGCGGTCAGCGCGGCCTCGACCTGGATCTGGGACTGCTGGCGCTCGCCGGCCGCGCGCAGCACCAGGCCGTGGTTGGCGAGGGTGCCCGCGGTGTACGGGTGCGCGTCGCCGAACCTGGTCCGGTAGTGGTGCAGCGCGAACTCGCCCAGCTCGCGGGCCCGGTCGAGGTCGCCGTGCTCGCGCTCGTAGGTGGACAGCGTGACCGTGACGCCCACGGTCAGCGGCTCGGTGTCGCCGAGCACCCGCTGGCAGCGCTCCAGCAGCCGGCTCATCAGCAGGCCGGCCCGCGGCCGGTCGCCGCCGCGCTGGTAGCACAGCGCGAGGTTGTGCTCGGCGCGCAGCGTCTGCGGGTTGTCCGCGCCCATCACCGTGCGGTGCACCTCGCAGTTGCGCTCCTGGACCGAGATGGCCTGCTCGTAGCGGCCGAGCAGGCGCAGGTCCTGGGCGTAGCTGTTCTCCGAGCTGAGCGTCCAGTTGTTGCGGTCGCGGAAGAGCTCGCGCCGGGTCTCCATGGTCTGCTGGTCCAGCTCCAGGGCCTCGGCGTAGCGGCCGAGCAGGCGCAGCGCGAGCGCGATGTTGTTCTGCGCGCTGAGGGTGCGGAAGTCGTTCTCGCCGACGAGCTGGGCGTACGCCCGGCGGGCGAAGTCCGCCAGCTCCAGCGCCTCGTCGTAGCGGCCCAGCGCGCGCAGGTCGGCGGACAGGCTGCCGGCGGCGCGGATGGACAGCAGGTCGTCGTCGCCGCGTTCGGCGCGCAGCCGCTCGTACACCGAGCGGTCCAGGGCCTCGGTGGCCACGTAGTCGCCGGTGGCGCGCATCAGGTTGGCCCGGTGGTGGGCCAGGTCGAAGCGGCGCGGGTCGCCGGGTTCCAGCGCCCGGTCCCAGCCCTCCTCGGTCAGCGCGGCGATCCGCAGGCCGGTGCGGTACTCCCCCGACAGGTAGAGGTAGTTGAGGCAGTTGAGCACCGTCACCTGGATCTCGGGGTTGGTGCTCTCCAGCGCCCCTGACGCCTCCAGGTGGGGGACGATCTCGGCGTAGCGGGGCCACAGCCGGGTGTCGGTGGGGCGGCCGGGGTCGGCGGCGGCCAGCAGCTTGCGCACCACGCGGGAGTACGTCGCCTGCTCCTGCTCGCCCATGTCGGCGCGGACCGCCTGGTAGACCAGCCGGTGCATCTGGACGACCTCCGTGGAGCCGGACGACTCGTCGGAGATGATCTCCTGCGGGTCGGACTGGATCACCGACCACTGGGTGAGCTTGCCGATCGCGGCGTTCCACAGCAGCGGGTCGTCCAGAAGCGCGGCGAGCTGCTCGGGCACGTCGCGGATGGTCAGGTCGCGCAGCAGCCGCACCGGGATCGGTCCCGGCGCGAAGAACACGCACAGCCGCAGCAGGTCGACGGCCTCCTGCTTGTCCTCGCGCAGCCGGTTGAGGAGTATCGAGAAGGCCGTGTAGTAGGTCATCTGGAAGTCGGCGGCGACCTTCAGGCCGGGCTCCACGGCGCCGCGCTGGAGCAGCGCGATGTAGTCGTCGACCGGCATGGTGGAGTCGTTGAGCGCGCCGGCGTTCTGGTCCAGGGCGAGCGCGAGGTCGCCGAGCGCGTCGGCGAGCTTGTCGGCGTCCTGGTCGTCCAGCCGGGGGGCGCGGCGGCGGATGAAGGCCACCGACTCGTCGCGGTCGTAGACCGGCACCTCGATCAGCGAGCTGTTGTGCTCGCCCCAGTCGCGGTTCTGCGAGGTGATCAGCACATGGCCGGGCCCCGAGGGCACCAGGTCGTGGATCTCGTCGGGCTGGTCGGCGCCGTCGAGGACGACCAGCCAGCGGAAGTACGGGTCGCCGCGGCGCAGCGCGTCGCGCACCGCGCGCAGCCGCTCGCCGTACTCGCGGCCGGTGACCAGGCCGAGCGCGGGGGCCAGGCCGGCGAGCTTCTCGCGCAGGGTGCCGCGCTCGCTGGCGCGCACCCACCACACCGCGTCGTACTCGGGGCCGAAGCGGTAGACGTACTCGGTGGCGATCTGCGTCTTGCCGACGCCGGACAGGCCGTGCAGGGCGGCGACGCCCGCGCCGGGCTCGGCCTGCAGCAGCTGCTGGTGGAGGTCACCGAGGAGCGACTCGCGGCCGGTGAAGCGGGTGTTGCGCCGGGGCACACCGCCCCACACCGCGGGCTGCTCCAGCGGGAAGCGCGGCCCGCCGCCGCCGAGGGTGTCGGAGTTGCCCGAGGCCGTGGTGGAGCGGGGGGACGCGATGCCGAGCCGGGACAGCAGCCGGCGCTCGGCCTCGGCGGCGCCCAGGCCCCACAGGTCGGCGGCGCCCATCGAGGCGACGGCGCTGGGCAGCGCGGCGGGGGTCACCGAGACGGCGGCGAACCGGTCCGCGTGGGGCGGCACGATCTCGCGCAGCACCGCGTTCCACTCGTCGTGGCTGCGGTTGCCCAGCCGGAAGTACCACTCGCTGAGCACGACCAGCACCAGGCCGTCGGCGAGCAGCAGGTCCCGGTAGCCCTGCTCGATGCTGTCGCCCGGGTTGAGGTCCCAGCGCTGCATGCGCACCTGGTGGCCCTGGCGCTCCAGGCGGTGCGCGATCCAGGCCGCCCACGCGCGGTTGTAGCCGGCGAAGCTTATGGTCACGGGCCCCCGCCCGGATGCCGCTGCCGCGGTGTTCCGCCCTCCGGCCATACGACCGACTCCCTCGTTGCGCGCGTGACGTACTGACGAAACCTCAGAGAGATCTGCGCCCGAAACTACACTGGTTGATCCCCCGCTGACGCACGGTCACACGTTTCGCCGCGCGGTTTCCTCCTGCTCACGGGCGGTGGCGGACGCCGGGGGCGGGTGGCCCGGCGTGCGGTACGGGCCGGTGTCCGGTGACGGTACGGGCGGCGGTCCGCGGGCCGTACGGGCGTTCAGCGGGCGGCCGGGCCGGTCGCGCGGGCGCGCTGCTTGTCCCACAGGGCCCGCGCGGTCTCCACGTAGGCGGTGGCGCGGGCCAGGTGTCCCTCGGGCGGGCGGTGCAGCTGCATCCGGGCGTGGTGGGCGCTCATCGCGCCGATCAGCGCGCGGCCGTGCGGGGTCAGCCGGCCGGAGCCCTGGAGCTGCGGCAGCGCGGCCCCGACCTGCTGGCGGCAGCGGCAGTGGTCGGCCCACGCGGTGTCACGCACCGCCGGGTCCGCGGTGGCCGTCGCGACGGCGAGGTGGAAGTCGGCGAGCGCGAGGTGCGCGTAGGCGCCCTGGAGGAGCCCGTCGAAGGGCCGCGGGTCGCGCCGCCAGGGGGCCCAGTAGACGGCCCGGTCGCCGGCGGTGTGCAGCGGGGTGACGCTGGACAGGGCGAGCAGCTTGGCGTGCTGGAGTTCGTGCACCAGGGTCGCGGCCAGCTCCACGCCGGAGCGCGGCACGGTGGTCAGCAGCGCGCCGAACGCGTCGTGCTTGGTGGCGCTGCACTGCGCGGTGGGCGAGCCGCCGAGCGGCACGAACGCGTCGAGCAGCGCGGCGGCCTCGCGGGCCCGGACGCCGTCGCCGAGCCGCAGCCAGGGCTGGGCGTCCTGCCACGCGGTACGCCACCGGGCGTGTCCGGCGTCGTCCAGCCGGTCGAGGGCGGCCAGCGCGTACGGGCCGCTGTGTCCGTCGTCGTCGCGGTACGGGTCGGCGTCGTCGATCAGCACCGGCGTGCGGTCGGGGGCGTGCAGGGCGCGCACCGGCCGCCAGCCGTCGTCGGCCGAGCGCCATACGCCGTCGGGACCGCGGCGGATCTCGACGGTGCGGCGGGGGGTCGGGGCGGGCCGAAGGG
>JAJSZB010000339.1:0-10947 GCA_050613715.1 Streptomyces sp. IBSBF 3018
CCCGGCCCGCCCCCGGCGCGTCCGCCGCCGCACGCTCGGCGCCGCGTCGGCGCTCCTGCTGCTGCCGGCCCTGGCCACCGGAGCGCTGAGCGGCACCGCGTCGGCCGCGCCGACCTCCCCGGGCAGCACGGCTTCCCCGAGCAGCCCCGCCGCCACGGCCACAGCGAGCAGTCCGACCGCGTTCCCGGGCGCCGCGCCCGCGCCGACCGCGTCGCAGCCCACCGTGAGCCACCCGAGCCCGGCGAGCACCTGCGGCACCGCCCGGCCGATCACCAAGACCCTGCCCAGCGGCACCAAGTGGACCATGTGCTGGCGGATCAGCGGCACGAAGGGACTGGTCCTGGAGAAGGTCGCCTACCAGCCCAAGAAGGAGCGCAAGGCCATCCCCGTGCTGGCCTCCGCGGCGCTCGCCCAGGTCAACGTGCCCTACGACTCCGGCACAGTGGAGTACAACGACCTGTCCGACATCGGCTTCGGCAACACCGCCGTCGACATCGGCCCCTCCGAGTGCCCCGGCGGCACCATCAGTTCGGCCTACGTCCCGGAGCAGGAGCGCAACGTCAAGGCGCTGTGCGTGACCACCGCGCCGCACGGCTACGCCTACCGCGCCGACGACTACGACGCCGACGGCAACCCGAAGAAGTACACCGCGCAGGGCAGCGACCTGGTCGTCTTCTCCGTCTCCCAGCTCGGCTGGTACGAGTACGTCACCCAGTGGAACTTCTCCGACGACGGCACGATCACCGCCAAGGAGGGCGCCACCGGCGACCTCTCGCCGAGCGACTACAGCGGCCAGGGCACCGGCTGGCCGATCGGCAAGGGCGACCACGACCGGGCCACCAGCCACTACCACTCCGTCTTCTGGCGGCTGGACTTCGACCTCGACGGGTCGTCCAGGGCCAAGGTCGAGCAGTACGACACCAAGAAGACCGGCCAGGGCAGCGGTTCGGCGATCCTCAAAACCACCGAGACCCCGGTGACCAAGGAACTGGCCGCGACCTCCGCGCTGCGCCGCTGGTGGCGGGTGGTCTCCACGGCCGGCAAGAACGCCGACGGGCACCCGCGCTCCTGGGAGCTGGTCCAGCAGCACTCCGACCACTACGACGCGCACCCGTACACCTCCAAGGACCTGTACGTCACCCAGTACCGGGCCTGCGAGCAGCTCGCCAGCGGCAACAGCGACCCCGCGTGCGCCGGACGCGGCACGTCCGTCGACAGGTGGGCGAACGGCGAGACCCTCACCCACCCCGTCCTGTGGGTCAACGTCGGCTTCCACCACATCCCGCGCGACGAGGACCAGACGCCGATGCCGATGCACTGGCAGGGCTTCCAGCTGGTGCCGCGCGACGTCACGGCGATGAGCCCGCTGACCCCGGAGGCCCTCGCGGGCAACGACGGCCAGGGCGACTGACCGGCGCCGGCGGCCCCCGGTCAGTCCCGCTGCGCGGGGCGGCCGGGGGCGGCCATCTCGACCCACACGGTCTTGCCCGGACCGTCGGGGGCGCGGCGAACACCCCAGTCCAGGCTCAGCCGTTGGATGATGAACATGCCGTGACCGCCGGGCCGGCCGGCGCGGTGCGGGCTGCGCGGGAACGGTTCCCCGCGTCCGCTGTCCTCGACCTCGACGCGCAGGACGGTCCCCTCGCGGTGCAGGCGCAGGGTGTCGGCGCCCCCCGCGTGCAGCGCGGCGTTCGTCACCAGCTCGCTGACGACCAGCAGGAGGTCCTCCGCTGTCGCCCGCTGCTGCGGGTCCGCGGCCGGCAGCCAGCCCCATTCGATCAGCACCTGTCGGGTGAAGTCGCGGGCGCGCGGGACGAGTCCGGAGTCGCCGCGCAGGGACAGGTGACGCCACCCGTCCTCCGGCGGGTACGACCCGAGGTGCGGCCCGTCGTCGACCCGTTCGTCGTCCCCGCCGGTACGCAGCGCGACCGGGGAGCGCTGCGCCTCGGCCCGGGTCTCCTCCGGCCGGCTCCGCGCCTCCTGCTCGGCCGCGGTGGCCCTGGCGACCGCCCGCTCCGCGGCCGGCGGCCCGGCGGTGTCGCCGTCGTCCGGGTCGCCGGTCAGGGCGGACCGCCGGTACAGGAGGTGGTGCAGCAGCGGCACCACCCCGGAGGGCGTCAGGGAACTCAGCACGAACGACTGCCGGTCGCGCAGGTAGCGCGGCAGGCCGGAGGCGGAGCTGCCGGGAAGGACCACGCCCAGCACCCGGTCCGCGTCCAGGGACCGGACGCGGACCAACTGCTCCTCCGCCTCCTGGAACGGTCCGGACGAGCCGCCCGCACCGTCGTGAGGACGTGCGGAGGCGACGACCAGGATCCGCTCGCAGCGGCGCATCTGCTGCACGAGCCGGTCGTGCCAGTCCGAGGCCGAGGGGCGGTCGGGACGGTCGGAGCGCTCGGCGATGTCCACGCCGCCGGCGACGAGCAGCTGTCGCAACTCCTTTGCCCGGCGGCGCGTTTCGGCGTCGTCGGTCGCGGTCGAGAGAAACACGCGGGGTGCGCGCGTGGCGACGGCCGGGGTCCGGAGCGGTCCGGCAACCGCCTCCAGGACGCCGCGCGGGTCGGCGAGCAGATGCCCGGTGGGCAGGCGCACCTCCTCGTCCACCGGCCGCGGAGACCGGCGCGAGGGCGGATCGACGGACCCCAGCCGTTCGAGCAGCACGCCGTACACCGTCTCGGACACGGCGACCTCGAACGGGAAGTCCGGGCTCCGTGAGCCCGGCGCCCGGACCCGCGCGGCGCGCACCGCGCGGACCGTGGTCATCGAGGTGAGCAGGCTCCTCGCCTGGCGGTGGGCCGACGTCGAGAACCCGGTCGCGCCGTCGCGCAACGTCCCCACGGTGATGGCGACGCCGATGGGCAGCCACACGACCTCCCGTACCGGCGAGTGCGGCTCGCCGACCATCGGAGCGAGCGCGAGCAGCAGCCGGGCGGCCTCCCGCAGCGCACTCTGCCTTGCGCCCAGGGCGACGACCAGGTCGACCCGGTCCACGGCGTCCTCGCGCCGGTGGGTCACCGTGCCGAGGATGCCCTCGTCGGCCATCGCCCGGGCGAGCAACTCGCGCAGGCGCAGCCCTGCCGTCGCACGGGCGCGCGAGGAGACCTCGGGGGAGCGCGCGGTGCGTCCCAGCTCGAAGGTCAGGCACAGCCCCCGGTCCGACGCCTCCCGCCGCGCGGCCGCGGGCCGCGCGGCGGGCGGGTCGNCCCCCCCCCCCCCCCCCCCCCCCCCCCCCCCCCCCCCCCCCCCCCCCCCCCCCCCCCCCGCCCGGGTCGGTGGCCTGGCCGGCGGAGGACGTGGGCCGGGCGGGACCGCGGCCCGCGAGGTCGCCCGCGGATGTGGCGGGTGTGGCCGGCTCGGCGGGCATGGTCGGGGCGGGGGCGGTGTCCGGCGGCCCCGCGGCTTGGGCCGGAGCGGCGTCCAGGGGGCCCGCAGCCGGGAGGGGCGCGGTCGGTGCGCCCGCGGTCGGTGCGCCCGCGGTAGGGACGGTGGCGCGCGCCAGGCGGGAGGCCAACGCGCTGTACCGGCCGCCCAGTTGGGACAGCACCGAGGCCGCGACGTAGGCCAGCGGGGGGCCGCCGCCGGTGCGTACCGGAAGCTCGGCCGACTCGGGGTCGGCGAGCAGCGCGGGGAAGTCCAGCGGCTGCCCGAAGCGCTCGCTGACGAACGCGCTGGTGCGCTCCAGGATGTCCACCAGGTCGTGGCGCGTCAGATACTGGTTCAACTCGGCGCGGACGCCCGGCAGGAAGTCGTACGCGACCTGCTCGGGATCGGTCCCGGCCGAGGCCGCGGAGGCGGTGAGCAGCCCGCCGAGGTACACCTCGGCGAGGTGACTGGTGTCCGACTCGGGCAGGGCCACGCGCTGCACGAGCCGCATCACCGGAAGGTTGAGCCACGCGGCGGACAGACAGCAGGCGAGCCGGAACGCCGTCGGCGACGCGGCCGCGCGGAACCTCCGCACGACGGCCGCGGGATCGGCGGCGAGATCGGCGGCTGGACCGCCGCCCGGAGTGCCACCGCCCGGAGAGCCGCTGGTCTGCGCTGCCGGTGTCGCCCGCGCCGCGCCCGCCGTCCGCGTCGCGCCGGGCGCGGGCTGCGGCATACGGGGGCGGACCGGCGCCGCCTCCGGCACGAGCAGCGCGGCGTTGCGCCAGCCGGACGCGCCCGCGACGACGTCCGCCCACTGGGCCAGCCACCGTTCGGAGAGTTCGAGCACCGGGACCGGCACGTCCGGGACCGGCACGTCCGGGGCCACCCGTGCGCCGGCGCCGACGCGGCTGCCGACCCGGGCGTCGAGGGCCGCGTTGGCGGCGCCGGGGAAGGGCGCCCGCAGGACGGCCGGTACCGCCCTCACACCCGCGCCGGACCACATGCGCTGCGGCAGCACCGTGACCACGGCCAGCGGCGCGCCGGCGGCCCAGCCGCGCAGCACCGGCTCCAGGCGGCCGTCGTGCCAGGCCGCGCCCACCGTGTCGGTGACCACCAGGACCGCCTGCCCGCCGGCGCCCGTGTCGAGCGACGCGGGCGCGCGCCCGCCGTCGGCGTCGGGGCCCCGTGGCGGGAGGCCCGCGCCGACGCGGCCGCCGTGGCCCTCGGGGAACAGCAGCACCGGCGCGGCCGGGTCGGGCGGCGCGTGCAGGTGGAGCACCCGGACGGTACGGAACGCGCCCAACTGTTCGGTGAGCGCCCGCAGTTCGGTGACCGTGCGGCGCCAGACCACCATCGTCGGCGCGGCGTCGACCACCAGCGTCAGGTCCAGCCAGCGGCGCGGCGCCGGGCGCAGCACCGGTGACCAGAGCCCCTCCTCGGCGATCCGGGCGGCCGTCGCCCGCTCGTCGACGACGAAGGCGCCCGGGTCCGGGACGCGGCGCTTGAACGGCCGCAGCGCGCGGGCCAGCCGGAGCGGGTGGCGCAGCGCCGGGACCGCGGGTCCGCGGACCTCCATCGCCGGGACGCCGGCCGCGCCGCCCCCTTCCCCGGCGGCGTGCAGCGCCGCCCCTGCCGTGCTGCCGCCGGCCGCGGAGTCGAGCGCGGCGGCCGGCGCCGGATCGGGTGGGGCCGCAGAGGCTTCCGCGGACGCCGCGCCGGCGTCGTCGGGGGCAGCGGGTGCGGCCGGTGCGGCGCGGACGTGCGAGGCGAGCCACAGCGCGTCGCACAGCTCGCGGGCGTCCGGCCGCAGCCCGGCCGCGCCGAGCACCGGCAGCAGATCCTCGATCATCGCGCCGCGACCCCGGTCATTCCGACCCGGTCAGCGGGCGCATGACGGCCTGCACGACCGCGTCCAGGGTCGCCGCCTCCTCGGGCGTCCGGTCCTCGTGCCGGCTTCCCGAGGTGGCCAGGTAGACGGCGTTGAGCAACTGGTCGGTGGTGACCTCGGACCGCTTCCTGCGGGCGAGGAACGTGGCCACGTGCTCGGCCGCGGCGTCGGTGGCCTCCCGGCCGAGGTGCGCGGCGACGATCGCGTCCAGCTGGTCGTCGCCCGGCTGCCCGAGGTCCAGCCGCAGACAGCGGCGCAGGAACGCGGCCGGGAACTGCCGCTCCCCGTTGCTGGTCAGGACGACCAGCGGGAAGGCCCGGCAGCGCACCCGGCCGCCGACGACGTCCGCCGTGCCGTTGCGGTCCGCGGTCATCACCGTGACGGGACCGGCCTCCTCGGGCAGGCGGGACAGCTCGTCGATCTCGAACTCGCCCTCCTCGAAGACGTTGAGCAGGTCGTTGGGCAGGTCCACGTCGCTCTTGTCGATCTCGTCGACGAGCAGCACCCGCGGCCGTGCGTACGGGAGCAGCGCGGTCCCCAGCGGTCCCAGCCGCAGGTGGCGTCCGATGTCCGCCGCCTCAGCCGCGTACTCGTCGGGCCCGTCGTGCCCGTCGCGTCGGCCGTGCCCGTCGTGCGGACCCGCACCGGGGGAGCCGGGCGCCGCGGCAGGCCCGCCGTCCGCACCGTCCGCACCGTCCGCATGGTCCGCCGTCGGTACGCCGCCGGCCGTCCGGCCCGCGACGCGCCGCAGATGCCGTACGTTCTCCTCCCGCAGCCGGCCGATCGCGTCGTACCGGTACAGCCCGTCCGCCAGCGTCGAGCGGCTGGTGATCGGCCAGCGCAGCAGCGGGCCGAGCGACAGCTCCTGCGCGATCAGCGCGGCCAGCGACGACTTGCCGGTGCCCGGCCGCCCGGTCACCAGCAGCGGGCGGCGCAGGAACAGCGCCGCGTTGACCATCTGCACCTCCAGCGGGTCCGGCACGCGGACCGTGCCGTCCGGCAGCGCGCCGAGCCGGCGGCGCGCTGCCGGGTCGGGCGCGTCGGGCGCGGGCAGCACAGGACCGCCGTCGAAGCTGCGCCAGTTGGGCGGCGGCGGCAGCCGGTCGACGCCGGCGTGCGGCACGCCGCTGCCGGTGTAGATGGGCCATGCGGTCACGGTGCGGCTCCTGACAGGACGGGCGGCTGCCAGCGCAGTTCCGGCGGCAGCCGGTCGGGGTCGTCCCAGAGCAGCACCAGGCCGTTCCCGGCGTGCTCCGGCGTGGCGCTGGGGTGCCGGGCGGCGGTGCGCTGCCCGCGGACGACATCGGGCAGGTCGCGCAGCGCCCGGCCGCCCAGCACGGCCTCCAGCGCGGCCCTGCGGTCCGGGCGTTCGGGGGCGGCCCGGTGCCACAGCGCGACCGGCATCCCCGCGTCGAGGACCGCCCGCAGCGCCGGGTCCTCCGCCGGGCCGTGCGGACGGGCGTAGGCGAGGGCGGCGCAGACGTGCGCGTCACCCGGGGCGCAACTGCCCTCCGGGCCGTGGTCGGCGGCGTCCTGCGGCGCACCGCCCAGCACCCAGTGGATCGCGTCCCGCGCGTAGCCGTCGCCGCGCGCCGCCAGGTCCTTCCAGCGCGCCCGCAGCGCGTCGCGGGCGGCCCCGTCGTCCAGCCGCTCCAGCGGGCGGACCACCACCGGGCACAACTCGCCGACCGGCGCGGTGCGTTCGGAGACCCGCACCGGCAGCGCCTCCATCTCCTGGTCCAGCAGGGCCAGCGGCAGCAGGAACTCCACCACCGGCGGCACCGCCTCCAGATCCGCGGCGCGGTCGGCGATCACCTCGGCCAACTCCTCGGCCACCCGCGGCAGTTCCCACGGCTCGTCGTCGGTGCACACCTCCTGGCGCACGTCCGTGTCCTCGACCGACCAGCCGGTGACCTGGAAGCCGTCGCCCAACAGGTCCGGCCGCAGCCGGAAGGCGATGTGGGTGCGGCGCAACAGCCCGTCCAGCTCGTGGAGTTCGGCCGCTTCGACACCCCAGCGCGGCGCGGTCTCGTTGAGCCACTCCCACAACCGGTCCTGCGTGACCCGGTCGGAGGCCGCGGCCAGCCGCACCAGGAAGTGGAAGAGCGGACGCGGCGACACCGGTCCACGCAGCGCCCGCACGGTCGACAGCAGGTCGTCGGGCAGCGCGGGCGGCGCACAGCCGGGGACGTCCCGGGTCGCGTCCCGGAACAGCCCGCGCAGCCCTTCCGGCGCCGGCGCGCCGTCGAGGACCGACCGCAGTGCCCGGAACTCCGCATGGCTGAGCAGCTCGCCGCCCGTCGCCCGCGCGGGCGCGCCGGGCGCGGCGCCGGAGACGAGGTCGACGTGCTCGCCGACGCGCGAGCGGAACCACAGGTGGCTGGGCATCTGCCGGGCCCGGCCGGCCGCCCGCAGGTCCTCGAAGCGGTCCCGCACCGCGTCCCGCAGGGACTCCGCGTCCGGCGGCCAGCGCACGGGCAGCCGGGCCAGTTCCTCGCGGAGCACGGCGGAGAACAGGCCGGTGCCGCGCGCGTCGTCGTTGGCGGCGGCCTCACCTGGGCTCGCCGCCATCAGCACCCACTGGTCCCGCCACGGATCGGACCGGCCCTCGGCGAACCGCTCGTCCGGCAGCCGGTCCGCCGCCCGCCGGGCGGGCAGCGCGCACGCGTCCACCAGCACCAACTGCCGCGGGTGGCCGGGGTAGGTGGAGGACCGCAGCGAGCGCAGCAGCACGGTCAGATTGAGGTTGCGCTGGTCGTCGGCGGTCGCGTCGGCGTACAGCAGCCGCCGCTCCTCGCCCTCGACGACGCCGTGCCCGCCCCAGTGGACGACCAGCAGGCCGCTGGTCCGCCGCCGCAGCTCGGTGAGCGCCGCCCGCACCGTCGCGCTGTCGGCGGGACGCACCGGCACTTCGCCCGCGGCCTCCGCGACCGCGGCGGCGTTCTTCGGCAGCGGCGAGACCAGCAGGGACACCCGGTCGGCGGGCACGCCGCGTCCGGTCAGCCAGGCGGCGAACCGGCAGGCGTCCAGGGCCGGCCCGTCCAGCGACCAGCCGCCGCCCGCCGCATACGCCTCGACGCCGACGACGAGGGCCAGGGTGTCCGCCGGTTCCGGCGGCGGTACGTCGGCCGGGCGGTGCCGCGGGCTCACCGCAGCGCCTCGTCCGCCGGCGGTACGTCGTCCGGCGGCAGCACTTCGTCCAGAACGGAGTAGAAGGCCCGGTTGCCGAAGTAGGCGCTGTGCGCCCGGGGGAAGGCCGTGCGGTTGTCGACCTCGCGGTCCTCGACGCGTCCGGGGAAGACGCCCGCGCCGACGTGGCCGAGCAGGTCGCGCCGGTCGTAGACGTTGACCCAGCGCGGGAAGGAGGCGGGCAGCCCGCGGCCGAACGGCAGTTGGGGCAGCGCGTCCAGCTCGTACAGCAGCGGCGCCTGCGAGCCGACCGTCACCAGCAGCTCCACCGCGGGCAGTCGGAGGGTGGCCAGCAGTTCCACGCAGGCGATGCCGCCGAGACTGTGCGCCACCAGGACCACCGGGCCGCCGGCCGCGTGCACCGCCTCGGCCAGGAAGCCGCGCAGCGCCTCACCGCGGGCGAGGTAGCGCAGGACGTCGCCTGCCGCGGGCGCGGACGCCTCGGTCAGCGCGGACCTGCGGCGTTCCAGCGGGCGGGTGGCGCCCAGCCGCAGCGCGACGTTCAGGCCGAACCGCCCCACGGCCGCGCCCGCGCCGCGGTCGGAACCGCCCAGCGCCGCGACCACCGCGGCCACCAGCGCGTCCCGGTGGTCGCCGTCGCACGGCAGCGTGCCGTCCAGCCGTTCGTCGGCCGTGCGCAGCGCCTGCGCGACGACCGCCCGGGCCAGCGCGGTACGCAGATCGCCGTCCGTCCACGCGTCCCCCGGCGCGCCGGGCTCCGCCTCCAGCGCCTCCGCGACGGCCCGCGCGGACAGCACCGCCTCCAGCGCGTCGGCGAGGACGCCGTCGAGTCCGGCGGCCGCCGCGGTCCTCGGTCAACGAGGCGGCGGCGTCGAGGAGTTCGTCACCGCGGGTCGCGGCACCCGGCGGCAGCGACCACGGGGGAGGCGAGGGCGGCGACGGCGGTCCGGAGGCGTGGGGGAGCGTCGGCCCGGGACCGGCCCAGGGCCCTGCGAACGCGCCCTCCGCGCCGGCCAGGCGCAGTTCGAAGAGCGGGTCGCGCTCCAGCAGCCCCCACAGCGCGGCGTCCGCCTCCGCGGTGTCCACCGGCGCGGACGGCTCGATCGCGACGCCGCCCGGTCCGCGGTCGGACTCCCCGGCCGGTACGGACACGCCGCCCGCGTTCAGCCGCGCGCCGTGCGCGTCGCCCCAGTAGCACCGGGCCGCCTCGACCCCCGGGCGCACCGCGGCGAGTCCCGCGGAGAACCGCGCGAACGTCGCGTCGTACGACGCCTTGCGCACCCCCGTGCCGTGCACGAACAGAACCGTCGTCAAGCGTCCCCCACCCCCGGGCGCGCGGGCGGGACCCCGCGCCGGGCGCCGGCCGTCCCCGGGCCGTCACCCTGTCGTCCACGGTCCGGGACCCCTCGTCCGGACCTGCGGCTCCCCACGGTAGTGCCAGGTGGCGTACGCGTTCGCGGGTTTGCGGGAAAGCGGCCGGCCGTGCGGTCGGCCGCGGCGGCTCACCAGTTCAGCGCGTCGTCCGCGTACTGCTGCCAGTACGTGGTGGTGAGGGAGTCGTCCACGTACACGCCCTTCGCGGGCAGCCTGGGGTGGGCCGCGGCGCCGACGCTGCCGGAGCCGGACCTGCCGCTGAAGTACACGGTCAGGGAGCGCTCGGTGCGCCCGTGGGCGCCGCTGCCGTCCCCGGCGGACAGTCGCACCGACGCGTAGCCCGACTCGCCCGGGTCGAGCGTGACCACGGCCTGCGGGTGGGAGTCCTCGACGGGCGGCGGCACCGACTGGCTGCCCGGGAACTGCAGGGCCGGGTAGCCGTAGAGGTAGCAGGTCCTGCTGCCGGTGTTGGTGACCGTGAGCAGCAGGTGGTTCACCGGGCGGGTCGGCGGCGCGGCGACCGTGCGCGTCACGGAGCCCTCGCAGGTGACCGGCTTGCCCGACGACGTGGCGCCGGACGCGGGGGATTTGCCGGTACGGCCGGCGGTCGCGCCGCCGCTGCCCTTGCCGGAGGAGGAGCCCGCGGACGAGGAACCGGTGGACGCGGCCGGGCGCGCGGCGGTGGACCCGGTGGTGCCCGTGGTCCCGGCGGACGGCGAGGAGGGCGCGGAGGCCGCGGGCGTGGACGGCGTGCCGGTGGCGCCCGCGGAGGGCGAGGCGGCGGCGGAGGTGTCCGCCGACGCCTTCGCGGAGTGGCCGCCCCCGTCCCCGCAGGCGGTCAGGCACAGCGCGGCGAGCACGGCGGTCGCCGCGCCGCCGACGACGACACGGACCCGCGCGCCGCGGTCGCGGGGGAGTCCGCGGGTGCCGGGGACGTGGTGCGGGCGGGACATACGGGACATGGCGCCGGGCCTCTTTCACGGTCGTGGTGCGTGAGGTGCTTGGATGACCTGAGCTTGTGGGGTGATCCGTCCCGACCGCCAGGCATGACCGCCAGGTCGGGACGCCGGAACGGCGAAACCCGCTGTGACCAGGCGGAACGCGGAGCCCCTGGAACGCCGGAACGGGACGCCGCGTGACTGCGGCGGGAGGGAGGAACGGGTGGAGGG
>JAJSZB010000033.1:0-47529 GCA_050613715.1 Streptomyces sp. IBSBF 3018
CGCGCGCCCCCCCCGCCCCCCGTGGGGCCCGTCCCGTTCGAAGCGGCCCCACCGTAGCAACCGCCGTGGACGCGCTCCCGCGCCCGGGTCGGGACCCGGCTCAGGACTCTGGTCAGGACCCGGCTCAGGACGTGAGGCCGACGAGTTTGCCGACCTTGCGGCCCTCCTCCATGTCCCGGTGCGCGGACGGGATGTCGGCCAGGGCGTAGGTGTGGACCGGGCCGAGGCTGGTGCGGCCGGAGGCGATGCCGTCGAGGTAGCGCTGCAGCACCTCGGCCGGCAGGTCGGAGGCCGAGCCCCCGTAGGCGGACAGCCGCACGCCGCGCGGCAGATACCCGCCCGGGTAGAAGTCGCGCACGGTCCACTCGTTGGAGAGCATGCCGGCGAAGCAGACCGTCCCGTGCACGCGGGCGGCGCGCAGGGTGTCCGGCAGGGTGGGCGTGCCCACCAGCTCAAGCGCGGCGTCCACGCCCTCGGGCAGCAGCCGCCGCACCTGCGCGGCCACGTCGCCGTCGTCGACGAGCGGGTGGTCCACGCCGTGCCGCGCGAGGTCCGCGGTGCGGGCGGGGTTGCGGGTGGTCGCCAGCACGGTCGCGCCGAGGTCCTTGGCGAGCGTCGTGACGGCGAAGCCGAGCGCGGAGGTGCCGCCGCGGATCAGCAGGGTCTGGCCCTTGCGCAGGTCGAGGCCCACCGTCAGCGAGCCGTACGCGGTCTGGAGCGTCTCCGGCACCGCGCCGATCACCGCCCACGGCAGGTCCGAGTCGAACGGGATCACGCAGGAGCGGGGCACGACGGTGTACTCGGCGTAGCCGCCGTCGAAGGTCCGGCCCATGCCGCCCATCATCGCGGCGACCCGCTGCCCGCGCGGCAGCAGCCCGTCCGGGTCGAGGTCGACGGTGCCGGCGGCCTCGATGCCGGGGACGCGGGGAAAGGTGACCCCATCGGCGAGGCCGAGCCGGGTGTGCAGTTCCGAGCGGTTGAGGCCGAACGCCTCGACCTTGATCCGGACCTGGCCGGGTCCCGGCTCCGGCACGGGCAGTTCGCGCAGGCGCAGGTTGTCGACCGGGCCGGGCGCGTCGAGGACGATCGCGCGCATGGTGGCGTTCAAGGGGACTCCTCGGGGGTTCGGGCGGCCGCGGGGGCCGTCTCGGCGGACTCGGCGGCTCCGGCGGACTCCGTGGACCCGCCGTCCGCGTCCAGTTGTTCGTGGAGCCAGGCGCGCTCCGCGCGGCTGGTGGCGCGGGCGATCAGGAGCATCCCGCGGCGATAGGGGTCGGCGACCTGCTCCGCGCGGATCGGCGTGCCGTCCCCGTCGTAGAAGAAGCTGGCCGGCGTCTCCAGGAAGTCCAGCCGGCGGCGCAGCACGGCCCGCCGCTCGGCGGCGTCGGGCAGCCGGGAGAGGAACGCGAGCACGGTGAAGAAGCGGGTCGGGTCGGTGATCTCCTGCTCGCCCGGCTGCCGCAGCCGGTCCAGCAGGTGTGCCCGGCCCGCTGCGGTCAGGGTCAGTACGTGCCGCTGCGCGGCCGCCGCGCCGGGTTCGCTCCGGCGCTCCAGCAGCCCCTTGGCCACCAGGCGGTTGACCGCCGGGTAGAGGCTGCCGTCGCTGACCGGCCGCGCGTGGCCGGACAGCTGGGCGACCCGGCGCCGCAGTTCGTAGCCGTGCAGCGGGCCGTCGGCGAGGAAGCCGAGGATGGTCAGTTCCAGCATGGGACCAGTGTGCACCTCGATTCGAGGTATGTCGAATCGAGGTGCACACCGGTCGCCGGCGCGCCGGTCCTCAGTCGGTGGCGCCCGCGTCCCTGACGAAGTCCACCCGTTCCTGGCTGATCGGGTAGCCGGCGGCGGCGAAGTGCGCGGCCATGGGCGTGTTGGTCCGGTCGGTCGCGGCGGCGATCCGCGTGGCGCCGCGGTCGACCAGGTCGTGGGTGCACTCCAGCAGCAGGTCGTACGCATAGCCGTGCCCGCGCTGCTCGGGGACCACGGCGATGAAGCCGACGCACGGGCCGCCCGTGTTCTCCGCCGGCACGTGCAGGCCGGCCACCTCGCCGTCGGGCGTGTACGCGACCCGCCGCCAGTGCGACGGCGACGGCATCCAGTCCAGGATGCCCAGGGTCTCGTCCAGGGCCGCGTCCAGGCCCCGCGTGTCGAGCATGTGGCGGTCGTGCGCGTCCAGCGTGCCGGTCATGATGCGGGCCATGACCGCGCGGAAGGCGGCGTCGTCCGGTTCCGGCCGGCAGACCAGCCGGCCGGTGCGCGGCGGCAGCGGATCGGCGCCGGCCGTCCAGGTGTAGCGGTACCGCTCGACCAGCTTGCGCAGGCCCGCCCGCTCGGCCGCGGCCATCCGCTGCTCGGCCGCGGCGCGCACATCCGGCTGGTCGCGCCAGCCGGGCGGCAGCAGCAGGCTGTACTCGGCGTACAGCGGCGCGGCGCGCAGCAGCCGGACGGCCGCCTCCGCCTCGCCGGGCGCGAAGTCGAACCAGTCGAGCGCGACCGGCTCGGTGTCGCCGGGCAGGCCCCACCACGCGGCGCGGGCCACGACGCGATCGCCGCGCAGGGCGACCCAGGACCACTCGGGGCGGTACTCGCCGCCCTCGTCGAGGGTGGCGAAGTGCTGCCCGACCAGCGCGCGGCCGAGCCGCGGGCCGTCGGGGAGCGAGGTGAACAGCGCGGTCTCGCCCGCCGCGAGCGCGCGGAAGACCAGGTCGGGACCGGTTGAGTCAGGCATGTGAGTCCTTCGGGAGTCGGAGATGCGCTCCCGCAGGGATCAACGACGCCCGGTGGACAGGCGGGAGCGCGCATGACGTGTCACGTTCATCGCTCTCGCCTCCTTCCGGTGCCTCCTGGGCGTTCCCGGCATCCTAGTCCCGGAGCCCCGGCCGCCCGCCACCGCTTTTCGCGCGCACGCCGCGCACGCCGCGCACGCCCGCGGCGCCCGGCCCGCGTCCCTACGTCCCCGCGTCCCTACGGTCCCTACGTCAGGACCAACCACCTGCGGCCGTCGATGAGTTCGCGCACCGCGTCGAGATGGCCCGCGTGGCAGGCGGTCTCGGTGATGACGTGGAGCAGCAGGTCGCGCAGGCTGTGCAGGTGGGGCTCGCCGAACAGCTCGCGCGGCCACCAGGCGAGCGGCGCGTCGGCGGGCAGCGCGGCGATGACGGCGTCGACGGTCCCGGCCTCGCGGCGGTAGCCGTCGAGCACGTCGCCGGACGGCACGTCGGCGGCCACCCGCCAGGCCGCGTCGCCGGAGGTCAGGCCGGCGATGACCGCCTCGTCCCCGGTGAGCACGGCGCGGAACCAGAAGCGTTCGACGTCCAGCGTCAGGTGCTGGACCAGGCCCAGGCAGTGCCAGCCGGACGGCAGCACCGGCCGCCGCAGGTCGGCGTCGTCCAGGCCCTCGACGGCCCCGAGGATGTGCCGCCGCTGTCCGTGCAGGACCCGCAGCAGCGCGGCGACCTCGGGGTCCGCGGGCGTCTCGGTCATGTGTTCAGTCACAGCCGCCCATGATCCACGAACGGCGCGCTCCCGCATAGGACTACGGCGGCCGAGGCGGCTGAGGCGGCGACCACGGCGGCAGCCACGGGGGCCACGACGCCGCCGCGGCCACGGCCGGCCCCGGCGGGTGCGCGAGCGCGGTCGGTCGCGGCCGCGCCGTCAGTTCTGGCGGGTGGGCCGCACGGTGATGTCGCCGATCTCGACGTCGTCGGGCTGCTCGACGGCGAACGCGACGGCCCGCGCCACCGCGTCGGGGTCGATGCCGAGCGCCGCCATCCGCTCCTGCACCTCCGCGCGGATCCCGGGGTCGTCGATGTAGTCGACCAGTTCGGTGCGCACATAGCCGGGCGAGATCGACGTGGTGCGCAGGACTCCGTCGGTGGACTCCTGGCGCAGCGCCTCCAGCAGCGTGCGGACGGCGTTCTTCGTACCGGCGTAGACGCCCTGCGTCGGGACGATCTTCAGACCGGAGGTGGACACGATCGTCACCAGGTGGCCGCGGCCCTGGCGGCGGAACTGCGGCATCGCCGCGGCGATGCCGTGCAGCACGCCGCGCACGTTGACGTCGATCATCGCGTCCCAGGCGGCCACGTCGAGGTCGGTGAACAGCGCGTTCCTGGCGATGCCCGCATTGCTCACCAGGACGTCGAGGCGGCCGAAGCGCTCGACCGCGGCGGCGACGAGCCGGTCGAGGTCCTCGCGCCGGGTGACGTCGGTGGGCACCGCCTCCGCGCGGCCGCCCGCGGTCCGGATGCGGTCCACCAGGGCGTCGAGCCGGTCCGCGCGCCGGGCGCCGAGCACCACGGCCGCGCCGCGCGCCGCCAGCCGCAGCGCGGTGGCCTCGCCGATGCCGCTGCTCGCGCCGGTGACGGCCACGACCTTGCCACGGACCCCGTCGGACCCGCCGATCCCCTCGGCTCCGGCGACGCGGCCGCTCTCGTGACTCCCATCCGTCCTGTTGATCCCACCGGTCCCGTCGATCCCACTGATCCCACCGCCGGCCGCGTCGCTCGTGCCGGCCGCGCCACTCGCACCGCTCGCACCCATTTCGCCGACTCCGCTCATCGGAGTGCCTCCCGCTCTAAACTGACAGTTGTCCGGTTATCTCTTCCACCGTACCGGACACTTGTCCGTTCATCCTCCCGTCGTCGGAAACGAGGCACGTATGCCCGCCGTCCCCGCCCGTGCCAGCCGCTCGGACGCGGTCGCCAACCGCGAGCGGATCGTCGCCGCCGCCCGCGCGGCGCTGGTCGACGCCCCGGAATCGGCCGACGAGCTCAAGCTGCACCTGGTCGCCAGGGCCGCCGGGGTCGGGCAGGGCACGCTCTACCGGCACTTCCCGACCCGCGGCCACCTGCTCGCCGAGGTCTACCGCGAGGAGATGGGCGAGCTGGTCGACGCCGTCCCCGGCCTGATCGCCGCGCACCCGCCGGCGGAGGCGCTGGTCCGCTGGTTCGACCGGCTGGTCGCCTACGCGCGGGTCAAGCGCGGCGTCATGGCCGCCATCGAGGCGTCGGCCTGGCAGGACCTGTACGCCGACCAGCACGGCCGGCTGCACGACGCGCTGACCGCGCTGCTCGACCGCGGCAGGGCGGCCGGCGAGCTGCGCGACGACGCCGACGCCACGGACGTCATCCTGCTGCTCGGGGCGCTCTCCCGGGTCCCGGCGGCGGAGTGGGAGCCGCGGGCCCGCACGCTGGTCACCGTCATCGCGGACGGCCTGCGCCGCTGACCCCGATCCGGCGGGGAGGGCCGCGCCGGCGGAGGGCCGACCCGGCGGGGAGGGCATGCCGAGGCGCGCCCAGGCGGCGCGTTCGCGCTGGCACAGCAATCTGGAAGAAGCGGAACGGCGGTGTCCGGGACGCATGATGGCGCCCGGCGCGGGTGATCTCCCGGCCGTGCGGGCGAGTCGCGGTGCCGCACGCGCGGGCGGGCCGCTCTCCGTGCGACCCTGCCACCCCGTGGGAGCGAGCCTTGGTGACGACGCAAGCGAAGTCCGGGAACCCGTCGCGGTCCGGGGGCTTCGAGCACCCGGCGGCATTCTGGCTCGGGGTGCTGGCGTGCACCGCGGGCGTCCTGCTCCACCTGCCGATGTACATCGGCGCGCGGGACATGCACTACCAGCTGCGCGGGATGCGTCCGGACACGCCCATGATCGTCGGGATGGCGCTGATCGGCGTCGGGCTGGCCGCCGTGCTCTACGGGCTGATCCCGCGCGGCACGTCCGCCATCGTGGAGTCGGCCGCCCGGATCAGGGTCCGCACGCTGGACGACGCCCCGGTCAACCGGCAGCACGTGGCCCTGCTGGTGGTGATGGCCCTCGCGGTGACGATCGACGTGATGAAGCCGACCGCGCTGGCGTTCGTCGCCCCCGGCTTCGCCCAGGAGTACGGCCTGAAGTCGCCCGGCAACCCGCACGGCCACACCCCGGTGTCCTGGCTGCCGCTGACCGGGATCGCCGGCACGGTGATCGGCTCGTGGCTGTGGGGGTGGCTCGGCGACCGGATCGGCCGCCGCTCCTCGATCATCCTGGCGGGCGTCCTCTTCGTCACCACGTCCATCTGCGGCGCGATGCCCGGCTTCGGCTGGAACCTGCTGATGTGCTTCTTCATGGGCATCGGCGCGGGAGGCATGCTGCCCATCACGTTCACGCTGATGGCCGAGACCATCCCGGCGCGGCACCGCGGCTGGCTCATGGTGCTGATCGGCGGCGACATCGCGGGCGCGTACGTGATCACCAGCTGGCTGTCCGGGGCGCTCACCCCCACGTACAGCTGGCGCATCCTGTGGCTGATCAGCCTGCCCACCGGGCTGCTGCTCCTGCTGCTCAACCACTGGATCCCGGAGTCGCCGCGCTACCTGCTGGCCCGCGGCAGGCGCCGGGAGGCCGAGGCGGTGATGGAGCGCTACGGCGCGACCGCGGAGGAGGAGCCCGTGCAGGAGGCGGAGATCGAGCGGGACGTGGACCGCGTCGGCTGGGCCACCCTGCTGCGGCGCCCGCTGGCCGCCCCGACCCTCGCGATCACCGTCCTCGGCATCGGCGTCGGCCTGATGACGTACGGCTTCCAGCTGTGGGTGCCCACGAACCTCCAGCGGCTGGGCTACTCGACGGTCAACGGCGACTACGTGATCCGCAACGCCGCGGTGCTCGGCCTGCCGCTCACCGTGCTCTGCGCGTGGATGTACGGCGTGTGGGGCAGCCGGAAGACGATCGTCACCGTCACCGCGGTCACCGGCGTGACGCTGCTCGGCTTCGTGATCGCCGGCGGCTCGCTGGCCCACCACCGGCTGGCGCTCTCGCTGCTGCTGGTGGTGCCGCTGTCCGGGGTCAGCTCGGTCGTCGCGGTGGTCGCCGGGTACGCCGCCGAGATCTATCCGACGCTGGTCCGCTCCCGGGGCACCGGTCTCGCGGCCGGCATGACCAAGGCGGGCGGCGTGCTGATCCTCGCCCTCACCGTCGCGGCGGCTTCCGTGCCGTCCATCGCCCTGACCGCCCTGCTCGGCGCGGTGCCGCTGCTGCTGGCGGCCGTGCTCTTCCTGTGGATCGGTCCTGAGACCAGGGCGAGGCCGCTGGAGGACATCGGCCAGGAGGTCATGCAGGGCGGTCGCGCAGGAGCCGCGTGACGAGCGTGAGCGCGGACCAGTCCAGGCGGCCGCGGCGGGCGACGGCGAACGCGCGCAGTTCGACGCGGGGTTCGGCGAACGGGAGCAGCCGGACGGCCGGCAGGGTGGCCCGCCCCTCGGGGAGCAGGCCCACGCCGAGTCCCGCGGCGATCATGCCCTGCACCAGGTCGAGGCTGTCGGCCCGGTGGGTGACGCGCGGCGTGAAGCCGGCCATGGAGGCCAGCGTGCGGATCACCGTCTCGTCCGCGGTGTTGCGGGAGTTGACGATCCAGTCGTGGCCGGCGTACCGGGCGAAGACGTCGAGGGCCGGCGCGGCGCGGGCGGCGGTCTCCGCCGGGGCGTCGCGCACCGGGGCCGCGCCGGCGCCGGAGACCGCGGGGACGCCCAGGCCCCAGCGGGCGGTCCACAGCGCGGTGGCGTGCAGGGCGGGGTCCTCCGCGGCCGGCGCGAGGGTGTAGTCGTAGGTCAGCGCGAGGTCGGCGGCGTCCTCGGCCAGCAGTTGGAGCGCCTCGGCGGGTTCGTGCTCGCGGATCAGCACGCGGACCCGCGGGTGGTGCGCGGCCAGCTCCGCGACCACCGGCAGCAGGCGGGAGCCGATGGCGGTGGCGAACCCGGCGACGCGGACGGTGCCGCTGGGCTCGGCCTCCGGTGCGAGGTCGTGCCGCGCCGCCTCGACCGACGCGAGGATGCGCACGCCGTGCTCGGCCAGCCGCCGCCCGGCCGGGGTGAGCCGGACCCGCCGGCCGTGCGGCTCGGTCAGCGGCGCGCCCATCTCGCCGGACAACGCGGCGATCTGCTGCGAGACGGTCGAGGTGGTCGTGCCCAGCGTCTCGGCCACCGCGCGCATGGACCCCAGCCGGGACAGTTCCACGAGCATCCGCAGTCGGCGTGTCTCCATCCTCTGATTGTCCAGGATGCCTGAACAGAATGTTCAGTAATTCCACGTGGACGTGAACGGTCGCGGTCGCGTCTACTGGGCGCATGAGCCTGCCGTCCGAGAATCCCGCGCACCCGCCGCGCCCGCGCGGAAAAGGGCCGCGCGGTGCGCCCGGGAAGGGGTTGCGGCTGCCCGGAAGGGGGTTGCGGCTGCCCGGGAACGCGGCCGGCGCGCTGATGGCCCTGGGCTCGATGTCCACCGTGCAGCTCGGGCTGGCGCTGTCGGTGCCGCTGGTGGACCGGCTCGGGCCGCTGGGGACGACGGCGCTGCGGGTGGGGTGGGCGGGCGTGCTCCTGCTGGTCCTGGTCCGGCCGCGGCTGCGGGAGTTCGGCCGGCGTGAGCTGGCGGCGTGCGCGGTGCTGGGCGCGGTGAGCGCCGGCATGATGCTGTTCTTCATGCTGGCCGTGGTGCGCCTGCCGCTGGGCACCGCCAGCGCGCTGGAGTTCCTCGGTCCGCTCGCGGTGTCGCTACGGGGTCCTGGCCGCAGCGGCGGGTACTGGGCGGCGCCCGCGGTGTGCGGCGTGCTGACGCTGACCCGGCCCTGGCACGGCGGCATCGACCTCGGCGGGGTGGGCTTCGCGCTGGCCGCCGCCGTGTGCTGGGCGTCGTACATCCTGCTCACCCAGCACGTGGGCGACACCGTGACCGGCCTCGACGGCCTCGCGCTCTCGATGCCGGTCGCGGGCGTGCTCACGCTGGTCGTCGCAGCCCCGCACGATCTGCACCGGGTCACCTGGCCGCTGCTGGCCGCGATGCTGGGGCTCGCGGTGCTCAGCGCGGTGCTGCCGTTCGCCCTGGAGTTCCTGGCGCTGCGGCGGCTGACCGCGTCCGCGTTCGGCACCCTGATGAGCCTGGAGCCGGCCGTCGCGCTGCTGGCCGGGCTGCTCGTGCTCGGCCAGCGACCGGGCCTGATACCGGCGTGCGGCGTCCTGTTCGTGGTGGCGGCGGGAGTCGGCGCGACACGCAGCGGCGCACGCGGGACCGGGGACGCGTCGGCCACGGCGCCCGTGACGCAGGAGCCGGCCCGGACCGCCGCGTCCGCACCCTGACCGCGCCGGGCGACGACGGCGAACCGCTCCTCGCGGTCCACGGCGTGGTGCTGCCGCCGGCGCTCCGGCGCTCCACCCGCATCCTGGACCCGCATCCTGGCCGCGGTCGTGCTCACCCCCATGGGAGCGGCTCGCCTCTTCCGTCCCTCGCTCCGCGCGTGGGCGCGCTCAGGCCGGGATGCGGCGGGCGCGGGAGAGACAGAGCGCCGCGAGGGCTCCCGCGAGGGCCGGGCAGACGCCCGCCTCGATCAGTTGGAGCGGCACGATCCGGTCCGCGTGCGGGCCGCGGGTGTACACGCCGACGATGTGGTGCGACCGCAGAAAGGTGGTGTAGTCCCGCGCGGCGGCGCTGCCCGTGTCGTGCGCGCGGGGACAGACGCTGGTGAGCCGCCCGTCGGCCCGGACGAAGCCGTCGCCCAGGTGCAGCTGCCGGCCGGTGGCGCGCGCCTCCACGACGGTGTGCCCGCGCAGTTGCGACGGCGGCGACGCCCACCGCGTCGGCGAGGCGTACGCCGTCCCGGGTGCGTGGCGGGCCCTGTGCCGCGAGCTGACGGCCGCCCCTCCCTGCCTGGTCGCGGACGACTCCGCGGGGACCCCCTGCCCGCTCGCCGGCTACCCGCTGCTGCGTGCCCTGGTCGGCCACGGCTACCGCGAGGTGGCGCAGGTGCGCGGGGTCCGCCTCTACCGGCGCGCGGTCTGCGGCCCGAAGCGCGGGTACGGGACCGCGCGGGCGTCGGCAGCGACCGTGCCGGCGCACCGGCCGCGGGTCGGCACCGGGCCGCCGTGGCGGAGCCCGTAGTGGAGTCGGCAGAGGAGCCGGCCGTGGAGTTCGCCGTGGAGCCCGCCGTGGACGGGGCTCGGTCCGTCAGGGGTGCAGGACGAGTTTGCCGACGTGGTTCCTGCGGGCGAGGTCGCGCTGTGCGCGGGCGGCCTGGTCCAGCGGGTACGTCGCCGCGACGACCGGCCGGACCGCGCCGCGGCGGGCCAGGTCGGCGAGGAGGGCGAAGTGCGCGGGCGTGTGCATCGCGGAGCCGATCACCTGCGCGTTGTGCAGGTAGAGACGGCGTACGTCGAACGCCACGTCGTAGCCGCCGAGCGCGCCGGCGATCACCCACCGGCCGCCCTCGCGGAGCAACGGCAGCCCCGCGCCGACCAGTTCGCCGGCCACGACGTCGAGGGCGACGTCCACGCCGTGCGGCGCGGCGGCGCGGATCTGGCCGACGAGGTCCCCGGCGCGGTCGACCACGTCGCGCGCGCCCGCCTCGCGCACCGCGCCGGCCTTGGGACCGCTGCTGACGGCGACGACGCGCGCGCCGCGGGCCGCGGCCAGCTGCACCAGCGCCAGGCCGACGCCGCCGGAGGCCCCGGTGACCAGGGCGGTCTCCCCCGCCCGCAGCCGGCCGCGCTCGATCATCCCGAGGGCCGTGCCGTAGGCGGTCGGCAGCGTGGCGAGCTGGTCGTCGGTGAGCGGGGAGTCCGTCATGTCGTGCACGCGCTCGGCCGGCGCGGTCACGAACTCGGCGTAGCCGCCGTCGCGTTCGCTGCCCATCAGCCCGACCGGGTTGGCGTCCGGCCCGTCGGCGTCGTAGATCGCCGGGTCGACCACCACGCGGCGCCCCACGAGGCCCGCGGGCACGCCCGCGCCGACGGCCGCGACCCGGCCGGCCGCGTCGGCCCCCTGGATGCGCGGGAAATCGATCGGCCCGCGCCAGCCGGACGGCGTCGTCGGCGCGCCCGGGCGGCCGTACGCGCCCTCCCGGGTCCACAGGTCGGTGTTGTTCAGCGCCGCCGCGACGACCCGGACCAGCACCTCGCCCGCCCGCGGGCGCGGGACGGCCACCTCGGCCGGCCGGAGGACCTCCGGCCCGCCGTGCCGCGTGATCCGCACGGCGCGCATGTGCGCGGGTACGTCGTCGGGTACGCGGGGTACCTCGCCACGCAGCCGGTCGGACACGCGGTCGGGTACGCCGTCACGTACGCGGTCGGACACGCGCTCGGACACGCGCTCGGGCTCGTTCTCAGGCACGCCCATCGTCCGGACCTCCTCGCCTCTCATGGAGATATACTGTTCTGTGAATCTCTCCAGCGTAACCCCACCCGCGAAGGAGCGCCCCGTGCAGGAGTCCCGGCCCATGACCGCGGCGGGGCGCCGCATCGCCGCGGCCGCCGAGGAGCTGTTCTACGAGCGCGGCATCACGGCGGTCGGCGTCGACCTGATCGCCGAGCGGTCGGGCGTGACCAAGCGGACGCTGTACAACCGGTTCGGGTCGAAGGACCGGCTCGTCGCGGTCTACCTCGCACAGCGCGACCGGCGCTGGCGCTCGCTCGTGGACGCCGCGGTCGATGCCGCCGGCATCCCGGCCGAGGCCGTCACCGCGCCTTTCGAGGCGCTGCGGACCTGGAGCCGGAGCAGCGCGCGCGGCTGCGCCTTCATCAACGCGCTGGCCGAGCTCCCGGACCCCGCGCACCCCGCGCACCGCATCGCCGCGGACCAGAAGCTGTGGCTGCGCGACCTGTTCGCACGGCTCGCGGCCGAGGCGGGCTGCGCGGACCCGGCGACCCTCGCCACCCAGCTCTTCGTCCTGCACGAGGGCGCGCTGGCCGCGCAGCCCCTGCCGCTGGACACCCTCGCGGCGACCGTGGCGCTGGCGCGTTCGCTGGTCGCCGGCGCGCTTCACCCGGACGAGCGGGAGCCCTTCGCGCGTTCGTAGTGCCGGCGGGCCTTCATGCGGTTGCCGCACTGGGCCATCGAGCACCAGCGGGCGCTGTTGCTCTTCGAGCGGTCGATGAGGAAGAGGGTGCACTCGTCGGCGTTCCGGCACGGCCGGAGCCGACCGGGCGCGGTGCGGGCCAGCGCGTCCCAGGCGAGCACGGCCCGTACGGCCAGGGCGCGTCCGGGCGGCGTCTCCAACTCCCATGCGACGCCGGACGCGTGGACCTCGGCGCGGTAGCCGACGCCTTCCAGCGCCGGCGCGAGCGCGGCCGGCCCGGCCGATCCGTGGACCACCGCCTGGAGCGCGTCGCGGGTCCGCCTCAGGAAGGCGATGTCCTCACCGTCGCCATGGCCCTCATCGCCGTCCGCGCCGCGGCGGGCGTCGTCGGCCGGCTCGCCGGCGCGCTGCCCGATCGGCGCGTGCTCCCTCATCCACGCACGCGCCTGCTCCGGCTCCGCGAGCAGATCGGTGACCTCGCCCGCGACGGTCGGCGTGCTGTTCAGCAGGGCCAGCAGAAAACCGTCGTCCGGCGTCGCGTCCTCACCCGGCATCCTAACCTCCATTCGCCATTGACAAGGTTACATCACCTGTGCCTACCCTGACATAACCACCACATCGCTTTGCGGAGGTTAGAGATGAGTGCGCAGGTGCACCACAGGTACGCGACGGTCGCGGGCCGCCGGCTCTTCTACCGCGAGGCGGGCTCGCCGGACCTGCCGGCGGTCGTGCTGCTGCACGGCTTCCCGACGAGCTCGTTCATGTTCCGCGACCTGATCCCCCGGCTCGACGGCTACCGCGTCATCGCGCCCGACCACCTCGGGTTCGGGTTCTCGGACGCGCCGGGCGTCGAGGAGTTCGACTACGGCTTCGACGCGCTCGCCGACCTGACCGCCGGCCTGCTGGACCACCTGGGCGTGCGGCGGTACGCGCTCGTCGTCCAGGACTACGGCGCCCCGATCGGCTGGCGGCTCGCCGTGCGCGACCCCGAGGCCGTGACCGCGGTGATCACCCAGAACGGCAACGGCTACGACGACGGCTTCGTGCCCTCCGGCTGGCAGGCGGTCTGGGACTACCAGCGGGAGCAGTCCCCACGGAACGAGGCGGCGCTGCGCGGCGCGTTCACCCTGGAGGCGATCAGGGACCAGTACACCACCGGGGTCGCCGACCCGAGCGTCCTCAGCCCGGAGACCTGGACCCTGGACCACGCCCGCATCTCCCGCCCGGGCAACGCCGAGGTGCAGCTGAAGCTGTTCCTCGACTACGCGACGAACCCGCCGCTGTACCCGGCGCTGCACGACTGGCTGCGCGGCCGGCAGGTGCCGGTGCTCGCGGTGTGGGGCGACGGCGACCCGTTCTTCGGCCCGGCCGGCGCGCACGCCTTCACCCGCGACACCGGCAACGCGGAGATCCACGTCCTCAAGGGCGGACACTTCCTCCTGGAGAGCGCCGGGGAGGAGGTCGCCGCCCTGATCCGCGCCTTCCTCGCCGCCCGGCTGCCGGCGGCCTGAACGCCGCGGCGCCGTGACCGGGCCTCCGGGAACCGGCCCGACCCCTCCACGTCCCGCGCCGCGAATTGCGTCCCGCACGGGGATGTCGCCGCCCCACCATGCTGGCTACGCTTGACCCCGGCTTATGGGAGCGCTCCCATAAGCCGCAGCACCCGGTCCTCGCACTCCGGAGGACCCTCTCCCCCCACGAGAGCACGGAGGACGACTGTGACACCCCTCAACCGCACCCCGCGCGCCGCCGAGGCCGCCGCGGGCGGGTCGCGGCTGCGCAAGGCCATGGCCGTCGGCCTGGCCACCGGCCTCGCCGCCGTCGGCATCGCGCTCGGCACCGAGATGAGCGCGGGCGCCGCGCCGCAGGGCAGCATCCCGGCCGGCACCCAGTTGTACAAGGACCCCAACTCGCAGGTGGTCCGCTGGGTCGCCGCCAATCCCGGCGACTCACGCGAGCCGGTCATCGCCCGGCGGATCGCCTCCCAGCCGCAGGCGATCTGGTTCGCCAACTACACCCCGTCCACCGTCACCAACGACGTCAGGACGGTGACCTCGGCCGCGGCCGCCGCCGGGCAGGTGCCGGTGCTGGCCGTGTACGAGATCCCCAACCGCGACTGCGGCGGCGCCTCCGCGGGCGGCGCGCCGGACCTCGCCTCGTACGACGCCTGGGTGCGCAGCTTCGCCGCCGGGCTGGGCAGCGGGCAGTCGATCATCATCCTGGAGCCCGACTCCGTCTCGCTGACCACCTGCCTGTCCGCGCAGGCGCAGGCCGACCGGTTCGCCTCGCTCTCCCGGGCGGGTGCCGCCATCCACGCGGCCGCGCCCAACGCGAAGGTGTACCTGGACGGCGGCCACTCGACCTGGAACAGCGCCTCGGAGCAGGCCAACCGGCTGCGCAGCGCCGGCATCCTGACCAACGCCGACGGCTTCTTCACCAACGTCTCCAACTTCAACACCACGGCGAACGAGGTCAATTACGCCAAGAACGTGCTGTCCGCGCTGGGCAACCCGGGCAACCTGCACGCCGTGGTCGACACCAGCCGTAACGGCAACGGCCCGGCAGGCGGCGGCGCCTGGTGCGACCCGTCCGGCCGGGCCATCGGCACGTACCCGACGACCGAGACCGGCGACCCGGCGATCGACGCCTTCCTGTGGGTGAAGCCCCCGGGTGAGGCGGACGGCTGCGCGGGCGCCGCGGGCACCTTCCTGCCGGACATCGCCTACGCGCTGGCCTCCGCCGGGGCGTCGGACCCGACGACGCCGCCGACCACTCCCCCCACGACCACGCCGCCCACCACGACTCCGCCGACCACGCCGCCGACCACCCCGCCGGCCGACGGGACCTGCTCCGTGGGCTACAAGATCGCCAGTTCCTGGGCAGGCGGCTTCACGGCGGACGTCACCCTGCGCAACACCGGCGGCACCGCCCTCAACGGCTGGTCGCTGAAGTGGACCTTCGCCGGAGACCAGAAGATCAGCAACGCGTGGAACGCGAAGACCACCCAGTCCGGCGCGGCCGTGACCGCCTCCGACCTGGGCTACAACGCGTCCGTCCCGGCGGGCGGTTCGACCGGCTTCGGCTTCCAGGGCACGGGCTCCAGCACCACCGTGCCCACCGCGTTCACCCTCAACGGCACTGCCTGCACGGTGTCCTGACGCAGTATCCGATCGACGGCGGGGGGGGGGGGGGGGGGGGGGGGGGGGGGGGGGGGGGGGGGGGGGGGGGGGGGGGGGGGGGGGGGGGGGGGGGGGGGGGGGGGGGGNCCCCCCCCCCCCGCCCCCCCCCCCCCCCCCCCCCCCCCCCCCCCCCCCCCCCCCCTTCTTCCTGCGCTGCGGGGAGGTCAGCGCTGGAGCGTGAGCAGACCCGGGCGCCAGGGGAGCTGGTCGTAACTCCCGCCGGCACTGGGGTTCTTGCCCTGGTACAGGAGCTGCAGGTTGCACGGGTCGACGGTCATCGTCTGGTCGGGATTGCTGCGGACCAGGTCGCCGTGGCTGATGTCGTTCGTCCATGTGGCGCCGCTGTTGGCCTTGCCGGCGAAGGGGTTGCTCTCGCTGGCCGCCTGCGGTGTCCACGAGCCGCCGAGGCTGGAGGCGGTGAAGGAGCGGAAGTAGCGCCCGTTGGCGCCCATCGCCTCGACGATCATCAGGTACTGGTTCTGGCCCTGGACCTTGTAGACCTGCACCGCCTCGAAGAGGTTGGCCTGGGAGTCGCTCATGACCGTGGTGTAGGAGGAGCCGAAGCTGCTCGGAAAGTTCCCGATCGGCATGCTCGCGCGGTAGATGGAGCCGTTGTCGCCGGCGAAGAACAGGTACATGTTCTGGCCGTCGCCGATGAGGGTCTGGTCGATCGGACCGGTGCCGGAGTTGCTGATGCTGCCGGTGAACAGCGGCTGCGGCGCGGACCAGCCGTTGGGGTTGGTCGGGTCGCTGGAGGTGCGGTAGATGAAGGGCCACGCGCCCCACTGGTAGGCGAGCACCCAGATGTTCTTGGGGGCGAAGTAGAACAGGGTGGGCGCCACGGTCGACTGGCTCATGCCGGTCTGGGTGGCCGAGCCCATGTCCGACCAGTTGGTGAAGGGGGCGAACGCCATCGATCCGTACCCGGAGCCCGAGACGTTCGAGGCGTAGACCAGGTGCTTGCCGTTGTAGACGACGTCGGTGAAGTCCTTGAGCGAGACCCATCCGTTGGACGGCTGCGCCAGCGGTCCCGTCGAGGACCAGTGGTACGTCGACGGCAGCGTGCACGGGCCGCCGGTGCTGCCTCCGGTGGTCCCCCCGGTCGTGGTGGTGCCCCCGGTGGTGGTCCCGCCGGTCGTCGTGCCGCCCGTGGTGGTGCCGCCGGTCGTCGTGCCGCCCGTCGTCGTGCCCGTGGACGTGCCGCCGGAGGTGGTGGTGCCGCCGGTGCAGGGGACGCCGTTGAGGGTGAAGGCGGTGGGCACGGGGTTGCTGCCGGTGTAGGCGCCGTTGAAGCCGAAGCTGGTGGAGGCGCCGGTGGCCAGGCTGCCGTTGTACGAGGCGTTGGCCACCGTGACCTGCGCGCCGCTCTGGGTGTAGGAGCCGTTCCACAGCTGGGTGACGGTCTGTCCGGACGCGAAGGACCAGGCGAGCTGCCAACTGCTCACCGGGTCACCGAGATTGGTCACGTTCACATTGGCGCCGAAGCCGCCCGACCACTGGTTGGTGATGCTGTAGTCGACCTTGCAGCCGCTCGCGGCCTGCGCCGACGACGCGGTGAACGAGATGCCCGCGGCGACCATGACCGTCGCGACCAGGCCGATCAGCAACGGCCTGTGTTTTCTGAACAGTTGTATGCGTTTCACAGAGCACTCCTCATGTCGTCGGTGGGGGCGCCGGAGCGGCGGGACGGCCCGCTCCGGCGCCCGGGTCCGCCCGGTGTCGGGGTCAGCCGAGGGTCCACTTCTGGTTGGACTGGCCGTTGCAGGTCCACAGTTCGGCGAGTGCGCCGTTGGCGGTGGACGCGCCGGTGACGTCGAGGCACAGACCGGACTGCACGCCGGTGATCGTGCCGTTGGAGTTGAACGTCCACTGCTGGTTGGACTGACCGTTGCACGTCCAGGTCTCCACCTTGGTGCCCGGCGACGTCTGGTTGTCGTAGGCGTCCAGGCACAGCTGGCCGCCGCCGGAGGCGACCGACAGCTGACCGGATGAGGTGTGCGTCCAGGTCTGGTTGGGCTGGCCGCTGCAGTCCCAGATCTGCACCTGTGTGCCGGGCGTGGTCGAGGAGTTGGGCACGTCCAGGCACTTGCCCGCCCCCACCGCGCGCAGCGCGCCGGTCGACCCGCCGCCGGTGCCGCCGGTCGTGCCGCCGGTGGTCGTGCCGCCGCTCGTGCCGCCGGTGGAGCCGCCCAGCGCGGTCACCGCCGCGTTGTACGCGGGCTTCGGCTGGTAGTTGCTGTCGTACATCGTGGCCGCGCCGTACCCGGGGAAGGTGCCGGGGATCCAGGAGTGGCCGTCGTCGACGCCCCACTGGCTCACGCCCACGCAGCGCGACACCGCCAGGCAGTCGTTGACCACGGTCGTGTAGTCGGCGGCCTGCTGCTGCAGGCTCGCGCTGGAGGCCGGCAGCTGGATCCGGTCGTCCAGTTCGGTGACGGCGACGTCCAGGCCGAGCCCGGCGAAGCGCTGCATGTTCGCGAGCATCGAGGAGGGCACCTGGCCGTCGATGAAGTGGCTCTCCAGGCCGATGCCGCCCAGCGGCACGCCCTGCGCGAGCATCGACTGCGCGAGGCTGTACAGGGCGTTGCTCTTCGCGTTCTCGCCCTCGATGTTGTAGTCGTTGATGTACAGCTTGGCGTTCGGGTCCGCGGCGTGGGCGGTGCGGATCGCGTCGGCGAGGTAGCCGGAACCCATGGCGTTGGTGAAGGCGTCCTGACGCAGGCTGCCGTCCTCGTTGAACGGCTCGTTGACGACGTCCCAGGCGTAGATCTTGCCCTTGTAGTGGCTGACCTCGCCGGTGATGTGGGACTCCATCGCGCTCTGGACCTGGTTGGCCGGCAGGCCGCCGACCCAGCCGGGCAGTTGCGCGTGCCAGACCAGGTTGTGGCCGCGCACCCGGGCATTGTGCGCCTGGGCCCAGTTGACGATCTGGTCGCCGGGGCCGAAGTTGAACGACCCGCGGGACGGCTCCGTGGTGTCCCACTTCATCTCGTTGCCGGGGGTCACCATGTCGAACTGCGCGCCGGCGACCGCCATTTCGCCGCTGACGTTCAGGTCGCCGTCGGTGAGCGCGGTGCCGAAGTACTTGCCCTTGGCCTCGGCCAGCGACCGCAGCGTGGTGGCGGCGTGGGCCGGGGCGGCCGAGAGCACGGCCAGGACCGTCGCCGTCGTCACGGCCACCGCGGCGGCCAGGACCCCCGATCGGCCGCGTGGTGAACGGATCATGCGCATGCCGGAAGGCATCGCGAACCTCCTTCGTGTTGCTCCTTCGTCTTTCGCGGGCGCTGCCCGGCGGAAGCGGTCGCGCGCGGGAAGCGGGCGCGCGGCCGTGCACGGTCCGGGGAGCGAGGGCACTCGCCGGGACGCGGTCAGCCGCGCGAACACCTCTGGGTGGCGCCGATGCGCAACGACACGGAGGGACGCGGAGGGACGCGGAAGCGCACGGAGGGACGCAGAAGGAGGTCTGCGCCGAGGTGTCGCCGCCGCCACGGTGACGGCGGGCATACGGCGGCGGGCCCGGCAGGCGGCGCCGGGGCGTCGGGTCGGGCATCAGGTGTGGGGCGTCAGGCGTCGGGCGTCAGGGCCGCACGGTGCGCGTGGGGGCGCTGTACGGCGGCCGGGCCCGCGCCGTGCGTCAGGAAGGCCGGCGCACTCCGCCGTCGCCGAGGACGGCGTACCGGTGTCGCCGGAACCCGCTGGGCCGAGCGGGCGTGCCGCCCCGGCCCGGCCGCGCGGGCGGCAGGCGGTGGAAGCTCTGCTGCGTCATGTGGACACTCCTGGAGCGTGGGTCGCAAGCATTGTGAGCGCTCACAACCCGAGGTGGGGGGATGCAACGCAAAGCGCCCCGGCACCACCGCTCGCAGGGTCCGTCGAGCCGACTGCCGGGCCGACACGAGGCTGACACATATGCCGAGCCGAGCACAAGGGCCGTGCACCGAGTGGCGCGACCACGACGGGAGTCGGCGGGAAGCACCCCGGGTGACGGTTCGCTCGCACGGAGGGATTGACATCACCCCCCTCCTCCTGCACGCTGCGGTCGTTCCCCACACACACCACCTCTGCGACGGCAGGAGACATCCCCACCGAAGTGTTAGCGCTCACATTCCGTCGGGTCGCACATCCGCCCTGCGTGGTCGCCCGTTCCGGGCGCGGCAGGCGCGCACCGCAGCGCGGTGTGCGGGTGTTCGCGCCCGACTCCCCCCACACAAGGAGGACTTCGTGTCCGCACTCGCAATGGTCCGCCTCCGCAGGCGGTTTCCCCGCTGGTTGCCGGCGTTCCTGGGCGCCGTCGCCCTGATCGCCGGCGTGCTGGCCGGTACGACGTCGTCGTCCCAGGCGGCCGGGTCGCTGCCCTGCGACATCTACAGCTCGGGCGGCACCCCCTGTGTCGCCGCGCACAGCACCACCCGCGCGCTGTACGCCTCGTACAACGGCCCGCTGTACCAGGTCAGGCGCTCCTCGGACAACGCCACGAAGGACATCGGCCTGCTGTCGGCGGGCGGTTACGCCGACGCCTCCGCCCAGGACTCGTTCTGCGCCGGCACCACCTGCCTGATCACGGTGATCTACGACCAGTCCGGGCGGGGCAACAACCTCACCCAGGCCCCGGCGGGAAGCGCGGCCGGCGGCCCGGACAACCTCGCGAACGCCACCGCCGCCCCCACCACCGTCGGCGGCCACAAGGCGTACGGCGTGTTCGTCGCCCCGGGCACCGGCTACCGCGACAACCACACCAACGGCATCGCCACCGGCGACAACCCCGAGGGCATGTACGCGATCTTCGACGGCACCCACTACAACGGCGGCTGCTGCTTCGACTACGGCAACGCCGAGACCGACAGCCGCGACGACGGCAACGGCACCATGGAGGCCATCTACTTCGGCAACATCAAGGTCTGGGGCTACGGCGCGGGCAACGGGCCGTGGATCATGGCGGACCTGGAGAACGGCCTGTTCTCCGGCGTCAACCAGCACTACAACGCGGGCGACCCGACCATCAACTACCGCTACACCACCGCCATCATCAAGGGCGGCCCGAACCACTGGGCCATCCGCGGCGGCAACGCCCAGTCCGGCGGCCTGTCCACCTTCTACGACGGCGTGCGGCCCAACGTCTCGGGCTACAACCCGATGAAGAAGCAGGGCGCCATCATCCTGGGCACCGGCGGCGACAACAGCAAGGGCGCCCAGGGCACCTTCTACGAAGGCGTCATGACCAGCGGCTACCCCTCCGACGCCACCGAGAACGCCGTCCAGGCCAACATCAACTCGGTGAACTACGGCAGCGGTTCCACCAGCGGCGGGACGACCGGCGCGCTGCACGCGGTGGGCGCCGGCAAGTGCCTCGACGTGCCCAACAGTTCCGCGACCGCGGGCACGCAGGTGCAGATCTGGGACTGCAGCGGCCAGGCCAACCAGACCTGGACGGCCACCTCCTCCAACCAGCTCACCGTCGTCACCGGCGGCGCCCAGATGTGCCTGGACGCCTACGACAACCAGACCGCGGCCGGCACGAAGGTCGAGACCTGGCCGTGCAACGGCGGCGCGAACCAGCAGTGGCAGCTGAACTCCGACGGCACCGTCACCGGCCTCCAGTCCGGTCTGTGCCTCGACGTCACCGGCGCCTCCACCGCCAACGGCGCACTCGCCGAACTGTGGACCTGCAACGGCCAGTCCAACCAGAAGTGGACCCTCGGCTGACACAGCCGTCGCCGGCCGGGCGGGGTGGCGCAGCCTTCGGGCGGCCACCCCGTCCGGCCGGGCCGGGGCGCCCCGTCGCGAGCGAGGGCGCCACCGCGAGGACACGCTCTTCCCCCCACCCCGAACGGTTCACGGAGGTCGCTCACTGATGAACGGTCATGTTCGCGCCGCGGCCCGGCGCCACCGGACGCTCGTCCTGGCGCTCGCCGGCCTGCTGCTCTCCCTCGTCGTCCCGCTGGTGTCCGCCGGGGCCGCGCCGCCGGCCGCGGCGCTGGGCAACGGCCTGGCGACGACCCCGCAGATGGGCTTCAACGACTGGAACGCCTACGGCTGCAACGTCTCCGAGTCGCTGATCAAGTCCACCGCGCAGGCGATGCACACCAACGGCATGCAGGCGGCCGGGTACTCCTACGTCAACATCGACGACTGCTGGCTGACGCACTCCCGGGACTCCTCCGGCCACCTGGTGCCCGACCCCGCCAAATTCCCCGACGGCATCAAGGGCACCGCCGACTACGTGCACTCGCTCGGCCTCAAGCTGGGCATCTACGAGGACGCGGGCACCGCCACGTGCGCCGGCTACCCCGGCAGCCTCGGGCACGAGACTACCGACGCCCAGTCGTTCGCCTCCTGGGGCGTGGACTACCTCAAGTACGACAACTGCAACAACAACGGCGTCCCGGCGCAGACCCGGTACACCGCCATGCGCGACGCCCTGGCCGCGACCGGCCGCCCCATCCTGTACAGCCTGTGCAACTGGGGCCAGGAGAACGTCTGGACGTGGGGGGCAGGCGTCGGGAACAGCTGGCGCACCACCGGCGACATCTCCGCGAGCTTCTCCAGCATGCTGTCGATCTTCCACAGCAACGTCGGCCTCGCCTCGTACGCGGGACCCGGCCACTGGAACGACCCGGACATGCTGGAGGTCGGCAACGGCTCGCTGACGGCCACCGAGGCGCGGTCGGAGTTCAGCCTGTGGGCGGAGATGGCGGCGCCGCTGATCGCCGGGACCAACATCGCCTCGGCGAACGCCACGACGCTGTCGACCTACACCAACACCCGGGTGATCGCGGTGGACCAGGACTCGCTGGGCAAGCAGGGCGTCATGGTCTCCTCCTCCGGGGGCCTCGACGTGCTCGCCAAGCCGCTGGCCGGCGGTGACGTGTCGGTGGCGCTGTTCAACGAGACCGGCTCCACGGCGACGATCAGCACCTCGGCCGCCGCGATCGGCAAGACGGGGGCGTCGTCCTACACGCTCACCGACCTGTGGTCCGGCGCGACGTCCAGCACCTCGGGCGCCATCAGCGCGTCCGTGCCGGCCCACGGCACGGTCATGTACCGGGTCTCGGGCGGCACCACGGGCGGCGGGGGCGGCACCGTCACGGGCGCGGTCCGCGCGGTGGGCGCGGGCAAGTGCCTGGACGTCCCCGGCTCGGCGGGCGCCGGCACGCAGGCGGACATCCGCTCCTGCGACAGCGGCTCCGGCCAGACCTGGACGCACAACGGGTCCAACCAGCTCACCGTCGGCGCCGGCGGCTCCCAGCTGTGCCTGGACGCGTACGACAACCAGACCGCGCCGGGCACCAAGGTGGAGGTCTGGACGTGCAACGGCCAGTCGAACCAGCAGTGGCTGGTCAACGCCGACGGCACGATCACCGGCGTCCAGTCCGGCCTCTGCCTCGACGTGACCGGTGCGTCGACCGCCGACGGCGCCCTCGTCGAGCTGTGGACCTGCAACAACCAGTCCAACCAGAAGTGGGCCCTCGGCTAGGGGCCCTTGCCCCGCCCGGTCGCGGCGCGGCGCGACGCCCTCAGCTCAGCGGGTGTCCAGCACCGCGGCGACCGGGCGGCGCGGTGTCGGCGCGCCCTCGGGGCCGTACCCCAGGCGGATGAGCATCTGGACGTGCTGGGGGCCGCTGCGGACGTCCCGCAGCGCCCAGCGGATGTCGGGCCACTCCACCGCCTGGTGCAGCAGCGAACTGCGCAGGCCGCGCGCGGTGGCGACGAGCAGCACGTGCTCCAGCGCCTGGCCGGCCCGCAGCCAGTCGGCGCGCGCGTCGTGCGGCGTGGCGAGCACCGCGATGACCGGGCGGCGCTCGAAGGGGACCGCGGGGCGGCGCGGCGTGGAGGGGCGCAACCCCGCGAAGTCCCGTACCGGCAGGCGCGACTCGGCGTCATGGGGGCCGAGTGCCGCTGCGGGCAGTCCGTCCCCCGCGCCGTCCTTGACCCACCGCCGGCTCTCCGCCGCGCGCCGCGGGTTGGCGAGGCCGAGGCGCTCGCCCTCCGCGGTCAGCTCCAGGACCCGGGCAATCTCCTCGGCGTCGGGGAACTCCAGCAGCGCGCCCTCCGCCCTCGCGGCCGCGGCCAGTTCCGCGCGCAGTCCGTCCGGCACCGGCCGGTCGGAGAAGGGCAGCCGGCTGCTGTGCCGGCGCCCCACCGCCTCGTACAGCTCCGGCCGCCACGCCTCGTGCCGGGGACGCGCCCCCGCCGGCCGTACGCAGGCCAGCAGCCGCGGCTCGGCAGGCCGGGGCAGCAGGCGTACCACCGGCTCCCAGCCGAAGTGGGCGACGGCGACACGCAGGTTGAAGACGGCCGCGCCCACCGACAGGTGCAGGGCCCGGCCCGCAGGGTCGAGCGCCGGCAGCGCCCGCGCGGTGTCGGCCCACACCTCGACGGTCGCGGTGTCGGTGTCCAGGCGGTAGCGCCAGGGCTGGGTGTTGTGGATCGACGGCGCGGCGACGGCGGCGGAGATGAGCTTCTCCAGGACCGCCGCGTCCAGCGTGTCCGGCGCGTCCGCGCGCGTGCCGGCTCCCTCCGCCGTCGCCGCCTTCCCCGTCTTCGCCGCCTTCGCCGTCCTCGCCGCCTTCCCCGTCTGCATGCCGGTCTCCGTCTGCATGCCGGACCTCCGCGTACGCATGCCGGCCTCCTCAGCTGTGGTGACGACGGCTCCGCCGGCACGGTGCGCGCGGCGATCGTCGTCCTGCCTCCAGCGTCGCGGGCGGCCGCGCCGCACCGTCAGGGGCTTTCGGCCTTCGCCCGGGGGCCGCTCGGCCCCTTCGCGCCGGCCGGATTCATCCGACTACACGCTTGTAGTAGATTGACGCGCCCCGGCGCACCCCGCGCCCGACAAGGAGGCGTCCGATGGGACCGACGCAGATCAACGGGCTGCCCGCGCACGTGCTGCTGGTGCACGTCGTGGTCGCGTTCGTACCCCTGACCGCGGTGCTCCTGGTCGGCAGCGCGATCTGGCCCGGCTGGCTGCGACGGCTGGGCATCGCCCTGCCCGTGCTGGCCCTGGTGACCCTGGTCAGCGTGCCGCTGACCACCCACGCCGGCGAGTGGCTGGAACGGCACACCGCCTCCACACCCCAGATCCGCCGCCACGCCGAACTCGGCGACGGCCTGCTGCCGTGGGCAGTGGGCCTGTTCGTGCTGGCCCTCGCCCTGTGGGAGTGGCAGCGGCGCACCACCCGCGCCGCGCGGCCCGCGGACGGCCCCGACGCCCCCGGCACGGGTCCGCGGAGCCTGCCGGGCGGTCCGGTGCGCATCGCCGCCGCCGTGCTGTGCGCGGTGGTCGCCGTGGGCTCGGTCGTGCAGGTCTACCGGATCGGCGACTCGGGCGCGAAAGCCGCCTGGACCGGGAACTTCTCCAGCCACGGCACCCCCGACCACCGCTGAGCCCCCGCACCCGCCGCTCCACCCCGGCGTGGCCGGCGACCGCGACACGTCGTTCTTCACCGTCTTCTCCGACAGACACGGCCGCTCACCGATCCGCCGGTCGGTCAGCCCCTCGCCGACCGGCTCCGGGATCTCCCGCTCACGCGGCGCGCGGGACAGGGCCGAACGGACCTCGTGCGAGGGGAAGTCGTCCCGTTGGCGTGCCGTATCGGAGGAATCGGCCACTTTGTACGGCAGGTTGCTATGAACCTGCCAAGCCTGCACACTGCACCGGCCCGGGCGTTCCTCCCGCCCCGCACCGCCCCGCGCCCTCGCTCTCGCTCTCCGACACGGCCGTTCCCGGCACGGTCCGCACCACCACCGGGGCGACCGGGAACCGGGAGGACCGCCGCGGCCGGTACACCGACCGGCCATGACCTCAAGGAGAGTCATATGCAACTGCGCTCACGCGCGAAGCTGTTGGGCATAGGCGCGGCGGCCCTGGCGGGGATCCCGCTCGCGGTCCTCGGGCCGGCGGAAGCCTCGCACGCCGCGGCATCGCCCGCGGCGAAGACCGCGCACTCCTGTGCCGCGAGCACGCCGGGCTCCGCCTCCTGCAAGGCGGTCGTCCGCACGGACATCGCGCAGGCGGCCGCGATCGCCCCGCACGCCACCCCCTCGGGCTACGGTCCCTCCAGCCTGCAGTCCGCGTACAACCTGCCGTCGGCCACGGCGGGCGCGGGCCGGACCGTGGCCATCGTCGACGCCTACGACGACCCCACCGCGGAGGCCGACCTCGGCGTCTACCGCGCGCAGTACGGACTGCCCGCGTGCACCACGGCCAACGGCTGCTTCAAGAAGGTCGACCAGAACGGCGGCACCAGCTACCCGCGCGCCAACGGCGGGTGGGCCCAGGAGATCTCCCTGGACCTGGACATGGTCTCCGCGGTCTGCCCGAACTGCCACATCCTGCTGGTGGAGGCGAAGTCGTCCAGCTTCGCCAACCTCGGCGCCGCGGTGAACCGCGCGGCGGCCACCTCCGGCGTCGTCGCGATCAGCAACAGCTACGGCGGCTCGGACGCCTCGGACGCGAGCTACGGCTCGTACTACAACCACCCGGGCATCGCCGTGACCGCCAGCTCCGGTGACAGCGGCTACGGCGCGAGCTACCCGGCGTCCTCGCACTACGTAACCGCCGTGGGCGGCACCAGCCTCAAGTCGGCCTCCACCACTCGCGGTTGGTCCGAGACCGCGTGGAGCGGCGCGGGCAGCGGCTGCTCCGCCTACAACGCGGCCCTGTCCGGCGCCGCCTCCTTCGGCACCGGCTGCGCCAACCGCGCCGAGGCCGACGTCTCCGCGGTCGCCGACCCCTCCACCGGCGTCGCCGTCTACGACAGCACCGCCTACCAGGGCCTGTCCGGCTGGCTGGTCTTCGGCGGCACCAGCGTGTCCTCCCCGGTCATCGCCTCGGTGTTCGCCCTGGCCGGCAACACCGGATCGATCGACAACAACTACCCGTACACGCACTCCTCGTCGCTGTACGACGTGACCTCCGGCAGCAACGGGTCCTGCCCCACCACCCAGTGGTGCAACGCCCGCACCGGCTGGGACGGCCCCACCGGCCTCGGCACGCCCAACGGAGTCGGCGCGTTCTGATCCCGTTCCACCCACGACAGCCGGGTCGATCGCGCCCGGCGCCCGTCGTCCGCCGCGGGCCGGAGCACCCCTCCGGCCCGCGGCCGCGTTCGGCCCCCGTCGCAGCCGAGTCCGATGCCGAGGCCCAGGCCGACACCGATGCCCAAGCCGACGCCGACGCTGACGCCGCGACAGGCGACAGGCGACAGGCGAATCGGGGTATGTCCGGAATATGCACGGCGTCGCCATCCCGGCGCGCATCTTGTATGGTCCGCCGCTGTGCGACCCCAGACCGCGCGGCCGACCGCCGAAGGCGACGCCGCTTCCGATGCGATCAGCCGCCGTCCGGGCGGCCCGCCGGCCGCCGTGCGGCCAAGGCCCCCGGCCGCCGTGCGGCCGGTGTTCGTCGACCCCTCCGGGCGGCGGCAGCGGCGGGTGAGGCGTCTGGGACGGCTGCTGGCGATCCCCGCCGCCGGGTACGCGGCGCTGCTGCTCAGCACGGCCCTCGGCGGCCCTTCCGTCGACTCGCCGTACCTCCCGCTGCCGGAGGCCGGGACCCACCGCGCCGACCCCCCGGCCGCGGGCGGCGGCCGCACCCCCGCCGCGGCGACGAAGCACGGCGTGCCCGGGACGGGCGCACCGGTCGCGCGCCCGGCGACGGACGGCGCCGCACCCTCAGGGGTGTCGCCGCGGCCGACCACGCCACCGGCCACCCCGCCCGGCGCCTCCACGCCGGCCTTCGCCTCGCCGACCGGAGCCGCCTCGCCCGGCCCGTCCGCCTCGGCCGTGCCCACCGTCACCCACGGCAAGAGCACCGCGACCCACCCGGTGCCCACGCACACCGGTCACGGCCGCCCGTGAGCCACGGAAGGGCGCCGTCCGCCGGGCGCCGCACCTACCGCGAGCCCCGCCCGGGCCATCCCGCTCGCCGGGGCCGGGGCCGGCGCGGCGTCGTACGCAGCAGGCCCTTGCGCACCCACTGGCTGCTTCTGACGGTCATGGTGGTCACACTCGCCGGAACGCTCCTCGTCCAGGGGTACACCCAGCACATGTTCGGCATCGGCGACGACGCGGTGACGTCCGGCGCAGGCCCCGCCGACCGGGTTCCCGCCGCGGTCGCGCACGGCGGCCCGGTGATCGACCCCGCGTCGCAGCCGGCGCGAACGGCCGGGCCCCGGGCCCGTACCATCGCGCTCACCTTCGACGACGGCCCGGACCCGCGCTGGACGCCGCAGGTCCTCGCCGTGCTCCGCCGTCACCACGTGCACGCCACCTTCTTCGTGGTGGGCACCGAGGTCGCCGCCCATCCGGCGCTGGTCCGGCAGATCCTCGCCGACGGCAACGAGGTCGGCATCCACACCTTCACCCACGCCGATCTGGCCGCGATCCCCGGCTGGCAGCGGTCGTTGGAGCTGCGGGAGGCCCAACTGGCCCTGGCCGGGGCGACCGGGCGGACCAGCTCGCTGCTGCGCCCGCCGTACTCCTCCGTCAACGACGCGCTGGACGACCGCGACTGGGACGCGGTGAAGGCCGCACGGGCGCACGGCTACCTCACCGTGCTCACCACCCAGGACAGCCAGGACTGGCAGCGTCCCGGCATCGGCGCGATCGTCGCGAACTCCACCCCGCACGGGGCCGCCGGCCAGATCCTGCTGATGCACGACGGCGGCGGGGACCGCTCGCAGACCGTCGCCGCCCTCGACCGGCTGCTGCCACGGCTCAGCGCCCGCGGCTACACCTTCGCCACCGTCTCCGACGCGGTGGGCGTGCCGCAGGTCGTGCGCCCCGCCACGGCAGCCGACCACCGGCTCGGGCTCGCGCTGATCGGCACCCTCCGCGCCACCGGCTGGGTGCTGCGCGTCCTGGGCTGGCTGCTGCTCGCCGCCGGGGTGCTCGCCGTGCTGCGGGCCGCCGCCGTGGTGGTCGCCGCACGCCGGCACACCCGACGGCGCGGTAGGGCGTGGGGGCGCCCGGTCACCGAGCCGGTCACCGTCGTCGTCCCGGCCTACAACGAGAGCGCCGGCATCGAGGCGGCGGTGCGCTCGCTGCTCGCCTCGGACCATCCGGTCGAGGTCGTCGTGGTCGACGACGGCTCCACCGACGGCACCGCCGACCTCGTGGAGTCGCTCCACCTGCCCGGCGTGCGCGTGATCCGGCAGGCGAACGCGGGCAAGCCGGCCGCCCTCAACACCGGGATCGCCGCCGCCTTTTTCGAGCTGCTGGTCATGGTGGACGGCGACACCGTCTTCGAGCCCGACGCGGTGCGCCGGCTGGTGCAGCCGTTCGCCGACCCGCGTGTCGGGGCGGTGTCGGGAAACGCCAAGGTCGCCAACCGGCGTGGGCTGCTCGGCCGTTGGCAGCACATCGAGTACGTGGTCGGCTTCAACCTCGACCGGCGGCTGTTCGACCTCGGGCAGTGCATGCCGACCGTGCCGGGCGCGGCCGGGGCCTTCCGCAGGAGCGCGCTGCTGCGGGTCGGCGGGGTCAGCGACGAGACGCTCGCCGAGGACACCGACCTGACCATGGCGCTGTGCCGCGACGGCTGGCGGGTGGTCTACGAGGAGGACGCGATCGCCTGGACCGAGGCGCCCGCGTCGCTCGGCGCCCTGTGGCGCCAGCGCTACCGCTGGTGCTACGGCACGCTGCAGGCGATGTGGAAGCACCGCCGCGCGGTCGTCGCCACCGGCCAGGCCGGCAAGCTCGGCCGCCGCGGCCTGCTCTACCTGCTGCTCTTCCAGGTCCTGCTGCCGTTGCTCGCGCCGGTCGTCGACGTCTTCGCGGTCTACGGTCTGGTCTTCCTCGACCCGCTGCGCATCGTCGGCCTGTGGCTGGCGTTCCTGCTCCTGCAGACCGCGACCAGCGCATACGCCTTCCGTCTGGACGGCGAGCGCGCGGGACCGCTGTGGACGCTGCCGCTCCAGCAGTTCGTCTACCGGCAGCTGATGTACCTGGTCGTCATCCAGTCCGTGGCCACCGCCCTGGCGGGAAGCCGGCTGCGCTGGCAGCGGATGGAGCGCTACGGCAGCCTCACCGTCCCGCAGGGCCCCGTCTGACCCGCCCTCGGTCCGGCCGAAGCGACAGCCGGGTCACAGCGCGAAGTACCGCAGCCACAGGTAGAGGGCGGAGACGGCGAGGGTGGCGGCGGTCACGATCAGCCCGTAGCGGGTGAACTCCCAGAAGGAGATGGGCCGGCGGGCGCGTTCGGCGATGCCCAGGACCACCACGTTCGCCGAGGCGCCGATGGCGGTGGCGTTGCCGCCGAGGTCGGCTCCGGCCGCCAGGGCCCACCACATCACGTGGTCCCTGTCGCCGCCCAGATGGTGGACGAGATCGGAGGTGACCGGGGCCATCGTGGCGACGTAGGGGATGTTGTCCACGACCCCGGACAGGACGCCGGAGGCGGAGAGCATCAGCATGGAGCCCCCCAGTTCCCTGTCGCCCACGGCGCCGGCCAGGGCATCGGACACATGGCCGATGACGCCGGTGTCGATCAGGCCGCCGATCATCACGAACAGCCCCGCGAAGAACGCCAGCGTCGGCCACTCCACCTCGGTGAGCACCTCCCCGGTCTCGACGGTCGAGACCAGGACCAGCAGCCCGGCGCCGAGGAGGGCGACCACGCTGGGGGCGAAGCCGAGCACCGGGTGCAGCACGAACCCCGCGATGACCAGGCCGAGCACCACCAGCCCCTGGACCAGCATCCGCCGGTCGCGGATGGCCTCGCGCTCGTCCAGCGCCATGACCTCCGCGGCGCGGTCGCCGTCGTGCACGAGGGCGGAGCGGAACATCACCCGTGCCAGCCCGATCAGCACGAGGACGAGCACGGCGGCCAGTGGCGCCATGTGGACCAGGAAGTCGTTGAACGTCAGCCCGGCGCGGCTGCCGATGATGATGTTCGGCGGGTCGCCGACGAGGGTCGCCGTCCCGCCGATGTTGGACGCGAAGACCTCGACGATGAGGAAGGGGGCGACCGGCAGGGCCAGGCGCTCGCACACCAGGAGGGTGACGGGCGCGACCAGCAGCACGGTGGTGACGTTGTCGAGCAGCGCGGAGGCGACGGCGGTGATGACGATGAGCATCACCATGACCCGGAAGGGGCGGGCCCGGGCCCTCTTCACCGACCAGATGGCCAGGTACTCGAAGAGGCCGGTGCGTTTGAGCACCCCGACGATCATCATCATGCCCATGAGGAGGAAGATGACGTTCCAGTCGATGCCGGAGTCCTCGGAGTAGAACGCCGAGCTGTCGTCCGTCGCGCCGATGACGAGCATCAGGCCGGCTCCGCCCAGCGCGGCGGCGACCCGGTGCACCTTCTCGCTGATGATCAGCGTGTAGGTGCCGGCGAAGACGGCGACCGCCGCCCAAGCGTGCCAGTCGTTCATGTCACCTCAAGGAGTCGGTCCAGCAGGCGGGATGCGGTGATGACGCCCAGGAGGCGGCCGCCCTCCCGGGGGTCGACGACGGCGACCAGGGGGCTGTGCTCGCGGGCCATCAGCGCGGCGACCTCCAGTGCCGTGTCGTCGGCGTCCGCGAGCGGAGGCCGGGCCTTCTCCCTGGGCAGGACGTCGGCCACCGACCGGCCGGCCAGCTCCGCGCAGAGCCGGTCGGCGTGCCGCTCGTCGACCACGGCGGCCAGCGCGGGGTCTTCCAGGACGTAGGGCGGCACGAGCAGCCCGACGAGCCGGGAGGCGGGCAGGACCGCGTGCGGGGCACCGTCCCCGTCGACGACCAGCACCCCGGGCAGGTGCCTGGTGGCCAGCAGCCGGGCCGCTTCGAGGGCGTCGGCGTCCAGGGTCACCGTGGGATAGGCAGCGGCAAGTTCACGAGCGCGCATCGCGGCTCTCCTCCGTGTGGGTCGCACCGGGCGACGTCAGGACTTCACGGGAAGTCTCACCCCGGATCGCCGCGATCGCCGGCACCGTGGCCGCGAACCCGCCCGCCGACGGGCCGGTGAGGAGGAAGGGCGCGAGAAGTGCGCCGGACACCGGAAGGGCCGTCCTGAAGACGGCGACGAGTACCACGGCCGAAGCCTCCGATCAGCGAAGAGAGTTCTCTCGTATTCGCCGACCAGGCTTCCCGGCACTCCGCACGCCAATTTACACGATCAGCACGCGTCCTTGCCCTCCCTTGACGGAGCCGGCGCCGCGGGGCCCCCGGAGCGGGCACGCCGGCTCGGCGAGGGTGGCTGTCCCGGTACCTGTGTCACCAGGGTCTCCCGGGCCCGCGGGACGGCTGTCAGCCTGTTCCGCGTCAGCACACGTTTCCACGGCACGAGGAATTCCCCATGGCGGACGACCGATTCACCACGCACGCAGACCTTTTCGATCTGAGCGGGAAGTACGCACTTGTCACCGGCGGCACCAGAGGAATCGGAATGATGGTGGCGCGCGGCCTTCTCCAGGCGGGCGCCCGCGTCGTCATCAGCTCGCGCACGGCGGACGCGTGCGCGCAGGCAGAACGTCTGCTGTCGGAATTCGGCGACGTCCGGGCAGTTCCCGCCGACCTTTCCCGGTACGACGAGTGCCGGCGCCTGGCCGATCTCGTGACGGCCGGCTCGGAACGCCTGGACATCCTGGTCAACAACGCGGGAGCGATGTGGCGCGAGCCGCTGGAGACGTTCCCGCGCGAGGCCTGGGACACGGTGCTCGACATCAACCTCAAGTCGCCGTTCTGGCTGGTGCAGGCGCTGCTTCCCGCGCTGCGCGGGGCGGGCACGGCCGACGATCCCGCGCGGGTCGTCAACATCGGCAGTATCGCCGCCATCCATGTCGCCGATGCGCCCAACTACTCCTACGCCGCGAGCAAGGCGGCGCTCCACCAGCTCACCAGGGTGCTCGCCAGGGAACTGGGCCCGCAGCACATCACGGTGAACGCGGTGGCCCCGGGGCCGTTCCCGTCGCAGATGATGGCCGCCACGCTTGAGGCCGTCGGCGACGCGATCGCGGCGAAGGCCCCGCTGCGCCGGCTCGGCCGCGACGACGACATGGCAGGTGTCGCCGTGTTCCTCGCCGGCCGGGCCGGGTCCTACCTGACGGGCGCCGTCATCCCGGTCGACGGCGGCATCGCCACGACCGCGTCGGGCACGTAGGGCGTGTCGTTCGGCCCTCCGCGGCGTCGGGGGTACCGGCAGTGCCTCCCTCCGTCCGCGGGCAGGGCCTACGGTGAGGGGGTGGCCACGATCGACCCGCGCACCGAGATCAGGGAGTTCCTGAGCTCGCGTCGCGCGCGGATCACGCCCGAGCGGGCCGGACTGCCCGCCTACGGCGGCAACCGCCGGGTCAAGGGGCTGCGCCGCGAAGAGGTGGCTCTGCTGGCCGGGGTCTCGGTCGACTACTACGTGCGGATGGAGCGCGGCGGCCTCACCGGCGCCTCGGACGGGGTGCTCGACGCGGTGGCCGCCGCCCTGCAGCTCGACGAGGCCGAGCGCGACCACCTGTTCCACCTCGCGCGGCGCTCCGGTGCGCCCGGCGGACCACGCCGACGGGCGCACCGGACCGCCGCGACGGTGCGTCCGGCGCTTCTGCGGGTGCTCGACGCCGTCACCGACGCGCCGGCCTGGATCTGCAACGGCCGTTATGACGTGCTGGCGACGAATCGGCTCGCCGGCGCACTGTATTCACCGGTATTGGCCGACACGCGACGACCGGCGAACACCGCGCGGTTCGTGTATCTCGATCCCGGAACGGCGGAGACGTTCTTCGTCGACTACGACCGAATCACCCGCGACGTGGCAGCGAAGCTGCGCATGGAAGCCGGCCGCAATCCGCACGACGAGGAGCTGATCGCCCTGGTCGGTGAATTGTCGACGCGCAGTGAACTGTTCCGGCAGCGGTGGGCCTCCCAGGACGTTCGGCTGCACCGGTCCGGGCACAAGCGGGTGCGCCATCCGGTGGTGGGCCGGCTCGATCTGGACGTCGAGACGATGGAGCTGCCCGCGGAACCCGGTCTGCTCCTGAATGTCTACACCGCGCCCGCCGGCACGACGACCGCGGACAATCTGGCCCTCCTGGCGTCATGGGCGGCCGGCCGGGAGAGACGGTCCGCGACCCGGACCGGACGTTCATGAACTGCCGCAAGGCCCACCGGACATTGACATGCCCCCGGCAATTCGGGACCGTACAGCCATGCGTTGTCCGGGCAATGGCGTGGAAAGGAAAAGTCCGGTGACATTCCTCGGTCGCTCCGTGGGGCTGGCTGCTCTCGCACTGGCCGGCGCGCTCGCCGTCCAGCTGTCCCCGTCGCTCTCCGAAACGGCCAGGGGCGCTTCTCCCGCCGGGGCCGTCGCCCCGCGGGCGTCGACGGGCGTCAACGGCGCCGATCCCAGCGTGATCCGGGTCGGCAGCACCTACATCGCCGTGAAGTCCGCCCAGGGCGGCATCATCGTGCGCCAGTCCTCGACCCTGGCCGGGGTCGCCTCGGCGACCGCGAAGAAGGTCTGGTCGGACACCGGACTCGGCGAGGTCTGGGCCCCGGAGATCGTCGTGGACGGCGGCCGCTACTACATCTACTTCTCGGCCGGGACCGGCAGCGCCCACCGGATGTACGTCATCAGCTCCGCAAGCCCCGACAGCGGCTACACGGCCGCGCAGAAGCTGGCCCTGCCGTCCGACAAGTGGGCCATCGACGGCAACCTGTTCACCTTCCAGGGGCAGCGCTGGTTCGTCTGGTCGGGCTGGGCCGGTGACACCAACGTCGAGCAGAACCTCTACATCGCCCGGATGAGCAGCCCCACCACGCCGACCGGCGGCCGGTACGTCATCTCCCAGCCCCGCGAGAGCTGGGAGCGGGTGGTCGGCAACCCGTACATCAACGAGGCCCCGGCGGCCATCAAGGACCCGAACGGCCAGCTGCACATCGTCTACTCCGCCAACGGCAGCTGGAGCGACCAGTACTGCCTGGCCGACCTGCGGCTGAGGGCGGGCGGCGACCCCACGTACGTGTGGGACTGGTACAAGTCGAACGGCTGCCTGTTCGGTTCCCACAGCGACACGATGATGAAGGGCTGGGACCCCACGCTGTACGTCGACGGCCCGGGCAGCAACACCTTCGTCCTGCCGAACGGCGACATCTCCAACAGCCCGCCGTCGGTGAACAAGTTCCCCATCATGTTCCACGCGGTCCCCAAGGGGACGCCGTACTCCTGGTCGAACCGCGTCTGGTACACCGGTTCGGCCGTGTGGTGGGGAAGCACCACCTACCACCGGGCCAACGTCCCCGGCGCCACGACCGACACCGGATGGGGCCTGAAGTTCTTCGAGTGAGCCGGCCGGCCCCCGGCCACCGTCGCCGTGTGGCGGGGGCCGACCGCGGGAGGACTCAGGCAGGTCGGTCCGCCCTCACCGGTGGCTCTCGGGCAGCGGGATGGTGTGCCGCACGGGGGTGTTGGCGTACGCGTGGACCAGCCACTCGCCGTCGCGCTTGACGAAGAACCACATGCCGCGGATGGCGTGCTCGACCGGCACCTCCACCGATCCGGGCAGGTAGGCGCCGCCCTCCGAGACCAGCAGCATGATGTCGTCGGAGATGTAGCGCAGTTCCAGCGGCGAGCCGAGCACGTGGGTGCCCTTCCACTTGCCGGCGAAGGACTCGGCCATCCACTCCCGGATCGCCGGACGGGTCTTGAGGTTGGCGCCCGGGAGGATCACGCTCGCGTCCTCGGCGTAGACGGTGGACAGCGCGTCCGCGTCGTTGGCGTTCCAGGATGTGGTGATGCGCTGGACGATCTCGGTGACGGCCGCGGCGTCCTCGGGGCGGACGGGCGTGGCTGACGGGGCGGTTTCGGCGACCATGGCTGGTTTCCCTTCGCGATGGTGATCCGTCGTCGGCGACGATCGGGCCGCCCCGGCCCGGGTGACGGCACGCGTGACCGCGCGGCTCCGCGTCGCGGGGCCGCCGGTTCTCGGGGCTACGGGTCGCGCGACCGGTCGGCCGCGCGTCACCGTGAGTGGGAGGAAGCGGACCCCGGAGCGTCTCCGGAGGTCCGACTGGCTCGGCAGTGCCTCGACGCCTTCACCTACGAGGGTCGTTCAGCGCACCGGAGCGCACTTCTCCGTTGTTGCTGTCTGCCCGCCTCCCCGGCCGCGTCCCGGGGACCCGGAAGGTCAGCCCTTGCCGGGCGCACGGGGCCCCTGCGGCTCACTGCTGCAACCGCCCTTGCGGCAGTCCGCGTTCGAGCAGGACATGACCATCCCCCCTCTCGTACGTGTCGGCGAACGAACGTGACGCAGCAGCACCGAACCCGCGCCGCACTCACCGTCTTCCCACCATCGGCCACACATTCCTCACAGTTTTCATCCGCGTCGCACACCCGGCTCGGCTCACGACTTCTGGCGGCTTCTGCCGGATTCTGCCGGTGCCCGGCGGCGGACGGGATTCCGGGCGGGCCCCTCCCCGGGCAGTGACCATGAGCGGCGCAGGTCCCGTACCCGAGCCGGCGCCGCCGCGCCGCCCGCGTCTGCGAACGGCCTCCGGGCCGCCGCCGTCGCCGCGGGAGCGCGGGCCTGTCCCAGGGAAAACAGCAGACAGCAGAGGAGTAGGTGTGCGCATCGAAACCCGCCGTCGACGCGGCCTGGCCCGCCTCGGCGTGGTCATGGCCGCCGTCGCGGCCCTGGCCGTCGCCGTGACCGCGGCTCCCGCGAACGCCGCCGCGCCCGCCCCGGGCGCGCACAAGGCCGTCAGAACGGTCTCGCCGGCCGACGGCATCGGCAATCCGACCCTCAGGTTCGCCAACGTCAACAGCGGCCTGTGCCTGGCCTACGACCCGGAGTCGCGGGGCGCGGCACGCCAGGAGGGCTGCGGCGACGACAACACCGTCTTCTGGGAGGCCGCGAGCAACGGCAACGGCGCGTACGAGCTGATCGACCTGCACAACAACCAGTGCCTGTCCATCGCGGGCGGCTCCGGCGCCGACGGGGCCACGGTCTTCGTCTACACCTGCGCCAACACCGCCGACCAGCTCTTCACCCTGGTCCCCGAGTTCGGGAGCTACCCCGGCGCCTACGAGCTGGTGAACGTCAACAGCGGCAAGTGCGTGGCCGTCGGCGGCGCCCGGAAGGACTACGACGCCTGGGTCATCCAGTGGTCCTGCGCGCCGAGCGCCGAGTTCATGTGGCGTCCGTACTGAGCCGGCGCTGAGCCGGTGCTGAGCCGGCGCTGAGGTGCTGAGCCGGCGCTGACGTGCTGAGAACGTCCTGACGATGACCGCGCGCGAGGTCGTCCGGCCGCCGGCCGGGCGGCCTCGCCGTGTGCCGTACGCCGCCCGGCCGCAGGGCGTCTGTCGGCCGCGGCCGGGCGGCGGTAGCCTTCCTCCACGGCACCCGTGTGCGAGTCCTGAGTCCCCTCGGAGGACGCGGCGATGGAACCCGGCGGGCAGCGCCACCCCCCGCAGCCTCCCGGTGCGCTGGCCCAGGCCGCGGGCCGGGCGCGGACGCTGGAGGACCTGTCCGCGCTGTTACGGGACCTGCGCCGGCGGCATGCCCGCGAGCGGCGCGACAGCCCGCTGACCTACCGGGAGCTGGCGAGCAGGACCGGATGGTCGCAGGCCGCGATCGCGGAGTACCTCACCGGCCGCACCCTGCCGCCCACCGACCGGTTCGACGCGCTGGCCGAGGTGCTGGGCGCCGGCCCGGCCGAGCGCGGCGCACTGGCCGACGCCCGCGACCGGGTCGAGGAGGACCAGCGCAGGGGCAGGTCCCGCGCCGGCCGCGCCGTGCAGCCGGCCCCTCCTCCCGGCGCCGCGACCGCGCCGGAGCGTGCCGCGCAGCCCGTTCCCCGTCAACTGCCCACCAGCACCGCCCTGTTCACCGGCCGGGACGAGGAAGTCGCGCACCTGCTCGCCCTGGCCGGGCAGGCGTCGGCAAGGAACGCCCCTGGCGCCGTGGTGATCTCCGCGATCGACGGCATGGGCGGAGTGGGCAAGAGCGCGCTCGCCGTCCACGCCGCACACCGGCTGGCCGAGCGCTTCCCGGACGGGCAGCTCTTCCTCGACCTGTACGGCTTCACGCAGGGGAAGGCGCCGCGCGATCCCGGCGACGCGCTGGCCGCGCTGCTGGGCGGCCTCGGCGTACCGCCCCAGCGGATCCCCGCGGACGCCGACGCCCGCGCCGCGCTCTACCGCGACCGGCTGTCGGGCACGCGCACGCTGGTGGTCCTGGACAACGCCGCCGACGAGCACCAGGTGCGCCCGCTGCTGCCCGCCGCCGGTGGCTGCCTGGTGCTGATCACCAGCCGCCGGCGCCTGACGTCCCTGGACGACGCCCTGCCGCTGTCCCTCGACGTGCTGCCGGTCGACGCGGCGGTGGCACTGCTGCGCGAGGCCTCCTGGTTCGACAGCGGACCGGCCGACGAGGCCCTGTGGCGGCAGGTCGCCGAGCTGTGCGGACGCCTGCCGCTGGCCCTGCTGATCGCCGCCGCCCTGCTGCGCACCGGCGGCAAGGCGTGGGACCTGCGGCGGCTGCTCCACCGGCTGACCTCATGGCGCTCCGGGGACGAGCTGGCCGGGTACAAGGACACCAGCCGCAGCCTCACCGCGGTGTTCGACCTGTCCTACCGGGAGCTGTCGCAGCGGCAGCGGCTGCTCCTGCGCCGTCTGGGCCTGCTGCCGGGGCCGGAGATCGACGCCTACGCGGCCGCCGCGCTGCTGGACGCCGAGGTGGACGAGGCCGACCTGCTGGTGCAGCAGCTGTCCGACCACAGCCTGCTGCTCGGCGCGTCCCCGGGCCGTTACCGCGTCCACGACCTGATCCGGGCGTACGCCCGCACCCTGGCCGCCGCCGATCCCGAGGGGCAGCGCGAGGACGCCCGCGGCCGCCTGTTCGGCTACTACCAGCACACCGCCGGGCGCGCCGGCGTCCTCCTCGACCGCGTCCCGCGGCAGGGGCCCGGCGGTCCCGCGCCCCGCCACGCGCCCGCCCTGCCGGACGAGCAGAGCGCGCGGGACTGGCTGCGCGCCGAGCGCGCCGGCCTGGAGGCCGCCTTCGAGCAGGCGCACAGCCGTGGCATGGGCGCGCACACCGTGGCGCTGGCCGCGGGGCTGGCCCAGATCATGGTGACGGACGGGCCGTGGGGCCGCGCGCTGACCGTGCACGAGACGGCCGCAGGGCACCTCGGCGACCGCCGCGGCCGGGCCGGTGCGCTGACCGACCTCGGCCGCGTACGACGCCTGACCGGGGACGCCTCCGGCGCGGCCGAGGCCCTCGGCCTGGCGCTGCGGCTGCACCGCGAGGTGGACGAACCCCTGGGCCGGGCGGGCGCGTTGGTGGAGCTCGTGCGCGTGCAGCACCTGACCGGCGACTACGTCGGCGCGGCCGAGGCGCTCGCGCAGGCCCTCCAGGTCTACCGCGATCTGGGCAACCGGCACGGACAGGCCACCGTGTTCGCCGAGTTGGGGCGGGTGCGGTACCTGACGGGCGAGTTCACCGGCGCGGGCGAGGCGCTCGCGCAGGCCCTCCAGGTCTACGGCGAACTCGGCAACCGGCAGGGTCAGGCCACCGCCCTGTCGGAGCTGGGGCGCGTGCACTCCTTCGTCGGGGATCTCGCCGCGGCCGCCGACGCCCTCTCCCGCGCCCTGGACCTCAACCGCGAGCTCGGCAACCGCCAGGGTCAGGCGACCGCCCTGACCGACCTGGGCGCGGTGCGGCGGCTGACGGGCGACTTCGCCGGCGCGGCCGACGCCCTCGACCAGGCCCTCCGGCTCTACCGCGACCTCGGCCACCGCCACGGCCAGGCCCTCGCCCTGGCCGAGTCCGGTGTGGTGCGGCGGCTGGCCGGCGACCACTCCGGCGCTGCCGACGCGCTCGACCAGGCCCTCCGGCTCTACCGCGACCTGGGCCACCGCGGCGACGAGGCATGGGCGCTCAACCACTACGGCACGCTGCTCCTCGCCATGGGCGACCGCTCCGGAGCGCTCGCGCTGCACCGCCAGGCCCTGGCCGTCCACCGCGAGCTGAGCAAGCACGACGACGAGGCCGTCTCCCTCGAAGGCATCGCCGAGTGCCACCTCGCCGCCGGTGACGCCGTCCGCGGTGCCGGCCGCCTGCGCCAGGCGCTGGAGATCTACCGGCGCCTCGGCATGCGGCCGGACGCCGACCGCGTGCGCGCCCGCCTCGCGGACCTGGCCGGAGGCGGGCGGTCGTCGTGACGACGCACGGGGTCACCGGGACGCCGGTGGCTCAACCGGCCTGCCGGCCGCCCGCCCGTTCGGCCGCCAGGGCCGCGAGTTCGCGGGCGACCGCGCTGTTGTGCGCGGCGGCGTCGGCGCGGGCCCTGGCGGGGCTCCAGCGTCCGGTGAGCAGCCAGATGGACGGCAGGAAGACCAGTTGGCCGATGAAGCAGAGCCACCACCAGCGCTTCCACTGCGCCGGGCCGTCCTCGGCCGCCTTCTGCACCGCCGGTGCCTCCTTCTGCAGGTGGGCCAGCGCGGAGGCCACCGCGGGGTCCTGCAGGCCGCGGCCGTAGGTGTTGAGGAACGTCAGGTCGGCCGGCGGGACCTCGGCCAGCGCGGTGAGTTTCGCGCGTGCCTGTTGCAGCGCGGGACCGTCGGTGCGCAGCAGAATCAGGTCGGCCGGCGGGACCTTGGCCAGGGCTTGCAGGTCCGCGGTCGCCGTGGCGACGGGGACGTGCAGCCCGGCCGCTATCTCGCCGACGGCCTTGCCCAGGGTGGCCTGGTCGGTGGCGCCGGTGGCCAGCGCGGTCTGGGTGGCCGGGTCGAGGGTGGCGGCGGTGGCGAGCTGCGCCTGGTAGCGCGTGCTGAGCGTCATCACCCGGGCGATCTCGCCGACGGGTTTGCCGGAGATCTGGCTGAGCGCCGTGACCTGCGCCGTCGGGTCGTTCGGGTGCGCGATCAGGGCCGCGGAGACGGCCGGCGTGAGCCGCGCGGCGGTCGCGATCTGCGAGGAGTCACGGGCGGCCAGCGTCCGCGCCTTGACCGCGATGCCCGGGTCCGCGGCCACCGCCTTGACGATCGCGTTCTGCGACGCGCTCAGGCTCGGGTCCTGGCCCGCCACCGCGGCCCTGACCTCCGGTCCGTGGTCCACCAGGGTTGCGGCGGCGGGAATCGCGAGGGTCACCGAGCCCAGCGTCGCCACGACGATGACGCGCAGCATCGCGCCCCAGATCGCCAGGCCGGCGGCGGTGGCGGCGGGACTGTGCTTCTCCACGGTCTCGGTGAACGCCGCCATCCACGCCGAGAGGGCGATCGCGCTGCCGACCGAGATGAGCGCGATGATCCACGCGAAGTGGTAGTAGCCGGTGTCGGCGTGCGTGGTGGCCCGGGCGAACAGGGCCACGCCGACGGCGCTGACGGCCGCGCCCACCACCATGAACGGCTTGCGTACGCGCAGCCGGTCGGACACCACACCGGCGATGACCAGGGCGACGGCCTGCAGACCCCAGTACCAGTTGCCCAGGGCGTTGGCGCGGGCCAGGCTGTAGCCGAACGTCGTGGTGTAGAAGACCACGAACAGGCCGACCGCCATGTAGAAGAACAGCAGGAAGGCGCCGATCCCGAACGCCGATCCGATCACGTCGATCCGCAGCACCTGCCGCCACCGGCCGTCCGCGCCCCGGTCCGGGTCGACACCGCGGGCCCGCGCCTCGACCACGGCCTGGTCCCGCAGGCTGACCATCAGCTGGTCGCGCAGCCGCGGCGCCAGTTCCCGCAGGCCGAAGAACGCGATCACGAACACCGCCAGACCCACGACGCCGCAGAACCGGAACTGGTACTGCCAGTCGGGGTGCGAGGTGAGGGTGTTGCTGGAGACCTCGGTCACCAGCAGTGAGCCGACCACCGGGCCCAGCGTCCACAGGCCCATCGCGGAGGCCCGGCCGACCTGCGGCGAGAAGTCCCGCACCAGCGCGGGACTGGCCACCAGGACGGCGCCTTCGACGATGCTGACCAGGCCGAACAGGATCAGGTACGCCAGCTTGGTGTGCGCGTTCGGCAGCCCGAACAGCACCAGCCCGCCGGTCAGCCCCAGTCCGTAGACCACCAGGTTCGCGCGCCCCCAGCGGTCCGCGAGCCCGGCGACGACCGATCCCACCGCGCCGAGACCGTAACCGACCACGATCACGGCGACGAAGTACGCCATGGACATGTGCAGCTTCGCGATGATCTGCGTCGACACCGCGTTCTGCACGAAGAGCTCGTAGTACAGCGTGACCGTGCTCACCACGATGATGCCCAGGTAGAGCGCCCGGGCGCCGTTCCCCGGATAACGGTCGAGCTGGCGTCCCCACAACCCGCGCCTCGCCTTGATCGGCGGCGCGGCCTGCACGGTCGGTGCTGCCATGTCGGTACCTCTTCCGTCGGAGCAGGTGCGAGCCCGCTGGTGTCGGTCCTGCGCCTCCCGGAGCGGCGGTGCGCGCGAGCGAGGGTCCCGGCCGTCCCGGCGGCCGGTTCTGCGTTCAGCAGACGGTGCTCGCGGCGGTGGCGAAGGCTCCTGGAGCCGGTCGTCCGTTCATGCCGCTCATCGTGACGAGGCGGTCGCCGAAGAACTTCTCCGCCGTTGCCGGGCCGCGCGTACACTGCCGCCGCGTCGACACGGCGGGCCGCCCCGGCGGCACCGCGCCGGTGACGGAGCACACGGACCAGGGATCGACCGGGCCCGCCGGGGCAGGCGTGGTGCGCACGACGCGGCGGATTGCGGGAGGATCCGACGAGGGAGCGTGCGGCTCGAACTCGAAGGAGGTGGCGCCGGTGCCGGAGCAGGGACACGGGGAGGACCCCGTGCGGGCCGTGGACGCGACGCCGGGTCCGGCGGCGGACGCGCTGGAGTTCATCGGTGCCGGCGCCTACGTGGTGGACAAGGCGGGCCGGGTCCTCGCGGTCAACGGCGCGGCGCTGCGTCTGCTGGGCAGGAGCGCGGCGGACGTGCTCGGGCAGGACGCCCACGAACTGCTGCACCGCGGGGCGCACGGTCAGCCGCTGGCCGCGGCGCAGTGCGGGATGCGCCAGGCGTTCCACAGCGGCCGGACGGCCCAGGGCGACCAGGAGTTCTTCGCGCACGGCGACGGCTCCGTCTTCCCCGTCGCGTGGTTGATCACGCCCTACGAGCTCGGCGGCCGGGAGAGCGGCACGCTCGTGGTCTTCCACGCCCCCAATCCCTCGCCGCCGGCGGGACGGACGGCCGGCCGCCCCGCCGTGCCGCTGACGGAGGTGGAGCGGCTGGCCCTGCTGGCCGAGACCACCACGCGGCTGACCTCCACCCTGGATGCCGACGAGGCCGTGCGGCGGCTGACGGATCTGCTCCTGCCGAGGCTCGCGGACTGGGTGGTGGTCGACCTGATCGTGGAGCGGGACGAGGTGTGGCGCAAGGCCGTGGTGCGGGCCGACGGGACCGCGCTGGAGCACCGTACCGACCTGGAGGGGCCGATGCCGCCGGTCCCGGAGGAGTCGCCGATGCCCTTGTCGCGGGCGTTGCGCGGGGTCGCGTCCACGCTGGCCGGGCCCGAGACCTACCAGGTCGCCCCCGACTCGGGGATCGCGGTGGAACAGCGCAGGCTGTTCGAGGCCACCGGCATCCACTCGGCGGCCATCGTGCCGCTGCGCGGCGCGCGTGACGTCCTGGGCGCCCTCACCCTGGGCCGGTCCACGACGCCGGGCGACTACACGGACCCCGACATCCCGCTGTTCGAGGACATCGGCCGCCGCGCCGCGCTGGCGCTGGACAACGCCCGGCTCTACCAGCGCCAGCGCGCGGTGGCGGAGACCATGCAGAAGTACCTGCTGCCGCAGATGCCCCAGGTGCGGGGGCTGGAGATGACCGTCCGCTACCTGCCGGCGCCCGACGCCTCGCAGGTCGGCGGGGACTGGTACGACGCCTTCACCCTGCCGGACGGCGCGATAGCGCTGGCCATCGGGGACGTCGTCGGGCACGACCTGGAGGCGGCCGCGGGCATGGCCCAGATGCGGAACATCCTGCGCGCCTACGCCTGGTCCCAGCAGCATCCCGCCGGCCGGGTCGTGGCGCACCTGGACGAGGCGATCCAGCCCCTCACCGACGTCACCATGGCCACGCTGGTCTTCGCCCGTCTGGCCCAGAGCGCCGACGGCACATGGGAGCTCACGTGGACGAACGCCGGCCACCCCCCGCCGCTGCTGGTCACCCGGGACGGCCTGGCGGACTACCTCACCGACGGACACGGCCTCCTGCTCGGCACCGGCCTGCGGCAGCACACCACCCGCCTCGACGCCGTCGCGCAGCTCCCGCGGGGTTCCACCCTGGTCCTGTACACCGACGGTCTCGTCGAGGCCCCGGGCACCTCCCTGGACGACGGCATGGAGCGCCTTCGGCAGCACGCCGCGGCGCTCGCGCACCGCCCGCTCACGTCGTTCACCGACCAGCTGCTGCAACGCGCCCGGCCGACCGGCCACGACGACGTCGCGCTGCTCGCCGTCCGCACCCCGCGCTGAGTCCGCGGCGACGCCCACAGTCCTCGCGGTCCCCCGGCCCCCCGGTCCCCTGGCCCGGGCCCTCGCCCGGTTTCCGGTCCCGGCTCCCGCTTTGGCTCCGGCTCCCGCTCCCGCTCCCGGTCAGCCCGGCCCGACGACGCCGCTCTGGCGCTGCCACATCTCGTAGTTCCCGCATTCCGCGGTGATCTCGGCCGTCGAGAGGGCCGCGGCGACGAAGTCGTCCACGGTCGGCGAGGTGTGGGACGCCGCCACGGCGAGGCACACCTGGTCGGCCGCCAGGTCCGGGACGGGCACGTAGACGATGTCCGGATGCGAGTAGAACACGGACGCCGAACGGGCCAGGAAGGAGATGCCCCGCCCGGCCGCGACGTGTTCCAGCGTCTCGTCCACCCCGCGCACCGGGTATCCGGCGTTGGGGAGCGGGCGCCTGGTGGGCTGCGTGCTCGGGTCGCCCTGCCAGAGCAGTGACTCGCCGGCCAGATCGGCCTCGGTGATCTCCTCCTTGCCGGCCAGCCGGTGCCCGGCGGGCAGTACCGCCACCCGCGGCTCGGTGTACAGCGGGGTGACGCGCAGGCCGGTCTCGTCGATGGGCGGCCGCACGTAGCCGACGTCGATCCGGCCGTCGAGCAGCATCGCGGCCTGGTCGTCCCCTTCGATCCGCTGCACGTCCACGACCACGTCCGGGTGCCGGTCCTCGAACGCACGGGCCGCCGGGGTGACCGCGACGCCGGCCCGGAAGCCGACCATCAGCCGCCGCTTGCCGCCGGCGGCCGCGGACACCCGGCGGCGGGCCGCGTGGGTCGCGGCGAGCAGCGGCCCGGCGTCGGCCAGCAGTTGCCGGCCCGCGGCCGTCAGCTCCACGCCGTGGCGGTCCCTGGTGAACAGCGAGGCGCCGAGATCCTGTTCGAGCGCACGGATCTGCCGGCTGAGCACCGGCTGGGCGATGTGGAGCTCGTCGGCGGCGCGGCCGAAGTGCAACTGGTCGGCCACGGCGACGAAGTAGCGCAATTTGCGCAGGTCCAGATCCATGGCGCCTCCCGGCTGGTGATGCTTTCAGGGTATCACCGCGTCCGAAAGAGGTCTTGGACACCCGATCGGACCCGATGGCAGTCTGAATGCAGGCGTTTCGGGATGCCCGAAATGAATTCGTCCAGAATTCCACGCCGGAAAGAGACATCGGGTCGAGGCCCGGAAAGAAGGAACAACGATGAGCAGCATCAGCATCGTCGGACTGGGAAGCATGGCCCGCGCCCTGGCCGCCAGGGCGCTCGCGGGCGGCAACACGGTCGAGATCATCGGCCGGGACCCGGCCAGGGCCGAGGAACTGGCCGCGGCGCTCGACGGCGCGACGGTCGGGACGGCGGTCACCTCCGGAACTGCCGGCGCCGGCAGTGCCGGCAGTGCTGGCGGCAGTGCCGGCGGCACCGCTCCCACAGGGGACATCGTCGTCCTCGCCGTGCCGTACGCGAGTGCCGCGGCGGTGGTGAGGGAGTACGGGGACGCGCTGCGCGGCAAGGTCGTCGTCGACATCACCAACCCCGTGGCCCCCGATCTGCAGGGCTTCGTCGTCCCCGACGACAGTTCCGGCGCACAGGAGATCGCCGCGGCGGCCCCCGGCGACGCACATGTCGTCAAGGCGTTCAACACGCTGTTCTCGCACGTCCTGGCGGCCGGTTCGGCCGGGGACCGTCCGCTGGACGTGTTCATCGCCGGCGACGACGCGCAGGCGAAGGCGCGCGTGGCGGCGTTCGTCGAAAGCCTGGGGCTGCGCCCCTGGGACACCGGGGCACTGTCCATGGCGCGGGCGCTGGAGAACGTCGGCCTGCTGGAGATGGGCCTCGTGAGCCACTCCGTCGGGCACACCGATTTCTCGCTCGGAATCACCCTTCTCGGCTGAGCACCCCCCTGCCGTCCCTTTTCGTGCCGTATCACGCCGGTTTCACTTTCGGCGCGGGAAAAAACCCGCACCCACTTTCACAAGGACAGTCAGATGCGCGTATTCGTCGCCGGAGGGACCGGCCATTCCGGTCCGTACATCGTCTCCGAGCTCGTCGCCGCCGGGCACGAGGTCACCGGCCTGGCCCGGTCGGACGCCGCAGCGGCGGCCCTGTCCGCGCTCGGCGCGAAGGTGCGCCGCGGGGACCTCCAGGATCTCGACGGGCTCAAGGAGGCCGCCGCGGATTCCGACGGCGTCGTCCACGTGGCCCACCGGCAGGATCTGCTGCCCTCCGGCGGGATGGACGCCGTGGCCGCTGCGGAGCTCCCGATCGTGCTCGCGTACGGCGAGGCACTGGCGGGAACCGGAAAGCCGCTGGTCACGGCCGGGAGCATCGGCTCGCCCGGGCAGCACCCGGGCCGGCCGGCCACCGAGGAGGACCCGGCGCTCCCGGCCGGCGAGGAGCACCGGGGCACCCTGCGGATCCGCAACGTCGTGGAAAGGGCGGTGGTCGACCTCGCCGAGCGGGGTGTGCGGTCGTCGGTCGTGCGGATCGCCAACATCGCGCACAGCACGACCGACCGGGCCGGCTTCCTCCCCACGCTGATCGCGCTCGCGAAGGAGAAGGGGTTCGCCGGCTACCACGGCAACGGCGCGAACCTGTGGAACGCCGTGCACGTCCGCGACGCCGCCACCTTGTTCCGCCTGGCGCTGGAGAAGGGGCCGGCCGGCAGGTACTGGCACGCGGTGGGCGACGGGGCCATCCCGTTCCGCGAGATCGCCGAGGCCATCGCCGGCCGTCTGGGCCTGCCCGCCGTGAGCGTTCCCGACGATGCCCTGATGACGCCGGGGTACTTCGGATTCCTCACGAACATCGTCACGCAGAGCTACCCGGCGTCCGCCCTCATCACCCGCCGAACCCTCGGCTGGGAACCCGTCCGGCCCGGCCTGCTCGCCGACATGGACAACGGCCACTACTTCCCCGCGGGCTGACGCCGGGAGCCGGGGACGCCTCTCAGCCGACCGGGCCCAGGGTCACGGTGCGGGCTCCGGAGGTGAAGTCGGCGAAGGACTGCTGCCAGGACTCGCCGGGCCAGTAGTAGGTGACGCGGCCCTCGGCGGGCCGGTAGTGGGCCGTGTAGAGCGTCCTCGACCCCTGCTCGTCGACGGGTCGGTACAGCGGTGGCTTCAGCATCGCCGCCACGTCCGTGCCCGCGGCGCGAACGGCCCGTAGCCGCTCCTGTGTCCGCAGGGCCCGCTCCTGCTCGTCGGTCACCGGAAGGTGCTGGTGGTTGGCGGCGCAGGCGTCCGGCGCCGTCGTCGGTGACATGTCCGGCCCCACGAACACCGTCACCGCCTTCGCCGCATCGACAAGGGTGAGGTTCTGGGGGACGGCGACGGGCAGGGACCGCAGCCTGCGGACCGCCTCGTCGACGGTGTCGCACGTCTCCAGCAGGTAGCGCACCACGATGAGGACGGCGAAGCCGCGTCCGTAGGCGGAACGTCCACCCCAGGTGAGCGAGACCGCGAGGCCGGCGTCGTTCATCCCGTCCAGCATGCCCCACAGCATGTCCTGCATGCCGATCACGGGGCGCAGGAAGCAGGACGAGACGATGGTCCCCTCGCACTGATCGGGCCGTAGGTCGTAGTTGCGCAGCAGCGTGCCGTTCCGGCCGATCTGGGTGCAGGCCTGGGTGAACGGCCGCAGCGCCGCGTGGGTGAGGAAGGCTTCCGCCTCCGGCCGGTCGAGTCCACCGGCCAACCGGTCCAGAACCGGGACCAGTTCCGGCATGTGCGCACCGAAGAGCGCCCGAACCCGGTCCGCGCCCCGCGCGGTCCTGCCCTCCTCGGTCAGCAGACCCGCCATCTCCGGCCACAGACCCCGGGCGTAGGCGGCCCACCGCCCGTCCCCACCGTCGCCGACCTCGATCGCCCGGAACGTCTTCCGCTGTTGCCGCACGGCTGCCACTTCCCTGCAGGAATCGGACGAGGTGAGGGCAACGTAACCAATCGCGCACCGAATCACCAGGCGGTCGCCATCCCTACCTGACGAACCATCAGAAAAGTCAGCATCGGGTCAGCATCGGTCCTGGCACAGCAGGTCACAGCCGATCACACCTGGGAACTCCGGAGGCCCTCACGGAGGGACTCCGGACGCAGGTCAGCGTTCGCGGCCGCGGGGTTTCAGGGGGGTGGGCG
>JAJSZB010000340.1:0-7740 GCA_050613715.1 Streptomyces sp. IBSBF 3018
GGTTGGGGCCACTGGGTGTGGTGGCGCTCACCGGGGGGGGCCGGGGGGGCCCCCCCGCCCCCACCGTCGCGTCAGGCGTGCGCCGGACGCCGTGCCGGGCGTTGTGCCGGACGCCGTGCCGGGCGCTGTGCCGACCGTTTGTGCCGGACGTCCCGTCAGCGCCGGGCCGCGCTCGCGCGGCGGTAGAGCACCGTACCTCCGAGCAGCAGGACGCCGGAGGCCGCGGCGGCCAGGCCGATCCCGTCCGCGCCGGTATGGGCGAGGGTGGCGGTCGAGGCGTCCGCGACGGGGGTGTTCGCGGTCCGGGTCGCGTGGCTCGCCGGGGTGACCGGGTGCGTCACGGGTGTCCCGCCGCCGGGGGTGCCGGGCGTTCCGGGGATGCTGGGGGTCCCGGGGTTGCCGGGAGTGCCCGGGTTACCAGGAGTGCCGGGGGTCCCGGGCGTACCCGGGTTGCCAGGAGTGCCCGGCGTCCCAGGGGTCCCGGGCGTACCGGGGTTGCCGGGAGTACCAGGCGTGCCGGGAGTTCCGGGGTTGCCCGGGGTTCCGGGAGTCCCCGGCGTCCCCGGATTGCCAGGTGTACCGGGATTGCCCGGCGTGCCCGGGTGGCCGCCTTCGTGGCCGCCCGAGGGCGACGTCGACGTGTTCGCACAGGAGTTGCCGAACACCGGGTTCAGCAAGCCCACGACGTCGATCGTGTTGCCGCACGCGTTCACCGGCACGTGCACCGGCACCTGGACCGCGTTGCCCGAGCCGACGCCCGGCGAGCCCACGGCCGCGCCGGATGCGCCGGCGTCCGCGTGGGCGACACCGCCGGCGGCGGCGAGGACTCCGCCCGTCGCCACCACGGTGAGCAGGCCCTTCTTCGTGACCTGTCGCATGTTGTCCCTGCTTTCGATCCGACCGGGGCGCCCGCCGACCCTGTGCGCCGGTCCCCCGGAAAAACGGCGAGCGGCCCCGGGGCGCGGCTCTGCGCCCGGGGCCGTCCCGGCCCGGCCGTTCCACGGCCGGCGGGGATTACGACGACGCGTTGACGCAGGTGTTGCCGAAAGCGGGGTTGAGCAGGCCGATCACGTTCACGGTGTTGCCGCACACGTTCACCGGGATGTGCACGGGGACCTGGACCACGTTGCCCGACAGCACGCCCGGGGACTGGACGGCAGCGCCCTGCGCGCCGGAGTCGGCCGCGGCGATGCCGGCGCCCGCGAGCACGAGACCGCCGGTGGCAGCCGCGACGGCGGCGACCTTCTTGATCATTTCTTCCTCCTCATGGGACAGGTGTGGTCCCAGCCGCGGACCACACCCGTCGTAACGACGCCATGGGGGAAGGGCTACGAACGCAGTCGATCATTCACCCGTACCGGCGAAGCACCGAACGGGCGGTCAGACGAGTCACCCGATCGGGTCGGCCGGGCCCGTCGAGCCGGCCCGCCCGGTCGGGGCGCCCGGGCCGGACCGGAGGGCGCAGCGGCTCAGGCGTTGTCGATGAAGTGGTCGAGCACCCGGACGCCGAACTTCAGCCCGTCCACCGGCACGCGCTCGTCCACGCCGTGGAACATCCCGGCGAAGTCCAGCTCGGGCGGCAGCTGCAGCGGCGCGAAGCCGAAGCAGCGGATGCCCAGGTCGTCGAAGGACTTGGCGTCGGTGCCGCCGGAAAGCATGTACGGCACGGCGTGCGCGATCGGGTCCTCGGCCTTGAGCGCCGAGCGCATCGCCTCCACCAGCGAGCCGTCGAAGCTCGTCTCCAGCGCCTTGTCCGAGTGCAGCGTCTCGCGCTTGACCCGCGGGCCGAGCACCCGGTCGAGGTCGGCGAGGAACTCCTCCTCGTAGCCGGGCAGGAAGCGGCCGTCGACGTGCGCGGTGGCCTGGCCGGGGATCACGTTCACCTTGTAGCCGGCGCCGAGCATGGTGGGGGCGGCGGTGTTGCGCAGCGTGGTGCCGATCATGCGGGCGACGCCGCCGAGCCGGGCGAGCGTGGTCTCCATGTCCCCGGGGTCCAGCTCGACGCCGAAGGCGTCGGACAGCTCGTCCAGGAACCCGCGCACCGAGGGGGTGACGCGGACCGGGAACTCGTGCCGGCCGAGCCGGGCCACCGCCTCGCACAGCTCGGTGATCGCGTTGTCCTTGTTGGTCATCGAGCCGTGTCCCGCGGTGCCGTCCACGGTGAGCCGCATCCAGTGCATGCCCTTCTGCGCGGTCTCGATCAGGTACAGCCGCCGGTTCTCGTCGACCGTGAAGGAGAAGCCGCCGACCTCGCCGATCCCCTCGGTGACGCCCTCGAAGAGGTCGGCGTGGTTGTCGACCAGGTGCCGGGCGCCGTAGACGCCGCCGGCCTCCTCGTCGGCGACGAAGGCGAGCACGATGTCGCGCGGCGGCTTGCGGCCGCTGCGCAGCCGGTCGCGGACCACCGCGAGGGTCATGGCGTCCATGTCCTTCATGTCGACCGCGCCGCGGCCCCACACACAGCCGTCGGCGACCTCGCCGCCGAAGGGGTCGCGGGTCCAGTCGTCGGCGTTGGCCGGCACCACGTCGAGGTGGCCGTGGATGAGCAGCGCCGGGCGCGAGGGGTCGGTGCCCTCGATGCGCGCGACGGTCGAGGCGCGGCCGGAGTGCGACTCGAAGATCTGCGGTTCGAGGCCCACCTCGGCGAGCTTGGCCGCGACGTACTCGGCGGCGGCGCGCTCGCCGGGGCCGGAGTGGTCGCCGTAGTTGCTGGTGTCGATCCGGATCAGCTCGCTGCACAGCTCCACGACCTCGTCCTGGCCGCTGCGCGTGGTGTCGCCCGCGGCCGCGCCCGCGTTCGTGGCCGTGCCTGCGGCCGTGCCCTCGCCCCGGCCGGGGACCGTCCCGCTCGTCGACTCGCTCACCTTGGTTCCTCCTGTTTTCCCCGCTGCTTGCGCGAAGGGTCTCCCGCGACCCTCCCATCCTCCCCCGCGACCCCCGCGCGGCCCAAGGGACGGCCGCCGGCCGGTGATCGCCGACGCCCGATCTTTGCTATGGTTTACCCGGTCGCCACAGCCCCGACAGGCTGCGGTGACATCCACCGGGTCCGGGTGGCGGAATGGCAGACGCGCTAGCTTGAGGTGCTAGTGCCCTTTATCGGGCGTGGGGGTTCAAGTCCCCCCTCGGACACCAACGGAAAACCCCTCTGCGCAGGGGTTTTTCTGTTTTCCCCGTCGTGTGCGGGACCGGACGGGTCGGGGTCCTCCCCGCCGGGGGCCGGTCGCGCGGCGCGGGCCGTGGCGAGGCCGGCGAGCAGGCTCAGCGGGAGCGCGAGGAGCCAGACCAGGGCCGCCGGGCCGGTGCGGCCGAGGGCGAGCCCGGAGGCCGGCCCGATCGCCGTCCCGATGTCCTGCGTGGTGGAAAGGGCGGCCTGGTACGTGGCACCGCGGCCCGGGGCGGCGTGGCGGCTGACGAAGGCCGAGGTGGTGGGGCCGGAGAGCATCATCCCGAAGGACATGACCAGGACGGCGGCGACGAGGACCGGGTAGCCGAGTCCGGCCGCGGCCATGACGGCGAGGCCCACGCCCTGGAGGGCGGCCCCCGCGAAGAGGAGACGGGCGGTGCCGCGGCGCCGGGTCCACCGGCTGACCGGGATCTGGAAGAGGACGGTGGCGACCGCGTCGACGGCGAAGAGGACCGCGTAGGCCGTGGTGCCCAGGGAGTGCAGCCGGCGCAGCAGCACCAGGCCGTCCGCCTCCCACCAGGTGAAGGTGACGCTGAGCAGGCCGCCGCCGAGGACGAGCAGGGCGAGCCTGCGGTCGTGCAGGATCTGCGAGAGCGCGCCGAGCGACTCCTCCTCGTCATCCCCCTCAAGGGTCTGCGGGCCGATCGCCCGGTCGGACGGGACGGCGACGCACACCGCGAGCACCGCACCGGCCAGCAGCACCCCCGCCGCGGCGAACACGCTCGACAGCGAGAGGGCGACGGCCGCGGCCCCCAGGATCGGGCCGACGACCCCGCCGACGCCGGCGACCACGCGGGTCAGCCCGTAGGCGTGGTGGAGGTCCTCGTCGGCGTGCAGGTCGCCGATCAGCGCGGCGATCGTCGGGTGGAAGGCCGATTCGAAGAGCCCGGCGAGCAGGAACGCGCCGATGGCCGGGACCGCGTGGTGCACCAGGAACAGGCTGCCGTAGCCGAGGGCCATGCCGGTCGTGGAGATCAGCAGCATGCGGCGGTGGCCGATCCGGTCGGCCAGGGCGCCGCCGGCGAGGCCGCCGGTGAACTCGCCGACCGCCTGGACCAGGAACAGCGCGCCGGCCGCGGCCCCGCTCAACCCGCCGTCGCGGTGCGCCCACAGGATGACGAAGGGGAGCATCACGCCGTCGGCCAGGGCGCCGAGCAGCCGGGCGGCCAGCAGACCCCGGAAGGCCAGGGTGACCTGGCGGTCCGTCAGCCCGGTGCGGGGACGGGGCGCCGGCGCCGGGTCGGGCGGCGTCTTCGGCGCGGTCATGCCCGGCTCCCCGGAGTCGCCGGGTGCGGTGCCGGGTCCACCGGGTCCAACGGGTCCGTCGGGTCCAACAGGTTCATCGGGTTCACGGGGCTTCTCTCTCACGGTGCGGGCGGGCCGAGGGCGCGTCGCGGCAATATCGAGGCAGTGTGACTCGTTATGAGGGTAGCAGCATAACGAGGCAGCGTGTCTTGATAAGATGGCCTCATGCCACGCACCGCCAGCAGCCATGCCGCCCCGGGGCGCCCGCGCAGCGAGGCTGCGCGGATCGCCGTGCTCCACGCCGTGGACGACATGCTCGTCGAGCAGGGATACGCGGCGATGACGATGAAGGGCATCGCCGAACGGGCCGGCGTGGGGCGGCAGACCGTCTACCGCTGGTGGTCCACCAAGGCGGAGATCCTGCTGGAGGCGAGCGTCCACGACGCGAAGCGCGAACTGGCCACCGAGGCGCGGGCCCGCCCCGCCGACGACCTGGCCGCCTACCTCGCGGCGCTGACCGCGTTCCTCACCGTCTCACCGGCCGGGCTCGCCTACCGGGCGCTGCTCGGCGAGGCGCAGCACGACACGGCGGTCCGCCACCTCGTCCGCGACGCCGGACTCGTCGGCGCCGCCACGGCCGCCGTGCTCGACCGGGTCCGCCCGCACACCCCCCGGATGCCCGCCGCCGACCTCGCCGCCGCCCAGCTCACCGGGCCCGTGATCGCCGTCGTCCTGGAGACCGGGATCGCGATGGAGCCCGCCCGGCTCACCGAGCACGTACGGCTACTGCTCACGGCCTGGGGCGGGGACGACCCGGCCCGCTGAGCCGCTGCGTACCCGCTACGCAGGGGCGGTCACGCCGTCGTCCGCGCCCGGCCGCGCGGCGGCCGGCCTGCCGCCCACCACGGTGACGGCGGTCGCGGCCGTGGCGCAGGCCGCGGTCAGGGCGGCCGGCAGCGGAGCGCCGGAGAGGCGGGCGGCGAGCAGGGCCCCGGTGAAGGCGTCGCCGGCGCCGGTGGTGTCGACCGCGGCGGCCGGCAGGCCGGGTGCGCGGGCGACGACACGGCCGCCGCGCGCCGCCAGCGCACCGGACGCGCCGAGCGTCACCACGACCGTCGTGCCCGGCAGCCGCGCGCTCAACTCCGCGGCGTCGTCGGCCGTCCTGGCCTGGTCGAGGTCGACGCCGGGGACTTCGGGGCGGTCGCACAGCGCCGCGGCCTCCGCCGCGTTGGGCAGCAGCAGGTCGACACCGGCGACCGCATCCAGGAAGCGCGCCACGCCCGAGGCGCGCAGGAAGCCCGCGGACGCCGGGTCGACGCTCATCGGCACGCCCCGGGCGCGGGCCGCCTCGCCGACCACCGCCGCGAGGGCCCGCCCGGGCGCGGAGAACAACAGGTAGCCGGAGACGTGCACATGGCCGACGCCGTCCAGCAGCGCCGCGTCCCAGTCCTGCGGGCCGAGCCGCAGCGCCGCGCCCGAGTCGGTGACGAGGGTGCGTTCCGCGGCGGCGTCGACCAGCGCGATCACCACGGCCGTCGGCACGTCCGGGTCCACCCGCAGCACCGGCTCCACGCCCGCCCGCCGCAACGCGGCCCGGTGCCAGTCCACGGTGTCCGCGCCGGCCTTGGCCAGCAGCCGTACGGTCAGCGGGCCGCCGCCGGCTCCGGCGGTCGCCGGGGACGCGGTGTCCTCGCCGCCGATCCGCCGGCTCGGACCCCCTCCCGGGCCCGTACTCGCGTACGTACCGCCGGTGCCGGCGTGCGTACCGCTCGCGCCGGTGTATGCATCGCCCGTGCCGCCCGTGCCGCCCGTGCCGCCCGCACCGCCCGTAGCGCCGGCGTCGGGGTGCGCGCTGCGCGCCGCCGTGACGGCCCAGCACGCCACGTTCGCACCCGCGCCGCCCGGCAGCAGCGCGATCCGCGCGGCCGTGTCGGTCGCCGGCGCGAGCGGGTCGCGGTGGCGGGCCACCACGTCGGTGACCACCTCGCCGACCACCAGCAGGCCGGAGCCGGGCGGCAGGCGGTCCGGCGGCCGGGAGCCCGCGCCCGGTCCGGCGACGGCGTCCGCGGTCCCACCGGCCTTCGGGGATTCCGTGCGTGCTGCGTCGGCTTCCGCGCCGGCTGTGTCGGCGGCAGCCTCGGCGGCGCCCGCGGCGAACCGCGTCACCGGGAGCGTTCCGCCCAGCTCGCGGCGATCGCGCCGGCCAGCGCGACGTTGCCGCGCACCGCGGCGAGGTTGGCCTCCAGGGACGCGCCGTCGGTGTGCTCGGTCAGATACGCCAGCAGGAACGGTGTGATCGCCTGCCCGGTGACGCCCTCGCGGTCCGCCGCGGCCAGCGCCTGTGCCAGCACCCGGTCGTGCAGCTCGGGGTCGAGCTGGCGCTCGGGGGCCACCGGGTTGGCCACGATCAGCGCCGACTCGTGGCCGCCGAGCGCGTCCTGCGCGGCCATCACCGCCGCGACCTCGTCCGGCGCCCGGACCGTCCAGTCCACCGGCTCGCCGGAGTCGGTGAGGTAGAAGCCGGGGAAGCGGTCGGTGCCGTAGCCGAGCACGCCGACGCCGAGCGTCTCCAGCCGCTGGAGCGTCGCCGGCACGTCGAGGATCGACTTCACGCCCGCGCACACCACCGTGATCCGCGTCCTGGCCAGCAGCGACAGGTCGGCGGACTCGTCCTGCACCTCGGTCCAGCCGCGGTGCACCCCGCCGAGGCCACCGGTGCCGAAGACCCGGATGCCGGCCCGCGCGGCCAGGAACGCGGTGCCGGACACCGTCGTCGCGCCGCTCGCCCCGGTCGCGAGCGCGGGCGCGAGATCGCGGAAGCCCAGCTTGCGCAGCGACGGGTCCTGCGCGACCCGTTCGACCTGGTCCTTGTCCAGGCCCACCCGCGGCACGCCGTCCAGCACCGCCACGGTCGCCGGCACCGCGCCCGCGTCCCGGACGATCTGCTCCAGCTCGCGCGCCACCTGGAGGTTGCGGGGCCGGGGCAGGCCGTGGGCGATGATCGTGGACTCCAGGGCCACCACCGGGGCACGCCTGGCCAGCGCGTCGGCGACCTCGTCGGACAGGGCGGGCGCGGCGACCGCGCGGGGACCGTCAGTGCTCAAGCTGCTCATGGCCCTTACCTGGCACGCCGGGCCCGCCGCCAAACATCGACGCCGGGCCGCACACCGGCGGGCAGCCCCCGGATCGAGCGCCCCGGCCCGCGTGGGGGGTGCGGGGGCCCGCGTAGGGGACGGGGGGGGGGGGGCGGGCGCGGGGGGGGGGGGGGCGGCCCCCCCCCCCCACACCCCCACCCCCCCCCCCCCACCCCC
>JAJSZB010000341.1:0-7618 GCA_050613715.1 Streptomyces sp. IBSBF 3018
GCCCGGTGCCGCGCCTCCCCTCCCCCCTCTGCTCTCCCCTCACCTCACCTCGGCTCGAAAACTTCGCCTCGAAGTAAACGGTACGGTAGAGTTTACTTCTGGGGTCGGCCACCGCGCCCGTCCCGACCGTTCCGCTACGCACCCCGTGGAGATCTCCATGATCGTCGTCACCGCACCCACCAGCTCGATCGGACGCCAGCTCCTGGACCACCTGCTCGGCGAGCCGGGCGGGACGCCGGGCGAAGCCGTACGGGTGATCGCCCGCGACCCCTCACGGCTTCCCGAGCGGGTCCGCGAGCAGGCCGAGGTGGTCCAGGGCTCGCACTCCGAGGCCGCCGTCGTCGACAAGGCGTTCGCGGGCGCGCAGACCGTCTTCTGGCTGGTGCCGGCGGACCCGACCGCGCCCAGCGTGGACGAGGCGTACTCCGGTTTCGCCCGGGCCGGGCTGCGCGCGTTCGCCGAGCAGGGCGTCGAGCGGGTGGTGGGCATCTCCTCGGTCGGCCGCGGGCTGACCGTCCCGGCCGGCAACATCACCGCGACCCTCGCCATGGACGACGCGATCGCCCGTACCGGCGTCGCCTACCGCGCGCTGACCATGCCGACGTTCATGGACAACCTGCTGCGCCAGGCCGCGGCGATCAGGGACCGCGGCGTGATCAGCGTGCCCATGGCCGGCGACCGCAAGCTGCCCACCGTCGCCACCCGGGACATCGCCGCCGTCGCCGCACGGCTGCTGCTCGACCACACCTGGACCGGTGTGGCGGAGGTCCCGGTGCTCGGCCCCGAGGACCTGTCCTTCGAGGACATGGCGCGGATCGCCGGCGAGGTACTGGGCCGGCCGGTGCGCTTCGAACGCACCCCCGACGAGGCGTTCCGCGCGCGACTGCTCGGCTTCGGCGCGTCCGAGGCGATGGCGGACGCCGCGCTGGAGATGTTCCGCGCGGCGGAGCTGGGTCCGGACACGCCGCGCACGCCCGGGGCGACGATGCCGACCACGTTCCGGCAGTGGTGCGAGGAGGTGCTCGCGCCGGCGGTGCGCGGCTGACCCGGCGCGCACCGGTCCGCGGACGGCCGCGGACGGTCTGCGGACATCCCCGCACGGCCTCCGGACGGCCACGGACGGCCCCCACACGGCCGCGCACGGCCTGCGGATTCGGGCTCGGCGGTTGAACGCGGCCGGGCCGGCGGGCGGCGGCGCGGTGACATGTGTGCCGCGCCTTGTCCGCTCGTGAAAGTGATCCCGTTCACAAGAAGTGATCTCCGACCCCTTGGCGCGGGGCCCCCGCACGTGCTGGACTGCCGCCACTGTTCATCACGCGGGCTCGACGACGTGCTTGGGGGAGAACTGTGACGGAGACGGCCTTGTCTGATTCTTCGGACTCATCGCGTTCCGCGGACGCGGCGGGACCGGCGGGCTCAGGGGGTCCAGGGGGTCCGGCGAACGGCGCGGGCGGCGCGGCCGTGGTGCCGGACGTCTGGCGGCTGCGGGCCCGCGGCTGCTGGGACGAGGCGGCGGCGCTGCTCGCGCCCTTCTGCGCGGAGCATCCGGGGGCCGCGCTGACGCGGGCGGAGCTGCTCATCGAGGGGTGCTTCTACCGCTTGGCCGGGTGGGCCGAGGCGGAGGACGCGCTGCGTACCGCGGAGGCGCTCGCCCACACCGACGAGGAGCGCGGCGCCGCGGCCTCGGAGCGGGGGTATCTGGCGTACGGCGCGACGGTCTTCTCGGTACGGGACCGCGCGGACGAGGCGAGCAGCGCGTACGGGCGCGCGGCGGCGCTGCTGTCGCCGGCGTCGCCGGGGCGGCCGCTGCTGGACTTCCGCCGGGGGCTGGTGGCGGAGAACATCGCGGCGAACCCGGCGGCGGCGAAGGCGGCGTACCGCAGGGCGCACGCGGGGGCCGTGGCGCACGGCGACACCTTCCTCACGTCCTTCACGTGGCGGCATCTCGCCGGGCTGGCGGCGGCGGAGGGGGATCTCGCGGAGGCGCGGCACGGCTTCGCGGAGTCGCTCGCGATCCGTGTGTCGCTCGGGCACGTGGTCGGTACGGCGGCGGCGCTCGTCGCTCTCGCGGAGGTCTCCCCCGACGAGGAGGCGGCCCCCCTCCGCGCCGAGGCCGCCCGCCTCAAAACCCTCCTGGGAGGCCTCCCCACCTGGCTGCCTGCCTAGCCCCTACGCGGGACCTTCCCCCGTGCAGGCCAGCCCGGCGCCGGACCTGCACCTCAGGGGCGCGGGGAACTGCGCGACCAGCCGTCCGCCGGCGGGTGGTCCGTCCGCGACAGCAATTGCCCCTTCGGGCCGGTGGCGATCCTTCGCGCCGCGGATGGGCTGGTGGGGGTACCTCCCGGACGGAGTCTGGGGGAGCAGTTCCCCGCGCCCCGGCGGGGCATCGTCCAGCGCCGAGCGGGACGGGATGGTCGACCCTAGGCGGAGCCGACCAGGTGCGCGTGGGCCAGGCGCTCGACCTGGGGGACGTCGCCCGCTGCGAGAGCGTCGAGCAGGGCGCCGTGCTGCGCCGCGTCAGCGGCGAGCGCGGCCGGGCGAACAGCCGCCGCAGCGCCGACCGCCGGCCACTGCGCCCGCCGGTGCAGATCCGCCGCGACGGCGACGAGCTGCGCGTTCCCGGAGAGCCCGAGCAGCGCCTCGTGGAACGCCCGATCCGCCTCCGCGTACCCCGCCCGGTCCCCCCGCGCCGCCGCCACGACCCCCGCCTGCGCCAGCGGCCGCAACTGCGCCCAGCGCGCCGGCGGCACCGTACGCGCCAGCGACACCACCACCGGCACCTCCAGCAGCGCCCGCACCTCCGCGAGGTCCGCCAGCTCCCGCGCGGTGCGCACCGCCACCCGGAACCCGCGGTTCGGCAGCACCTCGACCGCCCCCTCGCGCTCCAGCGTCTGCATCGCCTCGCGCACCGGCGTCGCCGAGACGCCGTACCGCAGCGCCAGCACCGGCGCCGAGTGCACCGACCCGGGCGCCAGCTCCCCCGCGGCGATCTCCGCGCGCAGCGCCGCGAGCACCTGGTCGCGTACGGACTGCCGTACCGGCCCGGTCCGCTCGGCCTGCTCCACCGGCGCCGCCTCCTGTCCTGCCGTGCCCTGCCCTGCCCTGCCCTGCCCTGCCCTGCCCCGACGCCCGGACGACCGTCACCCGGGTGGCGTATCGAGCCAGGGTAAACCCGGCGATGATCGTTAAGGTAAGCCTCACCATGCCTGCGACCAGCGACGCCTACGCCCGCCTGTCCGCGGTCTTCCCCGGCCTGCGGATCACCGACGCCGCTCCCCCGGCCGGCGGCGGCTGGCTGACCGCGGCCGAGCTGGCCCGCGGCGGTCCGGCGACCGCCCGCTTCGTGGCCGGCGACGCGCGCCGCATCGGCGGCACGCACGGCGTCGCCCCGCGTCCCGACGCCGCCGCCGCGCTCGCCCTGCACCGGTATCTGTGGCCGGCCTGCCTGCTGTTCACCGTGCCGTGGTTCCTACACCGCCGGGTGCCCCGACTCCCCCTCGGCGACGTGGCGTTCCACCCCTCCGACGGTCATTTCACCGTACGGGTACGGGAGTTCGCCTGCCTGCCCGGCGACGGCGCCGAACTCCTGCCCGGCGCCCGCACGGTGGCAGGCCCCGCCGCCCTGCGCGAGGAGCTGCGCGCCGCCCTCGCCGAGCACGTGGACCCGGTGCTGGCCGCCTTCGCGCCGCTGCTGCGCCGCCATCCGCACGCCCTGCGGCGGCAGGCGACCGACGAGATCGCCGAGGGGCTTTGGTACATCGCGCGGCTACTCGGCGAGGAGCGGCGCGCGGTCGCCGAGCTGACCCGCCTCCTCCCGGAGGGAGCCCGCTTCCGCGCCGCCGACCGGGCACCCACCCCGGCGCCCGACCCGGCGGCCGGCTCCGGGCCCGGGTGCGCGCCGGCGTCCGCCTCCGACCCGGCGGCCGGGTCCGGGCCCGCACCGGCACCCGGGCGCGCATCGGCATCCGAGTCCGCGTCCGCGACCGTGCGCGACCGCCTCACCTGTTGCCTCTTCTACACCGTCAGCCCCGGTGACACCTGCGCCGGCTGCCCCCGCACCCGCCGCCGCCCGGTGATCCGGCGACCCGCGCGTACAAGATGATCGTCCGCGCTACGATTTCGCTCAACTCATCTTGTCTGGCACGGGAGTTCGACTACGCGATCCGTACGCGTGCTCTTGTGCCGTAACGTCTGCACACAGCCGCGCTCTTCGCCATGATGTCGGTCGTACGCCGTCCCGCGGCCCGAGCGCGACGGAAGCGACCCGAGGAATCCGCACATGAGACTGAACGACATAACGCTGGACTGGGCGATCTCGGGCGTCATCGGCCTGATCGTCCTCGCCGCCTGCGTCGTCGTGTTCCGCAACCGCCGCACGTCCGGCGAGAGCGCTGCCACGGACTCCTGGGAGCGCAGCGAGGAACGCCGCCGCCGCAAGGAGGCGATCTACGGCAGCGCGTCGTACGTGCTGCTGTTCTGCTGCGCCGCGGTCGCCGCCGCGCTCTCCTTCCACGGGCTGGTCGGCTTCGGCCGGGAGAACCTCAACCTGGCCGGCGGCTGGGAGTATCTGGTCCCGTTCGGCCTCGACGGCGCGGCCATGTTCTGCTCGGTGCTCGCGGTCCGCGAGGCCAGCCACGGCGACGCGGCCCTGGGCTCGCGCATGCTGGTGTGGCTCTTCGCCGGCGCCGCCGCCTGGTTCAACTGGGTGCACGCGCCGCGCGGCGTCGACCACGCGGGCGCACCGCAGTTCTTCGCCGGCATGTCGCTGTCGGCCGCGGTGCTCTTCGACCGCGCGCTGAAGCAGACCCGCCGGGCGGCGCTGCGCGAACAGGGCCTGGTGCCGAGGCCGTTGCCGCAGATCCGCATGGTCCGCTGGCTGCGGGCGCCGCGCGAGACGTACGCGGCCTGGTCGCTGATGCTGCTGGAGGGCGTGCGCTCGCTGGACGAGGCGGTCGAGGAGGTCCGCGAGGACAAGCGGCAGCGCGAGCAGAACAACGCGCGGCGCCGTGACCACGACCGGATGGAGCGGGCCCGGATCAAGGCGCTCACCCGGCAGCACCGGACGTGGCCGCGGGGCCCGCGCGGCGGGCGTCAGGTGGAGTTGCCGGCCGGAGGCGGGGCGCCGGGGCAGGCCTCGACGGAGCCTGCCATAGGGGCCGGCGCGGCGGGGACCCCCGCGGGGGCTCCGGGCGAGCTGCCGGCCGGGGAGTTGCCGGTGCGGGCGCTTCCGGCGTTGCAGCCGGTGCGGGACGAGGCGGGTTCGCCTGCGGGCGCTGAGGCTCCGGTGGCGCGGACGGTCGACCTCACGGCCGAGGACGACACGATGACGCTGCCGCGGCTGGACTCGCTGGAGCGCAAACTCGCCGAGATGGAGCGGCAGTTCGGCTGACCGTCCCTTTCGTTCTTCGGGCTGGACCGGTCCCGGGTCCGGTTTCCGCCGTTGCGACGGTCGGAGCCGGTCCGGGACCGTTTCCTTGGGCCTGCGACGTCCCACGGTGCGACTGCTGCTGTTCCAGGGGCGGTTACGCCAGTCTCGCCCGGAGTTCGAACCAGACGACCTTGCCGGTGCCGCGGGGGTGGGCGCCCCAGGCGTCGGCGAGGGCCTGGACGAGCAGCAGGCCGCGGCCCGAGGTGCCGTGGTCGCCGGCCTCGGCGGCGGCTGCCGCGCGGTGGGGCGTCTCGGGACTCGGGCGGCGGGCCAGCGAGTCGTGGACCTCCACGCGCAGGCGGGCCGACACCGGTCTCCTGGGCGGCGCGTCGGGCGCGCCCGGCTCCTCTGTCAGCGTGGCGGTGAGGACCGCGCCGCCCGCCGTGTGCTGCAGCGCGTTGGTGACGAGTTCGGTCGTGAGCAGTTCGGCGGTGTCGGTCAGTGTCGGGACGCCCCACCGCCGTAGCGACTCCCGTAGCAGTTTTCGCGTCTCGGCGACGGCGGGCAGATCGGATTGTGCGACCGTGTGCCGTAACCGGAACCCCGTGATGTCCGTGTGCTTCCCCCGTTCGCGTGTGCTGCTTCCCCTTTTCTCCCTGCCGATAGGCATGCCCACGCCGGTTGCGTCCAGTCATGCTCTGACGAGTTCTTGACGGTCGCGGGTATTCCTCCGACGTATCGCGCTCTCAGGCGTCCCAGACCGTCACGACGGTGCGGTCGTCGGCGTAACCCTTCACCCGGGTCTGCGCGTCGGCGAGGTACGCGGCCAGGCCCGGGACCCGGCCGCCGCCCCAGCGCTCGGCCAGGTGCGCGCCCAACTCCGGTTCTCCGCGCAGCGGTTCGGCGAGGCCCGCGCTGGACATCACCAGCGCGTCGCCCGGCTGGGCCACGGTGGCCCGGAACCGGAACGGCGCGGAGGCCGCGTCCGGCGCCAGGTCGAGGTCCTGCCACGCGCCGTCCCTGATGCGGAACAGCCCGCCCTCCCCCACCCCGAAGAACAGCCGGATGCGGCTCTCGGGGTCGGCGGGCAGCAGCAGGCAGCGCAGCGAGGCGGTGTAGGTGCCCTCGTCCAGGCCGAGGTCCTCGCCCCGGGCCCGCAGCCTGCCGTAGCAGCGGTCGGTCAGCCGGTGCAGCCCGGACTTCAGCGAGCCGCGCCGAGCCGCCCGCACGTCGTCCGCGAGCCGGGCCCTGCTGCGGCCGACCGCCCCGGCGATCCACCGGACCGCGTCCTGGGCGGCCCGGTGCGCGTCGTCCGCGGCGCGCGCACCGCTCGCCACCGCGATCAGCAGCAGCGCGTCGTCCCCGTCGCCGAAGCGGGCGGTCAGCAGGGCGTCGCGGCGGGGCTGGCCGCGGTAGCGCGCGGAGTCGCCGCGGATCGACGCTGTGCGCAGCGTCCACGTGCCGTAACTCGCGCCGTCCAGCACGGTGTCGGCCAACAGCCCGTCCAGCGCGTCGGGTCGGGCCTCCGGCCACGCGGTCGGCTCGGCGCCGTACGTCGGCGGACCGCCGCCCACCACCTCCGGCTCCCGTACGTCCTCGGCTCGCGCGCCCTGCGCGGGGACCCACCCCGGCGGCAACTCCGGTGCCCACCGCACCTCTCCGACCCCGAACGCGGTCTCGCCCGCGGAATTCCCCTCGCGGGGGGCGGGTTCGGAGTCGGGCGCGACGGCGAGACGGGCGGCGGTGTCGTCGGCGGGGCCGTCGGCGGCAGCGGTGGTGTCAGCCGCGTCGTCGGTCAGCGGCCGCTCGTCGTCCGTGGCCGGCTGGGGCACGGGCGCCGGGGGTGTCGCTGACGCAGGATGGCGTTGCGGTGCCGACGTCCTGAACTGCTGCGCCGGGTAAGGGCGTTGCTCCGCCTCCGCCTCCACCGCGGTCGGCGTGGGCTCGGGCGCTGGAGCGGTCTCGGGCTCGGCCTCGGTGGCGGCGGTCTCCAACGCGCCGTCCCTGAAGGGCGGTTGCGGGCGTCCGGACGCCGGCTCGGGCGGCGCCTGGTCCCCGCCGGTGGGCACGTCGTCGTCGGCCCGCGGGTCCGCGGGCGGCTCCGGCGGACCGGCGGTGGGCGGTTCGGCTGCCGGTCGGACGGCGGGCGGCTGGACGGCGGGCGGCTGGGCCGCCTGCTCGGGCTCCGGCGGCGTGGTCGGGGCTGGAGCCGGGGCCCCGGCCGGGGTGGGACTGCTCCAACTCTCCGCC
>JAJSZB010000342.1:0-7599 GCA_050613715.1 Streptomyces sp. IBSBF 3018
GGGGGGGGCCGTGCGGGCTGTGCGGACGGGGGGAACGGCCCGGACTGCCCCGCCGCGGCCGGGGGTTGCCCCGGCTCGGCCCCGTAGGCCCCCTCCTCGTCCTCGGGGCCCGGCGCGAACCACGAGAAGTCGCCGGCGCCCGGCCCCTGGCCCTCCTGCTCCTCGTGGAACCACGGGAAGCCGCTGTCGGGCGGACCGGAGTGGCGCCCGCCCGGGGACTCCTCGTAACCGCGGCCGCCGTACGGGGCCGCCTGGGCCGGCCCGCCGTACGCCTCGTCGAAGCGCGGGTCGCCGCTGCGCCCGGCCGCGTACCCGCCGCCGACCGCGGCGAACTCGCCGGTGTCGTACGGGCCGGGCCGCAGCGCCGCCTGGTCGAACACCGGCGCCCCGACCGCCTCCAGCTCGCTGGCCGGCAGCAGCAAAGTCAGTGGGATGCGCACCAGCGCGTTCAGGCCGGTCCTGCCGGTGTTCGTCAGCCGCACCTGGATGCCGTACTTGGCGGCCAGCCGGCCGACCACGAACAGGCCCATCCGGCGGGAGGTCGCCACGTCGAGCACCGGCGGCTCGGCGAGCCGGCGGTTGATCCGGTCCAGCTCCTCGGGGCGGATGCCGATGCCGGCGTCCGCGATGTCCAGCACGACCTCGCCCGAGGTGAGCATCTTGGCGCCCACCAGGACCTGCGTCTCGGGTCCCGAGAACGAGGTGGCGTTCTCCACCAGTTCGGCCACCAGGTGCACCAGGTCGGTGGCGGCGTGACCGGCCACCGCGACGTCGGGCAGTTCGTAGAGCACCACCCGCTCGTACTGCTCGACCTCGGCGGTGGCGGCGCGGACCAGGTCGAACAGCGACACCGGCTGGTTCCAGCGGCGGCTCTGCTCCTCACCGGCGAGCACCAGGAGGTTCTCGTTGTTGCGGCGCATGCGGGTGGCGAGGTGGTCGAGCTGGAAGAGACTGGCCAGCTGGCCGGGGTTCTGCTCGCTGTTCTCCAGGTCGTCGATGAGCTGGAGCTGACGCAGCACCAGGCTCTCGCTGCGGCGCGAGAGGTTGGTGAAGATCGCGTTGACGTTGCTGCGCATCCGGGCCTGCTCGGTGGCCAGCCGCACCGCCTCGAAGTGCACCCGGTCGAAGGCGCGGGCCACCTGGCCGACCTCGTCCTGCGTCTGCACCTCGATCGGCTCGACCCGCACCGGCTCCTCGTCGTCCGACGGCTGGACGTCGCGCAGCCGGCGCACCGCGTCCGGCAGCCGGTTGTCGGCGACGTCCAGCGCGGAGACCCGCAGCTGGCGCAGCGGCCGCACCACGGACCTGGCCAGCACCACGGCGCCGAGCAGGGACAGCGCGACCACGACGATGATGATCGCCAGGTTCTGGTACAGCTGCGTCCGCACCGACGACAGCAGGTGCGAGGCGCGGGCGTTCATGTCCGACACGGCCTGCCGCTTGACCACGCGCACCGCGTCGAGTTTGTCCGTCAGCTGGCTGAAGGCCGTGCCCTTGACGATGCCCAGGCTCGCGACCGGGGTGTCCTCCTGCGCCGCGGTGGCGACCGCCTGGACCGTGCCGTCGGCGGCGCCGACCTTGTCGCCGCTGACCGTCGACTGGTACAGGTTCAGCAGCGCGGTGGGCGCGTTGTTGGCCAGTTCGTCGTTGGCCGTCTCGAACTGCGCCTCCTCGATGTTCTCCTTCAGCTCCAGCGTGAAGCCGCCGCGGTCCAGCACGTCCGCGATGAAGCCGCGCTCGCTGGAGGTCTGCTGCTCGATCTGCTGGATCGAGGCCAGTGTGGAGACGAGGCTGATCAAGGTGTGGTCGGAACTGACCGCGCCCAGCTGGTCGCTGAAGTCCAGCAGGTCGCCGACGATCGTGCTGTACGCGCTGAAGGTCGGGGTGCCGGCGCCGGGCGCCAGGCCCTGCGCGGAGGCGCGCAGCGGGGCGAGGTCGCCGAGCCGGGCCTCGGCGCGGGCGCCGAGCTGCTGCACGGCGGCGGGCAGCGCGTCGACGCTGCCCTGGTGCTCGTGCAGCGCCGCGTCGAACGCCGTGACCTGGGCGTTGGTGGCCTGCTGCGCCGCGGCCAGCTGCTTGTCGCCGGAGGTGCCTGAGCCGGTGAGGGCGACCTCGGTGAGGTCCCGCTCGTCGTCCAGCGCGCTGACCAGCGTGGAGATCTGCCGGGCCAGCTGCGTCTGGCCCTGGATGTGCGAGGCGTTGCGCAGGCTGCCGACCTCGGACACCACGCGCACGCCGCCCAGCGGGATGATCGCGACCAGCGGGACCAGGACGAGGAGCAGCATGCGGTTGCGCAACCGCCAGTCGCCCACCCTGCGCTTGGCCCGCAGCCGGGGAGCCAGACGCCCGATCAGAGCGGCCCCCCGCCCCCGCGGTGCGGCGTCCCCCGGTCCCCGTGGCTCCCTCGCCGGCTCCGTCGCGCCTGTCATGTCGTCGCTCCGTGCTCCCCGTGGTGCGGCGGGCGGTTTCCGCACGTCATCGGACGTCCGGCTCCACGGGACCGCTGGTCTTCCATTCAACTAAACCCTTAACCTTCATTAACGCCGCCGCATGACGCGACGACGCCTGGTCATTCGGTTCATCCACGACGAAACCCCGGCTTCTGTACACAAGGCTCGGTCCGTGTACCCTCTTGCGTCCCGCTTGCGTTCGACGCCTTCGCCGGGGGCCCTAATTGCAGCACACGCGCGCCCGCGAGAGCAAAGGATTGCCTTACTGACTTAAGGCCGCCCGACGGCACTCCACCCGTTCCGGGCTGCGGACAGCCCGTCCGAAATGCGTGCACCCACATGTACGGGAGATACCAGATGTCCTACTGCGTGGTAGGTACACAGCATCGCGTATATCTCCTGACGGACGAGTTCAGGACTTTTCGATCTCAGCACCACCCGCGGTCCTGCGATCCGTCCGGCGAAGTGCCCGACGCCGTCCGCGCGGTCCTGCGCGGCCCTTTCGTAGCGCGCGGTGATCTCCTCGGCCGGGAACGCGGGGTCGAGGAACGAGGTGACCAGGAGGGCCGCGGCGTACGGCACCACCCGCACGGCGATGCCCCGCGGGCCCCGGTCGTCGGGGCCGGCCGGCCGGAGCGTGGACAGGAAGGAGCCGTCGGGCAGCCGGCGTTCGGCCGGCAGCGGCTGCGCCGCTCTCGCCCGGCCGGCCGCCCGCCAGATCTGGTCGGCGCCCGCCTCGGCCAGCACCGACCACAGCGCCACGGAGATCGGCTGCCCGTCGCCGACCACCAGCGTCCGCTCGCCGAACGCGTCGTGCGGCCACTGTGCGACGACGGCCTCGACGCCGCTGGCCCGGTCGGGCGCGATGGCGGCGACGGGCGCGACGCGCTGCCGGCAGTCGGTGAGCGAGGACAGCCAGACGTCCAGGGTGCGGCGCGCGTCGCGCGGGCCCTCGGCGCGGCGGGTGCCGGGCGACTCGTGCCGCGTGTGCGGGGTGCTGCGCACGTCGCCCGGCGCCACGCCCTGCGGCTCCCCGCCGCAGGGTGTGGACACGGGTGCGGGCGTGTACGCGATCCGGTTCGCGGCCGTGTCCGGCACTTCCATCGCGACGCTCTCGTAGATGAACGACCGCTGCCCGCCCGGCTGTTCGCGGCGGGCCGCCTTCGCGGCCACGTGCCCCCACAGCGCCTTGAGCGGCTCGGTCCCCAGCCGCATCCGGGCCCTGGCGATCGCCGCCGCGCTGGCCACTTCCTCCGCCGGCTGGAACATCTCGGGCAGCCCACCGGTCAGTTTCGCGAGCACCTCCTCGTAGGAGGACGCCCCGAAGAGCCACATGGAGAGCACGAAGTACATCATGAGCTGCGCGGGAAGCAGCCGCCGCCGGCGTTCCCGCCGTTCGGCGTCGTCGAGGAGCCGGTCCATCAGCTCCGGTTGGAACGTATCAACGAGCATGCGCAATGCGAGCCTGTCGGCAAGGCGGGTCGCTGAGGGTAAGTCGGGAGAGCGCAAAGCCATCGGCAGAAGTTACCTCTGAAAACCATTGGCGTCTAACCCTTCCGGCACGACCGGCTGAAGACGGAAGAAGCATGCTTTCGGCGACTTCTCGGGACAACCGACGACAGGCCAGGTGACCGGCGGGCGCACGACCGGCGCATCCGGCGCACGACGGGCGCTTAAGTCAATGGACCCCTGTTCGAAGAGGTTGGTGCTCTGCCCCGGCTTCTGGCAGCCTCCCTCGCGTGACAAGCGAATCCCAGCATGGGCACAGCAATGCGCCGGTCACAACGCGGCAAGCGACGACGACGCCGCCTATCGCGCTGCGCGACGTGACCAAATCCTTCACTACGCCGCAGGGCGGAAATCATGATGTTCTGCGGGACATCAATTTCTCGGTCGGGGCCGGCGAGTTCACCGCGGTGGTGGGCCCGACCGGCTGCGGAAAATCGACCACCCTCTCGTTGATCTCAGGCATGGAGCGTCCCGACACCGGAGAAGTCCTGGTCGACGGGGTGCCGGTGGACGGCATCACCAAGGACGTCGGCTTCGTCTTCCAGACCGACGCGGTGTTCCCGTGGAAGACCGTCATCGCCAACGTCGCGGCCGGGCCCCGCTTCCGCGGCGCCTCCCGCAAGGAGGCGCAGGCCCAGGCGGCCGACTGGCTGGGCCGGGTGGGCCTGACCGGGTTCGAGCGCTACCACCCGCACCAGCTGTCCGGCGGGATGCGCAAGCGGGTGGCGCTCGCCCAGACGATGATCAACCGGCCGCGGGTGCTGCTGATGGACGAGCCCTTCGCGGGCCTGGACGTGCAGACCCGGCAGATCATGTCCGACGAGCTGCTCTCGCTGTGGGACATGACCCGCCCGTCGGTGGTGTTCGTGACCCACGACCTGGAGGAGGCGATCTCGCTCGCCGACAAGGTCGTGGTGCTGACCGCCGGGCCGGCCACCGTCAAGGAGTCGTTCGACATCGACCTGCCCCGGCCCAGGAACCCGCGCGAGATCCGGCACACCCCGGAGTTCGTCAAGCTCCACGAGCGGATCTGGGAGTCGCTGCGCGACGAGGTGCAGCTCGCGTACCGGCGGGCGGTGACCGCGCCGGAGGGTGCGGTGACCGGGCCGGGTGCGGTGACCGGGCCGGGCGCGGTGGCGGAGCCCGGGCCGGGCGCGGGCGCCGGTGGCGCGACGTCCGGCGCGGAAGCGGGACGAGGTGTGGACGTATGACCACCGATTCCCCGACCGCGGCCCTGTCCCTGGGCGACGGCGCCTCGTCCGGGAAGGCCGGCGGCGCCCCGTCCTCCGGGAAGGGCGGTGCGCCGGAACGCGACGCGCGCGCTCTGCGGGCCGAGCAGGCCCGCCGGGCGCGGACCCGGCGCCGCGTCCTGGTCAACGCCGTACGGGTGGCCCTGCTCGCGCTGTTCGTCGGCCTGTGGCAGGTGATGGCCTCGACCGGGGCCGTCGACGCCTTCTACACGGGCAAGCCCTCCGGCATCTGCTCCAAGCTGTGGGACTGGGCGCGGCACGGGACGTCACAGGGTCCGCTGTGGGACCAGGTGTGGGTGACGTTCCAGGAGACGCTGCTCGGCTTCGCCATCGGCGTGGTGCTCGGCGTCGTCCTGGGGATCGTGCTGGGCCGGCTGCGGTTCCTGTCCGACGTGCTCGCCCCGTTCATCAAGACGCTGAACTCGATCCCGCGCATCCTGCTCGGCTCGGTGTTCGCGATCTGGTTCGGCCTCGGCATCGGCTCGAAGGTCACCCTGGCGGCGGTGCTGGTCTTCTTCGGGGTGTTCTTCAACGCGTTCCAGGGCGCCCGCGAGGTGGACCGCAACCTCCTGGCCAACGCCCGCATCCTCGGCGCCGGGAACACCCGGGTGACCCTGCACGTGGTGGTCCCCTCGGCGCTGAGCTGGATCACCACCAGCCTGCACGTGGCCTTCGGCTTCGCCATCACCGGCGCGATCGTGGGCGAACTGCTCGGGGCCCAGCAGGGCCTCGGGCTGCTGATCTTCCAGGCGCAGGCCAACTTCGACCCCGACGGCGTCTACGCGGGACTGGTCATCACGGCCGTCTTCGCGCTGGTCGCCGAGGGGCTGATCACCCTTCTGGAACGGCGGTTGCTGCGCTGGCAGCCGCGCCCGCAGAAGTCGTCCGGCACAGAGGTGTGAGGCACGTGAAGCCGACTCACGTGGCGACTCGCCCGACGCCGTACCGCGCGATCCCCTTCGCGAACTTGCTCGCGATCCCCTTCCCGAGCTTGCTCGCGTTCCCCCGCGCGACCTCCCTCGTGTCACCCCTGGCGATGAACCGCCCCCCTCATCTCCATCGCACCGCACCGACCCGCGGCGCGCGACGCGGCCCGACCAGGCCGCCGGCGCGCCCGCTTCCGAGGAGAAGACACAGCTCATGTGGCAAAAGAAGATCGTTCTCGCAGCCGCGACAGCCGTCGTGGCAACGGGCAGCCTGACCGCCTGCTCCGACAGCAAGTCCGACGCCAGCGACGCGGCGAGCGCGGGCTCCCTGCCGACGGTGACGATCGCCCTGTCCAACCAGGCGAACCAGAGTTACCTCCCGCTGATCCTCGCCCAGCGCATGGGCTTCTTCACCAAGCAGGGACTGAACGTCAAGATCGCCAACCTCCAGGGCACCCCGCAGGTGTCCAACGCCCTCCTCCAGGGCCAGGCCCAGGGCATGATCGGCTTCTACGACCACAACCTCGACCTCCAGGCCAAGGGCAAGGACACGCAGGCCGTGGTGCAGCTGCTCCAGGCGCCCGGCATGGTCGAGATGGCGCGGGCCAACGAGCCGTCCATCAAGTCCCCCGCGGACCTGAAGGGCAAGAACATCGGTGTGACGTCGCTGGGTTCGGCCAGCGCCACCATCGGCACGTACCTGGCGGTGCACAACAACATCGCGGTCTCCGACACCCACCTGGTGGCGGTCGCCGCGGGCGCCACGTTCGTGGCGGCGTTCCAGCACAACCGGGTGGACGCCGGCGTCACCACCGAGCCGACGATCTCGACGATGCTGAAGAAGCACCAGGGCACGATCATCGCCGACATGCGCACCCTGGCCGGCACCAAGGCCGCGCTCGGCGGCCCGTACCCGGGGACCGCGCTGACGGTGAAGTCCTCGTGGGCCGTCAGCCACAAGGACACCGTGCAGAAGATGGTCAACGCGATCTACCAGACGCTGCAGTGGATGGAGTCGCACTCCGCGGCGGAGATCACCGCGCAGGTCCCGGCCGACTTCTACTCCGGTCCCGGCAAGGACCAGTACACCCAGGCGCTCGCCAACGAGATGGGCATGTACAACCCGACCGGCCAGATGCCGGCGGACGCGCCGCAGACCGTCCTGCGCGTGCTGAACGCCGTGGACCCGGCGATCAAGGGCCACACGATCGACCTGTCGAAGACGTACACCGACGAATACGTGCAGAAGGCGGCGCAGAACGCGTCGGGTTCCTGAGCCGCGGGTCCGCCGGCGGGCGTGAGCCACGCCCGCGGACGACCGGCCCGGAGCCGCGCGACGAGCGCGGCTTCGGGCCGGCGGCGCGTTCGGGGCATCGGGCGGGGCGGGGCCGGCGGCGTCCGCTGGTCCTGGCGCTCGGGGTCGCCGACGGTGGGCAGCATCGGGTGCCGGTCCACCAGCAGCCG
>JAJSZB010000343.1:0-7733 GCA_050613715.1 Streptomyces sp. IBSBF 3018
CCCCCCCCCCCCCCCCCCCCCCCCCCCCCCCCCCCCCCCCCCCCCCCCCCCCCCCCCCCGCGGCGGTCACTCGTCCTTGGTGGGCACCGTGGCCGTCTCCAGGAAGAAGTCGTCGATGCCCTGGACCGCCTGGAGGAAGTCGTCCAGGTTAACCGGCTTGGTGACGTAGGCGTTGGCGTGCTGGCGGTAGGCCGCGGTCACGTCGTCGGGGGTGGCGGACGTGGTGAGCACCACCACGGGGATCAGGCACAGCTCCGGGTCGTCCTTGAGGACGGCCAGGAGTTCACGCCCGTTCATCCGGGGCATGTTGAGGTCCAGGACGATCAGGTCGGGCACACGGGTGTCCGGGGAGCGCAGGTGTTCGAGCGCCGCGACGCCGTCGGTGGCGCGGGCGATCGAGCGCACCGTTCCCTTGGCGCTGAGCGCCTCCTCCACGAGGAGTGCGTCGGCCTCGTCGTCCTCCACGAGCAGGACCTCGTACGAGTGCTGGGGCAGCAGGCTGTTCACGACGGAGCTCCTGGTTCGCAGGGGGAGCGGATGGCGGTCGGCCGGCCGGCGGAAGACCAGGCCCGGCCAGCGTCGGCGCGCGCCCTGGCGGGTCATCCCCCAGGCGCGGCCGAGTTCGGGATATGTGGCGCCCGAGCGGGCGGCGTGCTCGGCGGCCTGTGCGGCGCGGCTCTCCACGGCGCGCGCCAGGTGGGCGAGGACGCGCAGCCGCTTCAGCGGCTCCGCGGCGGGGCCCGTCCCACTCGTGCCGGCCGCCGCGCGCACGCCCAGGGCGCCCGTGACGGCGGTGGAGACGGTGGAGGCAGCCGCCGGTGCCGCAGGCGCGGCGGGTGCGGTGGGCACGGCGGCTGCGGCGGGCGCGGTGACGCGGGCCGCGAGCAGGGCCGCGATGTCGTCGACCGCCCGCTCGGCCAGCTCGGTGAGCAGGTCGTCGTGGAACGGCGGAGAGGACGGAGGGTCGGACACCCGGCCCACCCTATCGCCCGGCGGCGGCCGCCCCGACAATGCCTGTTGTCGTCCGGGGTACGATGACGCGCCGCACAAACCAGTGGCATGTTCGACCCGTCGGTCCGCCCCCGCGGACCCGCGGGCGTGTCCCTTCGAGGAGCCGACGTGACCGGCAGCGGAGCCGTCCCGGGCAATGACGTGCCGGAGGCGGTGGAGCCCGTCTCCGAGCCGCCGGAGCAGAGCGACCCAGCGCGCCCGGAGCAGAGCGACCCAGCGCGGCCGGCGCAGAGCGATCCCGCACCGCCCCCGCGCGGCCGCTGGACGCCCGGCGCATGGACCACCCGGCGCTGGCTGGCCACCGGCATGAGCGCCGCGATCGCCCTGCTGGTGGCCCTCGCCGTCGCCGGTGCCTGGGTCTTCGGCCGCACCACCGACGTCTCCGACCACCTGGTCGGCGTCAGCTCCCCGGCGCTGGTCTCGGCGGTACGCCTGGAGAGCGCGCTGCTGGACCAGGAGACCGGCGTCCGCGGCTACGGACTCACCGGCCAGACCTCCTTCCTCGACCCGTACACCGACGGCGTCGCACGCCAGCGCGACGCCGCGTCGAGCATCCGTACGCTGCTCGCCCACGACCGCGCCGCGCTCGTCGACCTCGACAGGACGCTCGCCGCCGCCGACACGTGGCAGAGCAGGTTCGCCCGCCCGATCGCCGCCGCGCCCCCCGGCGGTCCCGTCGCGGTCGCGACCCAGCGGGCGGACGAGGGCAAGAAGGACTTCGACGCCGTCCGGGCCGACACCACCCGGCTGCAGCACACCCTGCAGACGATCCAGGCCCACGACCGGGCCGAGCTCGGCCATGTGCACCGGCTGCGCAACTGGATCTTCTCGCTGATCGTCCTGGTCGTCCTGGTGCTGGTGGTGATGATCTTCGAAGGGCTGCAGCGCGGCGTCACCCGGCCGCTGACCCGGCTCACCGACGACCTGCGCCAGGTCGCCGAGGGCGACTTCGACCACGAGGTCACCCCCAGCGGTCCCGCGGACATGCGCGCGCTGGCCGGCGACGTGGACCGGATGCGCGCCCGGCTCGCCCGCGAACTGCGGTTCACCGACGCGGCCCGCAAGAGCCTGGACGCCCAGGCCGTCGACCTGCAGCGGTCCAACGCCGAGCTGGAGCAGTTCGCCTACATCGCCTCCCACGACCTCCAGGAGCCGCTGCGCAAGGTGGCCAGCTTCTGCCAGCTGCTCCAGCGCCGCTACGCCGACCAGCTCGACGAACGCGCCGGCCAGTACATCGGCTTCGCGGTGGACGGCGCCAACCGGATGCAGACCCTCATCAACGACCTGCTCGCCTTCTCCCGCGTGGGCCGGGTGCACGGCGAGACCGCGGAGGTCGACCTGGAGGAGGTCTTCGAACGGGCCGAGGACGCACTGAGCCTGGCGATAGCCGAGAGCGGCGCCGAGGTGACCCACGACCCGCTCCCGGTGCTGCGCGGCGACGCCACCCAACTGGGCATGCTGATGCAGAACATGCTCTCCAACGCGGTCAAGTTCCGTTCCCCTGACCGGCCGCTGCGGGTCCACCTGGCGGCGTGGCAGGAGGACGACCACTGGGCCTTCGCCTGTTCCGACAACGGCATCGGCATCGAGCCGGAGTTCGCCGACCGGGTCTTCGTGATCTTCCAGCGGCTGCACACCCGCGACGCCTACCCGGGCAACGGGATCGGGCTGGCCCTGTGCAAGAAGGTCGTGGAGTTCCACGGCGGCACCATCGGCATCGACCCCGCCCACGCCCCGGGCGCGCGGATCACCTTCACCCTGTCCGAACCCGCAGTTCCCGCCGTGGTGGAGGCGGCACGCCCGTGACCGCCGACGACACCACCGACGACGTCTCCGCCAGACTCCCGCGGCAGGGGCCGCCCGCCGACGCGGCGGCGGGACCGCCGCGGCTGCTGCTGGTCGAGGACGACCCGGGCGACGCGCTGCTGGTCGAGGAGTACCTCTCCGACGCCCGGCTGGACGCCGACCTGGAGTGGACCCAGACGCTGGCCGGGGCGCTCGCCTCGGCGGCCGAACGGCCCCCGGACTGCGTGCTGCTGGACTTGCACCTGCCGGACGCCTTCGGCATGGCCGCGGTCCGCCGGATGCAGCGGGCCTGCCCGGACGCCGCGGTCATCGTGCTGACCGGCCTGGCCGAGGACAAGGCGGGCGTCGACGCGGTGGCGGCGGGCGCGCAGGACTACATGGTCAAGGGCACGGTCAGCGGCGAGCTGCTGGACCGGGCGGTGCGCTACGCGGTGCAGCGCAAGCACGCCGAGCGCACCGCCGCACAGCTGCGGGTCAACGAGCAGCGGCAGGCGGAGAACCGCCGGCTGGAACGCGGCCTGCTGCCCACGCCGCTGCTGCACGACACCCCGATCACCTCCACCTCCTGCTACCTGCCCAGCCGCGAGGGCGCCCTGCTCGCCGGGGACTTCCTCGACGCGGTGCAGACGCCGGACGGCACCGTGCACGCCGTCATCGGCGACGTCAGCGGGCACGGCCCGGACGCCGCGGCGATGGGCGTGTGCCTGCGCATCGCCTGGCGTTCACTGGTCCTCGGCGGCCACCGCGAGGCGGACCTGCTCGGCCCGATGGACCGCCTGCTGGGCGCCGAGCGGACCGCGTCGTCGATGTTCGCCACGCTGGCCCTGCTCGCGCTGCCGCCGGGGACCGGCACCATCCAGGTGGTGCTGGCCGGCCACGAGGCGCCGGTCCTGATCGACGCCGACGGGGTGCGCCAGCTGCGGGTGCCGCCCGGCCTGGCGCTGGGCATCGCGGGCGACGAGGTCCGCTGGGAGGCCACCGAGCTGCCGCTGCCGGAGGCCGGGGCGCTGCTGCTGTGCACCGACGGGCTGATCGAGGGCCACGCGGGCCCCGGCCGCGCGCGCCTGGGCATCGAAGGGCTGCTCACGCTGATCGGCTCCGCCGCCGGCCGCCGCGGCGAGGACCTGCTGGACCACCTCACCAGCACCACCAAGGCGCTGGACGCCGGCCGTCACCTCGACGACATCGCCGTCCTGCTGCTGGAGTGGGACCGCCCGGTGTGACCGGCCGCGGTCCGCCCGGGAGGGCCCCCGCCGGAGTGGGACCGCCCGGTCCGACCGGCTGCCGGCCGCCAGGGAGGGGCGCCGCCGTCCCCGGGCTGCGCCGCGGCGACCGCCCGGGGGAGGGCTACTTCGCCTCCGCGTAGCAGCGCACCGCGTGCGTCTGCAGCGGGAAGCGGACCGGCGTGGCGCCGAAGACCAGGCGGCGGGCCTCGTCGCCGGCCGCCTCGACGGCCGCCCGCACCGGCTCGGCCAGCTCCTGCGGGGCGTGCACGATCACCTCGTCGTGCTGGAAGAACACCAGTCGCGGCTCGGGACCGATCGCGGCCAGCCGCCGCCGCAGCGCCGCGAGCATCGCCAGCGCCCAGTCCGACGCGCTCGCCTGGATCAGGAAGTTGCGGGTGAAGCGCCCCCAGGAGCGGGCCGCGCGGCGGTCGGTGGACGCGCCGTCCTCGGGGTCGGCGCCCTCGTCGAGGAAACGGTCGGCGGAGGGCGCGGGGGAGGTGCGGCCGAGCTGCGAGCGGACGACCCCGCCCGCCTCGCCGGTGCGGGCCGCGGACTCCACCAGGGCCAGCGCCGCGGGGAAGCGCCGGCGCATCACCGCGAGCAACTGCCCCGCCTCGCCGCTGGTCTGCCCGTACATCGCCGCCAGCAGGCCGATCTTGGCGCGCGGACGGTCGCCGCGGAACGCGTCGAGCGCCAGCGCCGCGTACAGGTCGTCGCCGGCCGCCGCCGCGCGGACCAGCCCGGGGTCGGCCGACATCGCGGCCAGCACCCGCGGCTCCAGCTGGCCGGCGTCCGCGACCACCAGCCGGTGCCCCGGATCGGCGACCACCGCGGCCCGCAGCAGCCGCGGGATCTGCAGCGCGCCGCCGCCGCGCGTCGCCCAGCGGCCGGAGACCACGCCGCCCACCACGTACTCCGGGTGGAACCTGCCGTCGCGCACCCACGCCTCCCGCCACGCCCAGCCGTGCGCGGCGTGGATCCTGGACAGCTCCTTGTAGCGCAGCAGCAGGCCGGCCGCCGGATGGTCCACGCCGCGCAGCTCGTACGAGCGGGTGGAGGCCAGCTGCACCCCGACGCGGGCGAAGGCGGGCAGCATCTGGGCCGGCGAGTCCGGGTTGACCGGCCGGCCGCCCAGCGCCTGCTGAATGTGCAGCGCCAGCTCCCCGAGCAGCGCGGGCCGGGCGCCGCCGGCCGGGCGCGGCCCGAGCAGCCCGGTCAGCAGCTCGTTGTGCGCGGAGGCGCTCCAGGGCAGGCCGTCGCGGCCCATCTCCACCGCGGCCAGCGCCCCCGCCGACTCCGCGGCGCACAGCAGCCGCACCCGGTCCGGATGCTCGCCGCCCGCCGTCCGGCGCTGCTGGTCGGCGTGCACCTCCACCAGCGCGGCGAGCGGATCGGTGTCCGGCGGCAGATGGCGCCGGTCGGCCGCGAACAGCACCGGCTGGTCGTCCGCGCCGGAGTCGGGGGCGTCCTCGGGCTCCGGCAGGCCGTGCAGCCGCGCCCACGCCGCGCCGAGCGAACGCGGCCTGCCGTGCCGGCCCTCCCGGCCCAGCAGCAGCGACTCCACGAGCTTGACGTCGTGGCAGCGGGCCGGGCGGCCGGACCCGCGGTCGAGCAGCCACGGGTACACCTCGTCGGTGGCCGCCCACACCCAGCGCGGCGCGTCCGCGGCCTCCCGGCGCGCGACCTCGGCCGCGAGGTCCGCGTGGGCGCGCGGCGCGCCGACCACCGCGCCCGCCTCGGTGAGGTCCTGGGTCCGCCCGCCCGGCCCGCCCACCCCGCGCGGCCCGCCAGGTCCGAGGTTGACGCAGGAATTCAACACGTGCAGAATTCTACTCGGAATCAATTCAACAGTCATTGAATTCATCGTCGTCCCACGGGAACGGAGCGCCAGCCATGAGCGCGGACACCACCGCCCAGACCTCTTCCGCGGCCGCCACCGCCGGCCATCCGCCCGCACACCGCTGGTGGGTGCTCGCGGTCGTCGGCCTGGCCCAGCTGATGGTGGTGCTCGACGCCACGATCGTGAACATCGCGCTGCCCTCGGCCCAGCACGACCTGGGCTTCTCCAACAGCGACCGGCAGTGGGTGGTCACCGCCTACTCGCTGGCGTTCGGCAGCCTGCTGCTGCTCGGCGGCCGGCTGTCCGACCTGCTCGGCCGCAAGCTGCTCTTCCTCACCGGCGTGGTCGGCTTCGCCGGCGCCTCCGCGCTGGCCGGCGCGGCCGGCAGCTTCGGCGTGCTGATCGGCGGCCGGGCGCTGCAGGGCATGTTCGGCGCGCTGCTCGCCCCCGCGGCGCTGTCCGTGCTGAACACGACGTTCGCCGCGGGCAAGGACCGGGCCCGCGCGTTCGGCGTCTACGGCGCGATCGCCGGCACCGGCGGCGCGATCGGGCTGCTGCTCGGCGGACTGCTCACCGAGCACCTCAGCTGGCGCTGGACCCTCTACGTGAACCTGGTCTTCGCCGTCCTCGCGTTCGCCGGCGGCCTCGTGCTGCTCGCCCGCTCGGGCCGGGACCGCGGCGCCCGGCTGGACCTGCCCGGCACGGTGCTCGTCTCGGGCGGCCTGTTCTGCGTCGTCTACGGCCTGTCCAACGCCGACTCGCACGGCTGGTCCTCGGCGATGACCTGGGGCTTCCTGATCGGCGGGGTCGTGCTGGTCGCGCTGTTCGGGGCGTGGCAGACGCGGGCGGCGCACCCGCTGCTGCCGCTGCGCATCGTCCGCGACCGCAACCGCGCGGCGTCGCTGGCCGCGGTGATCGTGGCGGCGTCGGGGATGTTCGGCGTGTTCCTCTTCCTGACCTACTACCTCCAGGCGACGCTGCGGTTCAGCCCGGTGGAGACCGGGCTCGCGTTCCTGCCGATGATCGGCGCGCTGATGGTGTCCGCGCAGCTCGCGGTCAACCTCACGGTGCCGCGGCTCGGCGCGCGGATCGCCGTACCCGTCGGCATGGCGCTGGCCGCGGGCGGGATGGTCTGGCTGACCGGGATCGGTCTGAGTTCCGACTACGCGGGGCAGGTGCTGCCGCCGCTGCTGGTCATGGGGCTGGGCCTCGGGCATGTGCTGCCGCCGGCGATGAACCAGGCGACGGCCCGCGTCGACGCGGCGGAGGCGGGGGCGGCGTCGGCCACGGTCAACACGATGCAGCAGATCGGGGGGTCGATCGGGACGGCGCTGCTCAACACGATCGCGACGAGCGCGGCGACGCACTACGCGCAGGGGCGCCCGCGGTCGCCCCTCACCGCGGCGCACGCGCAGCTGCACAGCTACACCACGGCGTTCTGGTGGTCCGCGGCCATCTTCACGCTCGGCCTGGCGGCCACGGCCCTCGTCTACCGCAACGACGCGGGCCGCGACAACGCTGGGCACTGAGCCGATAGGGGGTGACGCGACGCCCGGCGTCATGCGGGCCAACCCCGTTGGCCGCCTCGGCGCTGGGCGTTGAGCCCATCAGGGCCGCGCCCCCTCGACGCCGGCGTGACGCCGGGCGCTTCTTTCAGGGGCGCGGGGAACTGCTCCCCCAGACTCCGTCCGGGAGGTACCCCCACCAGCCACACTGCAGCCCGCAGGTCGCCACCGGCCCGAAGGGGCAAATCGGTTCGCTCCGGAGCCCGGCCCGGTGGATGGCTGGTCGCGCCGTTCCCCGCGCCCCTGAAAGAAGCGCCCGGCGTCACGCCGGCGTCGAGGGGGCGC
>JAJSZB010000344.1:0-7562 GCA_050613715.1 Streptomyces sp. IBSBF 3018
CGCCCGCGCCGCCCACCTCGCCGCGTCCCGCCCCGCCGCACCCGCGCCCGCACCGGACGGGCCAGGTGACCCCCGCCGCGCCGACGCCACCGCCGAAACGGTCCTGCGCGCGCTCTGCGACGTCCTCGGCCCCGAAGGCACCGTCGTCGTGCCCGCGTTCACCGAGTCCAACTCGGACACCTCGCGGGCCCACCGGGAGGCCACCGCGCGCATGACGCCGCAGGAGGCCGCCCGGTACCGCGCCGCGATGCCCCCCTTCGACCCCGCGCGGACGCCGTCCGAGCGCGTCGGGCGGCTCGCCGAGACGCTCAGGACGATGCCCGGCGCGCTGCGCAGCCGCCACCCGCAGACGTCGTTCGCGGCGCTCGGCAGGGACGCCGAGGCGATCGTCGGCGGCCACGACCCCACCGACCACCTCGGAGAGCGTTCTCCGCTGGCGAGGCTGTACGACGCCGAGGCGGTCGTGCTGCTCATCGGCGTCGGATTCGGGGTGTGCACCGCCTTCCATCTCGCGGAGTATCGAATTCCGGATACTCCGGTGCGTGACTACAGTTGTGTGGTGATACGCGAGAGCGACGGCGCGGACGGCGGGAAAACCGAGGACGCCGGGCAGTGGATCACTTACCGCGACATCGTTCTCGACGACTCGGATTTCCCGCTGCTCGGCGCCGCTTTCGAACGCTCCGGCGAGTCCGTGCGGCGCGGCCCGGTGGGCGACGCGAACAGCCGCTGCCTTCCGCTGAAGGAGGCCGTGGACTTCGCGGGCCGCTGGCTGTCCGAAAACCGACGCCCCGGGCCCGGCCGAATGTGAGGGGCTTGCGCATTCCGGCCGCCCGAGTTCCCGCCACGGTCGATAATTCCTACACTGTGGACATCCGGAACCGGGTGGGGGACGCGCGTGCTCGTATCGGGACAGGGGCGGGGCGATGACCGCGCCCCGTATTTCTTTCTGAGTTACGCCCACACGCCCCGCCCCGATTCCAATGTGCAGGACCCGGACCTGTGGGTGGGCAGGCTCTACCAGGACCTGTGCGACCACGTCCTGGCGCTCACCAACATCGGGCCGGGCGCGCCGGTCGGCTTCATGGACCGCGACATCCGCTCCGGCGAGGGCTGGTCGGAGCGGCTCGCGGAATCCCTGGCCACCTGCCGGGTGTTCGTGCCGCTGTTCTCGCCGCGGTACTTCGACAGCGTGCACTGCGGCAAGGAGTGGTTCGCCTTCGCGCAACGCGCGTTGACCGACGGCGCACGCGGCAACCGGGTCTCCGAGGCGATCGTGCCGGCGCTGTGGGTGCCGGTGCCGCCCAACCGGCTGCCCAGCGCCGCCGAGCGCCTGCAGTTCAACCACAGCGCGCTGGGCGACACCTACGCCACCGAGGGCCTGTACGGGCTGATCAAGCTCAGCATGTTCCGCAGCGCCTACGAACTGGCCGTCTACGAGCTGGCCAAACGCATCGTCAAGGTCGCCCAGAGCGGCGGGGTGGGCCCCGGTCAGCCGGTCAACTACCGCCAGATACCGAGCGCGTTCGGCGATCCGCGCGGGCCGCGGTCGCTGCGGATCACGGTGGCCGCGGGGGTGCGCGGCCGGCTGCCGGAGGGCCGCAGCGCCGACTACTACGGCGACCGGGCCGCCGACTGGAACCCGTACCATCCGGTGACCTCGCGGCCCGTCGCCGCCTTCGCCGCCGATCTCGCGCGCAGCTTCGACTACGAGCCGACCGTCGTCTCGCTGGACGACGAGCCACCTGCCGAACTGGGCGTGCCGGCCGAACCGGACGCGGTCGGCCGGCACTTGGAGCAGGGGCGGTCCGCGGCGCCGGGCCTCCCGGGTCTCCCGGGTCTCCCGGCCGGACCGGGCGGGCCGCCGCGGCCGGGGGAGACCGGCGCACTCGGGGGACCGGCGGGGGAGGCCGCCACCGTGGCAGGACCTGAGATCCTCATCGTGGACCGCTGGACGGCCGCCGACCCGCGGTGGCGGGCCCGGCTCGCGGCCTTCGACGCGGCCCGGCCGTGGACCGCCGTCGTCGTCGCCTGGAACCGCGACGACGGGCAGAGCAGGGACGCCGAGGACGAGCTGGCCGCCGGCCTGGAGCGGACCATGCCGCGCGGCACCGGCCAGGGGCCGCCGGCCTGTCGCGTCGCCGCGCGTGGGGTGCACAGCCTGGAGGCGCTCAGCGACATCCTGCCGCAGGTGGTGGAGTGGTCCGCCGCCCAGTACCTCAAGCACGCCCACGCCTATCCGCCGGACGGACCCAGGACGGAGCGGTTCCGGCTGCTCGGCCCCGAGGCTCCGGCGCTCAGCGCGGCCGCGCACCGCGGCATCCCGCGGGCCGGCGCCCCGGACGACACGGAGGACCCGCGATGACCACGACCGCGCCCACCCCTGGGCCGACGACCGCGCCCGCGCCCGGGCCCGCCACCGCCGCGCCGCGCGGCCGCGGGCGCGGCGGCACCATCGTCACGTTCTACTCCTACAAGGGCGGCACCGGCCGGACCATGGCGCTGGCCAACACCGCCTGGATCCTGGCGGCTTCGGGCAAGCGCGTGCTGACCGTCGACTGGGACCTGGAGGCGCCGGGACTGCACCGCTTCTTCCACCCCTTCCTCGACCCGTCCACGATCGGCGCCACCAGCGGCGTCATCGAGCTGATCCGCGACTTCGCCGAGGCCGCGACCATCCCCGGCCGCCCGGCCGGCGACTGGCACAAGGACTACGCGCGCATCCGGCAGCACGCCGTGTCGCTCAAGTGGGACTTCCCCGACGGCGGCACCCTGGACTTCGTCTCGGCCGGCCGCCAGGACCGCACCTACTCCGCGATCGTCAGCAACTTCGACTGGGACAACTTCTTCGACCGCCTCGGCGGCGGCCAGTTCTTCGACGCCGTCCGCGAGGACATGAAGGCGCACTACGACTACGTGCTGATCGACAGCCGCACCGGCATCAGCGACATCGCCGACATCTGCACGGTGCTGCTGCCGGATGTCCTCGTGGACTGCTTCACCCTCAGCGGGCAGAGCATCGACGGCGCGGCGAGCGTGGCGCGCAACATCAGCGAGCGCTACCACGAGCGCCGCATCCGCATCCTGCCGGTGCCGATGCGCATCGACGAGGGCGAGAAGGAGAAGGTCGACGCCGGACGCTGGCTGGCCCGCGCGAAGTTCGACCGGATGCCGCAGGGCATGTCGGCGCAGGAGGCGGCCCGCTACTGGGGTTCGGTGGAGATCCCGTACCGCTCGTACTACAACTACGAGGAGACGCTTGCCACGTTCGGCGACGAGACCGGGCTGACCACCTCCCTGCTGTCCGCGTTCGAACGGCTCACCGCGGTGATCACCGGCTCCGAGGTCACCGCGCTGCCGCCGATGCCGGAGGACGTGCGGCTGCACTACCGGGCGAAGTTCACCCGCTCGCACCGGCCGGCGCCGGTCGCCGACGTGCACCTCAGCTACGCGCCGCAGGACCGGATGTGGGCCGACTGGATCGAGTGGCTGCTGACCCGGGCCGGCTTCCAGGTCACCGCGCGCCCGCTGGCCGAGGGCGGGGAGACGGCCGGCGGCCCGGGAGGCGCGGGCGGCCCGGGCGGCGGGGGCGACACCATCGGCGGCGGTGTCGCTCTCGACGGCGTGAAGGGCACCAGGAGCGAGGGCACCAGGAGCGAGGGCGCCAGGGGCGGGGACGGCGCCGGGACCGGACCCGGCGCCGAGACCGCCTCGCGCACGGTGGTGCTGCTGTCTCCCGCGTACCTGCGCGCGCCCGAGGCCCGCACGGTGTGGGAGCGCGCGGTCGCCGCCGATCCGACCGGCGCGCGGCGGCAGTTGGTGCCGATCAGGGTCGGCGACGTGCGCCCGCCCGCGCCGTTCGCCGAGCGCGGCCCGGTCGACCTGGTCCGCCGCGACGAGAGCTACGCGGCCGCCGCCGTGTTACGCGCCCTGGACCGCTCGGCCCGCCCCCGGGAACTGCCCGACGAGGACGCGCCCGCGCCGCGCTTCCCCGGCACCCTGCCCCGGGTGTGGAACGTGCCGCCGCGCAACCCCAACTTCACCGGCCGCAGTTCCGGCCTGGACCGGATCAGGGCCGAACTCGGCGGCGGGATGACCATCGTGCTGCCGCGCCCGCAGACCCTGTTCGGCCTCGGCGGCGTCGGCAAGACCCAGATCGCCCTGGAGTACGTGCACCGGTTCATGGGCGACTACGACCTGATCTGGTGGATCTCCTCCGAGCAGACCGAGCTGATCACCGCCTCGCTCGCCGAACTGGCCGGCCGGCTCGGCCTGCCGGTCGGCGAGGACATCGCGGCGGCCGCCGCGGAGGCGCTGGACCACCTGCGGCACACCCCGCCCGGCGAACGCTGGCTGCTGGTCTTCGACAACGCCGACGACCCCGCCGCGGTACGGCCGTTCCTGCCCGGCCCCCAGGGCCATGTGCTGCTGACCTCCCGCAACCAGAACTGGTCGCAGATCGGCAACGCCCTCGAAGTCGACGTGTTCGAACGGGAGGAGAGCGTCGAGCACCTGACCCGGCTGGTGCCGTCGCTGTCCCGCGAGGAGGCCGACGAGGTCGCCGCCGCGCTCGGCGACCTGCCGCTGGCCGTCGAGCAGGCCGGCGCCTGGCTCGCCGAGACCGCCACCCCGGTGGCCGACTACCTCGCGGAACTGCGCGAGCAGACCACCCGGGTGCTCTCCCTCAGCCAGCCGGCCGGCTACCCGGAACCGGTCGCCGCCACCTGGAACATCTCCATCAACCGGCTGCGCGAGCGGGCGCCCGCCGCGGTCCGGCTGCTCCAACTGTGCGCGTACTTCGCCCCCGAGCCCATCTCCGGCAACCTCGTCTACAGCGACCAGATGATCCGCGCCCTGCCGGACGACGAGAGCCTGCAGGACCGGCTCAACCTCGGCCAGCTGATCCAGGAGCTGAGCCGCTTCGCGCTGGCCAAGGTCGACCAGTCCACCCGCAGCATCCAGGTGCACCGCCTGGTCCAGTCGGTCATCCGCTCCCAGCTCACCCCGGCCGAGGCCGAGGAGACCATGCACGAGGTGCACCGCATCCTGGTCGGCGCGCGGCCGATCCAGGGCGACACCGACGACCCGGCCAACTGGGAGCGGTTCGGGGAGATCTGGCCGCACCTGGACGCCTCGGAGGCCAGCCGCTGCGACGAACCCGACACCCGCCAGCTGCTCATCGACCGGGTGCGCTACCTGTGGAAGCGCGGCGACCTGAAGGCCGCCGAGGCGTTCGGCAACCAGCTCGCCGCGCAGTGGGGCCGGCGCGACATGGCCGCCGAGACCCCGCAGCGCCGCAAGTACTTCGAACGCCTCAACCACTTCCTCGACTTCCACCTCGCCAACATCCTGCGCTCGCAGGGCAAGTACGTGGAGGCGTACGAACTCGACGCGCAGGTCCTGGCCTGGCAGCGCGCCAACCTCGACCGGCCGGGACGCCCCGACACCCACACCCTGATGACGACCACGGGCCTGGCCACCGACCTGAGCACCCTCGGCCGCTTCGACGAGGCGCTGAGCACCGCCCGCGAGGCGTACAACGGCTTCAAGGACCTGCTGGGCCTCGAACACCCCAGGACGCTCGCCGCCGCCAACAACCTCGCGGTCTGCCTGCGCATGGTCGGCGAGTGGTACGAGGCCAGGGACGTCGACCAGGAGACGCTGGCACGCCGCCGCAGGGTGCTCGGCAAGAAGCACCCGTACACCCTGTTCTCCACCACCAACCTCGCCCGCGACCTGCGCGAGGCGGGCGACTACGAGGAGTCGGTGACGCTGCTCGCCGAGGCGTACGCGTCGTACTGCGACGTGCTCGGCCAGGACTACCCCGACACGCTGCACGCGGCGAAGAGCTACGCGGTGTCGCTGCGCAAGGCCGGCCGGCTGGAGGAGGCGCGGCAGCTGTCGGCCGACACCCGGGAGCGCTACTCCGAGAAGTACCCGGGCCTGGTCACCCCCGACATCCTGTCGTGCACCCTCAACCTGGCCGCCGACCTGTACGCCACCGGGCAGCGCGACAAGGCGCTGGAGCTGACCGAGGAGGTCATGCGCGAGTACCGCGTCGCGCCCGGCGTGCGGCACCCGGCGACGCTCGCCGCGGAGAACAACCTCGGCGTCTACCTGCGCGGCACCGGGCAGTTGGACCGCGCGGAGGCGGTGCTCGCCGGCGACCTGGAACTGCTGCGCGAGGTGCTCGGCGACACCCACCCGTACACGCTGTCCTGCGAGGTGAACCTCGCCAACGTGCTGGCCGAGTCCGGGCGTCCGGACCTCGCGGAGGAACGCGAGCGCCGGGTCGCCGACGCCTTCGAGCGCCGGCTCGGCTCCTACCACCCGGAGACGGTGATCTGCCGCTCCAACCTGGCCATCACCCTGGGCCAGTTGGGGCTGGAGCAGGACGCGCGGCGCGGCCTGGAGATCGCCGAGGAGCAGCTCACCCGGCTGCTCGGCGCGGGCCACCCGTACACGGTGAGCGTGAAGGAGCACAAGCGGATCTACCGGGACATCGAACCGCCCACGGTGTAAGGGGAGTTGTCGTACGCGACCGTGACCGTCACCGCGGCTCGGCTTCGGGCCGATCCGGCGCGGGGCCTGGCGGCTTCGGCGTGGGTCAGGCCGGGACCTGGCCGGCCCACGGGCGGTCGCCGAGCAGCCAGACCAGGATGTCCGGCATCACCCGCAGCGCGGTGAAGTGCGCCGCGGCCGGCTCAAGCACCGCGGTCGCGTACGGGATGCGGCGCGCCAGCCAGCGCGAGTGGCTGATCGGCGAGAAGACGTCCTCCTCGCCGTGCCACAGCAGCACCGGCACCCTGATGTCCGCCGGGTCGAAGCCCCACGGCGTGGCGAACGCCACCGCGTCGTCGATCCAGCCGGCCGCGGAAGTCCGCAGCGCCTCACGGTAGTTGCGCACCAGCAGTGCCCGGATGCCGGCGTCCGAGACCACCCGCCGGTCCGGCTCGGTCAGCTCCAGGCGCAGGTCGGCGAGCAGTTGCACCGGGTTCTCGCGGATCGCCGCGGAACGCGACTCCAGGCCCGCCGCCAGCCGGTCGGGACCGGCGGAGGCCGCGGTGTACTCCGCGACGTTGGACTGCGACATCCCTGCGAACCAGTCCAGGCCCTCCGCCTGCCACGGCGCGAGGCTGACCAGCGCCGCCGCCCGCGTCACCCGCTCCGGCAACAGCGCCGCGCAGGCCAGCGCGTGCGGCCCGCCGCCGGAGCGGCCCACCACGGCGAACCGCTCCACGCCCAACGCGTCCGCGACCGCCGCCACGTCCTGCGCCACGTCGGCGACCCTGCGCAGCCGCAGCCGGTCAGAACTGCCGTAGCCGGGACGGTCGTAGGAGATCAGCCGCACCCCCTGCTGGTAGAGCACCACGCCGCGCGGGGCCGGTCCGAGCCGGCTGCCCGGCGTGCCGTGCAACAGGAACACCGGCTTGCCGCGCGGGTCCCCGGTCGTCTCCACGATCAACTGCCGCCCGTCCGCGGCCCGTACGCTCTGGCGCACCGCCACCTCCCCCGGCCGCCCCGCGAGGCCGCCCGCGTCGAAGAACCCCAGGTGTACATTC
>JAJSZB010000345.1:0-8160 GCA_050613715.1 Streptomyces sp. IBSBF 3018
GTCCGCGGCTCCCGGCGGGGGAGGGAGCCGCGGACCGCGTCCGGTGCGTCGAACGTGTCCGGTGCGCGGAGTGCGTCCGGTGCGCCCGTCGCGTCGGACCGCATGCCGCTCCACCGCGTACGTTCCCCCCGCCGCGCGCGGGACCCGCGTCCGCGTCTCTCCCCGCCTGCTCTCCGCACATCCGCCCACCGGGGCATCCGCCCCCCGGGCACCCGTACTTCCGCGCATCCCCCCGCGTACAGCTCTTTCCGCGTACCTCCCGTTCTGCCGACCGAAGGACACGCCGATGGACGCTCCCATGGACACGCGGGCGGACGCCTCGCCCGTGCCGGCCGCCGACCGACCGCGGCCGCCGCACAGATCCGCCGGCCCGGACGCGCCGCTGATCCCGGACGCGCCGCTGATCCCCGACCAGGCGCCGGCGCCGCACGACGCGCCGGGCGCCGACGACCCGGGCCGGCCCCTGCACGCCGACGGGCAGTGGCTCGCGACCTCCGGCGCGACCCGCTTCCCGCTGGTCTCGCCCGCCGACGGCCGCGACGCCGGCGCCCTGCCGCTGGCCGGCCCCGCCGACATCGACCGCGCGGTCGCCTCGGCCCGCCGGGCGCTGCGCGACCCGCGGTGGGCCGGCCTCGACCCGGTGGCCCGCGCCGTCCTGCTGGAGGCGTTCGCCGCCGAGCTGGAGAAGAACGCTCCCGAGCGCGCCGCGCTGACCAGTGTCCAGAACGGCATGCCGATCAGCACCGCGGTGCCCGCCGAGGGCTACGCGCCGGCCGCGATCCTGCGCTACCACGCCGCGCTGGCCAGGAACACGCCGCTGGAGGAGCGCCGCCCGCGCGCCGACGGAGCCGGCCACAGCCACGTACGCCGCCTGCCGGCCGGGGTGGTCGCGGTGGTGGCGCCGTGGAACTTCCCCCAGCCCATCACCATGTTCAAGCTCGCCCCCGCGCTCGCCGCCGGCTGCACGGTGGTGCTCAAGCCGTCGCCGTACACCTTCCTCGGCGCCCGGGCGATCGTCGCCGCCGCCGAGCGGGCCGGACTGCCGCCGGGCGTGCTCAACCTGCTGCCCGGCGACGACGCCACCGGCGCCGCCCTGGTCCGTCACCCCGGCGTGGACAAGGTGTCCTTCACCGGCTCCACCGCGGCCGGCCGGAAGGTCGCGGCGGCGTGCGCGGAACTGCTGCGCCCGGTGGTCCTGGAGCTGAGCAGCCGGTCCGCCGCCATCGTGCTGGACGACGCCGACGCGGACGAGACCGCCGCCGGCCTGGCCGCCGGCGCGCTGCTGCACAGCGGCCAGGCCTGCTACATGTCGACCCGCATCCTGGTGCCGCGCGAGCGGAGCGACGAGATCACCGCGCGGATCGCCGCCATGGCCGACGCGCTGCCGATCGGCGACCCGCTGGACCCGGCGACCCGGCTCGGCCCGCTGCTCAGCGCCGTCCGCCGGAACCGGGTGCGGTCCGCCGTCGCCTCCGCGCTCGCCGACGGCGGCCGCCTGGCCACCTCCCGCCGGGTCGGCGACGTCCCCGACGAGGGGTACTACGCCGAACCCGCCGTGCTGGCCGGCCTGGACCACTCCCACCCGGCGGTCCGGGAGGAGATCTTCGGCCCGGTGCTCTGCGTGGTCCCCTACGACGGCGTCGACCACGCCGTCGCCCTCGCCAACGACTCGCCCTACGGCCTCGGCGGCACGATCTGGACCAGCGACGTCGAACGGGCCCTGGCCGTCAGCCGCCGCGTCGAGACCGGCACGGTCGGCGTCAACTTCTTCGACCTCGACCTCGGCGCACCCTACGGCGGCATCAAGGCCAGCGGCCTCGGCCGCGAGCTGGGCCCCGAGGGCTTCGACGCGTACTTCCGCTTCCAGACGGTCTACACCCGCAGCTGAGCCGGCGGGACGTACCCCGCGGCCGGGCCGCCGAGGGGCAGTCACCGCGCCGCGCCGCCGCGTCGGCTGTGCTTCCCGGCCGCAGCCTGGTCCGCGGGGGCCGTCTGTGGCGGGGTGGTGGCGAAGGGTCGGGCCGCGGTCCGCCGGGGCCGAGCGGCCCCGGCGGGGGCACGTCCGGGCCCCGGGGCTTGTCGCAGGCCGCGGTCCGCCGGGCCGCTCGCTGTGGGCGCCCGGGGCGGCTTCGGGCCGGGCCGTGTCCGGCACGGAATCCACGGTCGTCGGCGCGGCGAGCGCGTCGCGCCGACGACCGGTAGCACACAGTCCCGCGCCGGAGACGTCCCGCTCAGGCCGCGGGCAGGTCCAGTAGGGGGGCCAGTGCGGCGCGGTGGCGGCCCGGGGTGCCCAGGGCGATCTGGTCCGCCTTGGCGCGCTTGAGGTACAGGTGCAGCGGGTGCTCCCACGTCATGCCGATGCCGCCGTGCAGCTGGACCGCCTCCTCGGCGGCGTGCACCGCGACGCCGGACGCGTACGCCTGCGCGACCCGTACCGCGATCGCCACGTCGACGCCCGAGGCCAGCGCGTCCGCGGCGGAACGCGCCGCCGCGCGCAGCGAGACGACCTCCAGCCACAGGTCGGCGAGCCGGTGCTTGATCGCCTGGAAGCCGCCCACCACGCGCCCGAACTGGTGGCGCTCGCCCAGATACCGCACCGTCTCGTCCAGGCACCACTGCGCCACGCCCAGCTGTTCCGAGGCCAGCAGCCCGGCCCCGGCGAGCAGAGCCGCGTCCAGCGCGCCCGCGGCGTCGGCCGAGGGCAGCGCGCGGCCCGCCGCGCCGTCGAAGGCCACGTCGGCGAGCGGCCTGGTCAGGTCGAGCGACACGAACGGCGTCACCGCCGCGTCACCGGCCGCGACCTCGTACAGCCCCGGCCCGTCCGGTCCGACCGCCGGGACCACCAGCACGTCGGCGGCGAGCGCGTCGGCCACGCTGGTGACCGTGCCGGTCAGGCGGCCCGCGGCGTCGGCGCGGACCGCGCCGGGGAACGCGCCGCCCGGCGCCGCGGCGAGCGGCACCGCGAGGGCGCCCGTGGCCGCGCCCGAGGCGAGCGAGGCCAGCAGCGCCGCCACGCCCGCGTCCGCGGTGTCGCAGGCCAGCAGCGCGCTCGTCGCCAGCACCGCGCTGCCCAGGAACGGCGTCGGCGCGACGCCCGCGCCCAACTCCTCCAGCACGACAGCCGCTTCACGCGCGGACGCGCCCTGACCGCCCAGCTTCTCCGGCACCAGCAGCCCGGCGAGGCCCAGGTCGGCGCCGAGCACCCGCCACAGCGCCGGGTCGTACGGCCGCGCGGACGCGTGTGCGGACGGCTGCGCGGTCGCCTGCTCCGGTCCCTCGGCCGCGGCCTCCACCCGGGCCGGCAGCGAGGCCGGCGGGCAGCGGTCGGCGAGCACGTCGCGGACCGTCGACCGCAGGTCCTCCTCGACCTCGGAGTAGAGCAGGTCGGGCCGCGCACCGGAGCTGTGGCCGGAGCCCGTACCGCTGCCGGGGTGCGTACCGGAGTCCCGGCCCGTGCCGGGGTGCGTCGAGGCGCTCATCGGGGCAGGTCCTTCCACGCGACGTCCTTGTCGATACGGGGTTCCGCGGGCAGGCCGAGCACCCGCTCCGCGACGATGTTGCGCAGGATCTCCGAGGTGCCGCCCTCGATCGAGTTGCCCTTGGCGCGCAGGTAGCGGTAGCCGGCGTCGCGGCCGTAGAAGTCGACGCTCTGCGGCCGGACCATCGTCCAGTCGCCGTAGCGCAGTCCCTCCTCGCCGAGCAGCTCCACCTCCAGGCCGCTGATCTGCTGGTTCAGCCGGGCGAAGGCGAGCTTGAGCCCGCTGCCCTCGGGGCCGGGCGCGCCCACCGCGAGCTGCTGCCTGACCCGCTCGGCGCCCAGCCGCGCCACCTCCGCCTCGACCCACAGCGTCAGCAGCCGGTCGTGCAGCTCCGGCGTCCGCAGCGCGGGGCGTTCCCGCCAGGCCGCGGCGACCGGGGCGATCATGCCGCCCTCGCGGGGGAGCGCGGTGCCGCCGATCGCCACCCGTTCGTTCATCAGCGTGGTCTGCGCGACCCGCCAGCCCTCGCCGACCGCGCCGAGCCGGTGCGCGTCGGGGATCCGCACGCCGGTCAGGAAGACCTCGTTGAACTCCGCCTCGCCGGTGATCTGCCGCAGCGGCCTGACCTCCACGCCGGGGTCGGTCATGTCGCACACGAAGTACGTGATGCCCTGGTGCTTGGGGACGTCCGGGTCGGTGCGGGCGATGAGGATCGCCCAGCGGGCGTTGTGGGCGCTGGACGTCCACACCTTCTGCCCGTCCACGATCCAGTCGTCGCCGTCGCCGCTGTCGTCCCGTACGGCGCGGGTGCGCAGTCCCGCGAGGTCCGAGCCGGCCCCGGGCTCGGAGAACAGCTGGCACCAGACCTCCTCGCCCGTCCACAGCGGGCGCAGGAAGCGGCGCTTCTGCTCCTCGGTGCCGTAGCGCAGGATGGTCGGCGCGGCCATGCCCAGGCCGATGCCGATGCGCCGCGGGTCGTTGTCCGGCGCGCCGGCCGCGGCCAGTTCGGCGTCGACCACGGCCTGCAGCGCGCGCGGGGCGCCCAGGCCGCCGAGGCCCTCGGGGAAGTGCACCCAGGCCAGGCCCGCGTCGAAGCGGGCCCGCAGGAAGTCGAGCGGCTCCGGCGCCGCCGGATCGTGCGCGGCCAGCAGCTCGCGCACCCGGGCGCGGACCCCTTCCGGGGTGGCGTTGCTCGTCATCGACGCGGAAGTCCTTCCCCTCGGCATCAGACGGTCGCGCCGGCCAGGGGGCGCGTCAGCGGTCCGACACACCACGGTCTAAGCAAGCGCTTGTTCAAGCTAACGCACAATCGCTCCGCCCACCACCCTCCGGCAGCCCTCGCGTCACATCGCCGCACGCCGGCTTCGCACATCGGCTCCACGCGGCTGCCGGGCAACCGCGGGCGGGCCGCAGCGAGGCCGGGCAGAGCCCGCGCACCGCCAGGACCGGCCCGCCCCGCTGGGACGCGACCGGCCGGCCTCAGAACTTGTGGCAGCCCTGGAGCGCCGCGATGCACACCGCGGCGATCAGCGTGACGAACACGAACACGAACAGCCGCTGCCGCATCAGCCGGGGGCCGGTCGGGCGGGACGGCCGGCCGCCCGCCGTACGGGCCGGGGTGCGCGGGCCACCGGAGGCCGAGCGGTCGGGCGCGGTGCGCCCCTGCGTCGTGCGACCGGGCGCCGTCCCGCGCGCCGGGCCGCGCCGCGCGGGGGTGCGCGGCCCCGGGGTCCGGCCCGCGGCGCGCCCGCCGTCCGTGGCCGCGCCGCCGCCCTGCGGGCGCAGCGCGCCGCGCCGCTCGGAACCGGTGGCCGCGACGCCCGGCGCCGACCGCCGCTCGGTGCGCTGCTGCGCGTACTCCTCGGCGCGCCGCCCGACCGGCCGCTCCGGCCGCGGCCCCGCCGCCTTCGGGATCTCGCCGTGCGGCAGCGCGGGCGCACCGATCCCGCGCGCCTCGCGCGCCGCGATCTCCGCCAGCCGCTCGGACAGCTGCACCGTGGACGGCCGCGTCTCGGGGTCCTTGGCCAGGCACGTGTAGACCAGCGGCGCCAGCGCGTCAGGCACCCCGCCGAGGTCCGGCTCCTCGTGCACCACGCGGTACAGCATGACCTCGGAACTGCCCTGCCCGAACGGCGAGTCGGCGGTCGCCGCGTACGCCAGCGTGGCGCCGAACGCGAACACGTCGGTGGCCGGCGTCACCGCCGCGCCGCGCACCTGCTCGGGCGCGAGGAAGCCCGGCGACCCGACCGCGGTGCCCACGTGCGTCAGCGTGCTCGCACCGGTCGCCCAGGCGATACCGAAGTCGATGATGCGCGGGCCCTTGGGCGACAGCAGGATGTTCGACGGCTTCAGGTCGCGGTGCACGACCCCCGCCTCGTGCACCGCGACCAGGCCCTCCGCCAGCGCCGCGCCGATCGAGGCGACCTCCGCGGCCGGCAGCACGCCGTGCTCGGCGACCTTGTCGTGCAGCGACGGACCGGGCACGTACTGCGTGGCGAACCACGGCCGCTCGGCCTCCAGGTCCGCGGCCACCAGCCGCGCCGTGCAGCCCCCGCGGATGCGCCGCGCGGCCGACACCTCGCGGGCGAACCGCGACCGGAACTCCTGGTCCTCGGCCAGCTCCGGCCTGATCACCTTCAGCGCCACCCGCTGGCCGCGCTTGTCCGCGCCCAGGTAGACCACGCCCATGCCGCCCGCGCCCAGCCGGCGGTGCAGCCGGAACGCGCCGACGACCCGCGGGTCCTCGCGTCGGAGCCGCATCATCGCCATCTGAAGTCCGTCCCCTACCTCCGGTGGTGGGGAGGCCCCACTCCGCTGACTGGCCGCTTCGGCCGCCCACAGCTTACGGACTGAACTGCCCCCGCGCGCTGAAGGCCCGCAGGCGACGGGCCGTGAATTGTCGGTGGCGGGTGGGAAGCTGGACGGTGGGAGCAGGTCCGCGAGGAGGCGATCCGGCTCCCCGTTTCACCAACGGCCGCTGCGACGAGGGGGAGTGACGCCGTGAAAGGTGATCGTGTGGAGATAGTCGTCGACGCGGGGGACACCACCCGCACGTATGAAGTGGTCGCCACCCGCGCGGGCCGCCGGGTCGAGACGGCGGTGCGCCGCGGCGTGGTCGAGGTCAGCGAGGTCACCCGCAGCGGCACGGTGGTGCGCACCGCCCGCTTCATGGCCACCCGGGTGCTCGCGCTGGTCGAGCAGCCGATCCCGCGGGAGGACGAGCAGGCGGCCGGCCTCCACCCACAGGAGTAGCCGGCGCCCCCGCTGTCATCCTCCGGGTGGCGTTCAAAGGGGTCCGCGGGCATGACGACCGGCCCCCCGCCCGCGCCTAATGTAGAGGTCAGGCGGCGGACGAAGCACTCGTCCCCCGAGGTCAAGCGTCCGCCGCCCCCACAGTCGTCGTCCGTGGCCGGCCCACTGGGGCGCGTCACAACGCTTCAAGGTCCGGAAGAGCGGTCCGGACCGGGGACACACCGGTATCACCCCGTGGGGACGGGGGTACGGCGGACGACAGTGCCCGGGTATCAGCTGATGCCCGGGCACTATGTCTTTCCCGGGCCTCCCCGGGCCGCCCCGGGCTCTTCGGCAGCCGGGCCGCTCACCGGGGGCGTCGGGCACCCGCCGGGCCCCGCCCGCCGGACAGCGCGGAGGGCCGGAGGCTGATCGCCTCCGGCCCTCCGGTATGTGCTTGCGCGTGGACGATACTGGGATTGAACCAGTGACCTCTTCCGTGTCAGGGAAGCGCTCTCCCGCTGAGCTAATCGCGCGGGTCCGGTGCGAACCCGCCCGAACCGGGCGGAGCACCGCAGTGGACGATACTGGGATTGAACCAGTGACCTCTTCCGTGTCAGGGAAGCGCTCTCCCGCTGAGCTAATCGTCCTTGGAGGTGGAGACGGGATTTGAACCCGTGTAGACGGCTTTGCAGGCCGTTGCCTCGCCTCTCGGCCACTCCACCAACGCAGCGGGGGTTCGGGTCGTTCCCCCACATCGAGCGGACGACGAGATTCGAACTCGCGACCCTCACCTTGGCAAGGTGATGCTCTACCAACTGAGCCACGTCCGCNGAGCGGACGACGAGATTCGAACTCGCGACCCTCACCTTGGCAAGGTGATGCTCTACCAACTGAGCCACGTCCGCCTGCCGACCCGGGATCAAGGTCCTGGGCGACGAGTTGAACTCTAGCGGATTCCCGGTCCAGCTCAAAAACCGGTTTCCGCAGCGTGCCGGGGCAATGACAAGGAGTTGACGCGGGGGACACCCCTGCCGGCGCCGCCGGGCCCGGCCCTAGACTCGGCCCCTGACCTCCCCAAAACCCCCGGGAAGCACCGTGCGCGACCTCCCACCCCTGGCCCGCTTCGGCGCTCTCGTCGCCTCCGACCTGCGGGACGTCACCGATGACGTCGCCGCGCTTGACGGCGCCGGATTCTGGGCGGTGGCCGCGGATTTCGAGGGCCGCACGGTCTGCGCCCGGTTCGGCGACGTGCGCCGCGCCCCGGACGACGCGGCCGCGCGCGCCCGCCGCTGGCGCGGACCCGAGCCCTCCGCGTGGACCTCCTCCGCCGACCGGGCCGGCTACGAGGCCGGCGTCCGGGCCGTCCGCGAGCGGATCGCCGCGGGCGAGGTCTACCAGGTCAACCTGTGCCGCGTGCTGACCGCCCCGCTGCCGACTGCCCCCGCCC
>JAJSZB010000346.1:0-7528 GCA_050613715.1 Streptomyces sp. IBSBF 3018
GAGCCGGGACCGGCGGGGAGGCGGCCACCGCGGGGGGAGCGGGCGGCCCCCGCACCCTGCTGATCGCGGTCCCGCCGGACATCGAGGGCATGCGGCTGGCCGAGCCCGGCCGCGCCAAGGACTGGCGCACCGCGCTGCGCGAGGTCATGGGCGCGGCGATGGCCGACGGCGCCCGCGTCACCGGATTCGACCGCGCCGGCTGGTACGTGCTGGAGCACGCCGGCGCCCGTACGCAGGAGGAGCGATGAAGCTCGAAGGCGTCGAACTGCGGCGCATCGCCATGCCGTTGGTGTCCCCGTTCCGCACGTCCTTCGGCACCACCACGGTCCGCGAGGCGGTGCTGGTCCGGGTGGTCGCCGACGAGGCCGAGGGGTGGGGGGAGTGCGTGGCCATGGCGGACCCGCTGTACTCCTCGGAGTACGCGGACGCCGCGGCCCAGGTGCTGGGCCGCTTCCTGATCCCCGCGCTCGCCGCGTCCGGTCCGCTCAGGGCGCACCGGGTCGCCCCGGCGCTCGCCGCCTTCCAGGGCCACCGGATGGCCAAGGCGGCCCTGGAGACCGCCGTGCTCGACGCCGAACTGCGGGCGCAGGGACGGCCGTTGGCCGACGAGCTGGGCGCGGTCAGGGACCGGGTGCCGTGCGGGGTGTCGGTGGGCATCATGGACTCCGTGCCCGAACTGCTCGACGCCGTCGAGGGGTATCTCGACGCCGGGTACGTCCGCATCAAGCTGAAGATCGAGCCCGGCTGGGACGTCGAGCCGGTCGCCGCGGTGCGCGAGCGGTTCGGCGACGCCCTGGCGCTCCAGGTCGACGCCAACGCCGCCTACACCCTCGCCGACGCCCCCCGGCTCGCCCGGCTGGACGCCTTCGGGCTGCTGCTGATCGAGCAGCCGCTGCCGGAGGAGGACGTGCTCGGGCACGCCGCGCTCGCCCGCCGGATCAACACCCCGGTCTGCCTGGACGAGTCGATCACCTCCGCCCGCGCCGCCGCGGACGCCATCACGCTCGGGGCGTGCGCGATCGTCAACATCAAGCCCGGCCGGGTCGGCGGCTACCTGGAGGCCCGCCGCGTCCACGACGTGTGCGCCGCGCACGGCGTGCCGGTGTGGTGCGGCGGCATGCTGGAGACCGGACTCGGCCGGGCCGCGAACCTCGCGCTCGCCGCGCTGCCCGGCTTCACCCTGCCCGGCGACACCTCCGGCTCCGACCGCTACTACCGCACCGACATCACCGAGCCGTTCGTCGTGCGCGACGGCCACCTCGACGTGCCCACCGGACCCGGCACGGGCGTCGACCCGCTCCCCGCGGAACTGGCGGAGGTCACCAGGTCCACCCAGTGGCTGCCGGCCTGACCTGCGGACTACGCTGACGCTCCCGGCCTCGGCCTCGGAAGGTGCCGGTTCCATGACCACACACGCGCGTACCAGCCTCGGCCGGATCCTCGACGATCTCGGCGCCACCCTGCTGCACCCGCTCCACCCCGCCCCTCCCGGCCACGCCGTACCGCCCGGGCGGGCCGGGGGGCCGGGCGGTCCAGGGGCGCCCGCCCGTCGCCCGGCCGCGGCGGCGCCCCCGGGACCCGCGGAGATCGGCGGGGTCGTCATCCACGACCCCGTCGACCGGCCCGCGCTGCCGCCGCACGCCTTGGTCCTCGGCGTCGGCCTCTACGACCCCGTGGACATCGCGGCGCTCCTGACGGACCTCGGCCGGCACGGCGCCGCCGCCCTGGTGCTGCGCGAACCCGTACCGGCCGACCCGCGGGTGGCCGCCGCGGCGGACGCGTCCGGCGTCGCGGTTCTCGAGCTGACCCGCGGCGCGTCCTGGACGCAGGTCGCGGCCATGCTGCGGGCGCTGCTCGCCGAGGGCGACGTCGGGGTCGGCGACGCCGAGACGCTGGTCGGCACGCCGGCCGGCGACCTGTTCGCGCTGGCCAACGCGATCGCCGCGCTGCTGGACGCACCCGTCACCATCGAGGACCGCAACTCCCGGGTGCTGGCCTTCTCCGGCAAGCAGGACGAGGCCGACGAGTCCCGCGTCGAGACGATCCTCGGCCGCCAGGTGCCCGAGCGGTTCTCGCGGGCGCTGACCGAGCGCGGCGTCTTCCGCGAGCTGTACCGGCACGACGAGCCGGTCTACGTGCCGCCGCTGCGCTCGGCCCCCGACACCTTCACCCTGCCGCGCGTGGCGGTGACCGTGCGGGCCGGCGACGAGGTGCTCGGCTCGATCTGGGTGGCGGTCCGCAGGCCGCTCGGCCCGGAGCGCTCCCGCGCGCTCCAGGACGCCGCCCGGCTGGTCGCCCTGCACATGCTGCGGCTGCGGGCCGGTGCCGACGTGGAGCGTCGGCTGCGCGCCGACCTGGTGAGCACCGCGCTGGAGGGCGGCGCGGGCGCGCGCGAGGCCCTGGCGCGCCTCGGGCTCGCCGGGCAGCCCGTGGCGGTGCTCGCCCTCGCCATCCCCGACGGCGCGGGCGAACCGCTCACCGTCGGCGACGACGCCGCCGCGACGACCGAGCTCCAGCGGCTCGCCGACGCGTTCGCCGTGCACCTGAGCGCCGCCCACCCGCGCTGCGCGGCCGCGGTGCTCGGCGACGTGGTCTACGGGCTGATGCCGGCCCGCACCGAGCGCGGGTCCGCGGAGGAGCGGGCCGACCGCCACGACCGCCCGGACCGCTTCGACCGCCACGAGCGCAGTGAGCGGGGCGACCGCGCGGGCGGCCGGGACCGGCCGGAGCGCGCCGACCGGGCGGCCGAGCGCGCGGCGGGCCGCGGCGGCGACCTCGGAGCCGACCGCGCGGACCGGGCGCTGAAGATCGCCGCCGGGTTCCTCGACCGGGTCACCGCCCGCACCGGCGCGGTGATCGGCGTCGGCCCGGCCGCCTCCGACGTACGGGAACTGGCCGGCTCGCGGGCCGACGCGGACCGCGCGCTGCGGGTGCTGCGCGCGGGCCGCAGCGCGCGCCGCGCGGCACGGCTGTCCGACGTCCACGTGGAGGCGCTGCTGCTGGACCTGCGCGACCTCGTCGCGGCCCGCGGCGACCGGCCCACCGGTCCGGTGGCCCGGCTCGCCGCCTACGACGAACGCCACCACACCGACCTGGTCGAGACGCTGCGGGCCTGGCTCGACGCGTTCGGCGACGTGGGCGTGGCCGCGGCCGCGCTGCACGTCCACCCCAACACCTTCCGCTACCGGTTGCGCCGGCTCACCGAGGTCGGCGGCATCGACCTCGCCGACTCCGAGGCGCGCTTCGCCGCGATGCTCCAGCTGCGCGTGCTGCCGCCGCGGCCCGCCACCCCCTGAACGACCCGCCGCGGCGGCTTCGGGACCGCTGTCCCGGGGCCCGTACCGGCCGCGCCCGCGGCTCCGCGGGCTGTGGGATGGTGGGGGTGTGAACCTGGAGGACCTGGCCCGGCTGCGCCGCGCACGCGACGTGATGGACCGCGACTACGCACAGCCGCTCGACGTCGCGGCCCTCGCGCGCACCGCCCTGATGTCCTCGGGACACTTCTCCCGCAGCTTCCGCGCCGCCTACGGCGAGACCCCGTACAGCTACCTGATGACCCGCAGGATCGAGCGGGCCAAGGCGCTGCTGCGGCGCGGCGACATGTCGGTCACCGAGGTCTGCTTCGCCGTGGGCTGCACCTCGCTCGGCACGTTCAGCACCCGCTTCACCGAGCTGGTCGGCGAGAGCCCCAGCGCGTACCGGGCCCGGTCGCACGACGACGGCGCGGCCATCCCGGCCTGCATCGCGAAGATCCACACCCGCCCGGTCAGGAACACCCCCGGGGACGCCAGGGACGCCGCAGACGGCCGGAGCGGCGGGCAGGCGGATGTCACACCCCGCCCGTAGCGTGGGCGCCATGGACATCAAGCTCTCGCAGTGCTTCATCGCCGTCGACGACCACGACAAGGCGCTCGCCTTCTACCGCGACGTGCTCGGGCTCCAGGTGCGCAACGACGTCGCGTTCGAGGGGATGCGCTGGACGACCGTCGGCTCGCCGTCGCAGCCCGGGGTGGACATCGTGCTGGAGCCGCCGCTGGCCGATCCCAACGCCTCGGCCGCCGACCGGCAGGCCATGGCGGAGCTGCTGGCCAAGGGCATGCTGCGCGCGGTGATCTTCACCACCGACGACGTGGACGCGCTCTTCGCCCGCGTCCGGGCCGCCGGCGCGGAGGTCGTGCAGGAGCCGGTCGACCAGCCGTACGGCGTCCGCGACTGCGCGTTCCGCGACCCGGCGGGGAACATGCTGCGGTTCAACCAGCCGCGCGCGAAGTGAGCCCGGCCGGCGCCGGCGCGGGCAGGCCGGGCGGCGCAGGTGGCGCCGAAGGCTCCGGCGGCGCGGGCGGGCCGGGCCGCGCCGGAGGCCCCGAGAGCCCTGACAGCCCTGACAGCCCCGGCTATCCGGCGGCGGCCGCCGCGCGCGCCGCGGACCTCGCTGCCCTGGACGCCGCGCTGGTCGGCTGCCGGGCCTGCCCGCGGCTGGTGGAGTGGCGCGAGGAGGTCGGACGCACCAAGCGCCGGATGTACCGCTCCTGGGACTACTGGGCGCGCCCGGTGCCGGGCTTCGGCCCGGCCGACGCGCCGCTCGCCCTCGTCGGCCTCGCGCCCGCCGCGCACGGCGGCAACCGCACCGGCCGCGCCTTCACCGGCGACCCCTCGGGCGACACCCTCTACGCCGCGCTGTACGACCTGGGCCTGGCCTCCCGGCCGGTCTCCGCGCACATCGGCGACGGGCTCGAACTGCGCGGGGTGCGGATCAGCATGCCGGTGCACTGCGCGCCGCCGGACAACCGGCCCACCACCGGCGAACGCGACACCTGCCGCCCCTGGCAGGCCCGCGAACTGGAGCTGCTGCGGCCGACGTTGCGCGCCGCCGTGGTGCTCGGCGGCTTCGCCTGGCAGGCCCTGCTGCCCCAACTGGCCGCCGCGGGCTGGCGGATACCGCGGCCCCGCCCGGCCTTCGGCCACGGCGCCGAGGCCGTGCTGAGCGACGGCGAGCGGCGGCTGCACCTGATCGGCAGCTACCACCCCAGCAACCGGAACATACGGACCCGCACGCTGACCCCGGCGATGCTGCGCGACGCGCTGCGCCGCGGCGCCCTCGCGGCGGGCCTGCCGCTGCGGCCGCGGGACGGGACCCCCGCCGCCGGCGCCCCGGCCGGGCCGACCGCCCGCGACGCCGCCCGCAGCGGCGCGTCCGGCCCGGAGCCGGACGCGCCCCGTGGGGTCAGCGGGCCCGGCGCGCGACCGTGAAGTGGTCGATGCGCTCGCCGGTCTCGGCGATCGCCGACACCGTCAGCGTCGACTCGCGGCCCGCGTGCGCCGGTTCGACGTCCACCGAGATGAACGAGTAGCCGGTGTAGCGGACCCGCGACCAGTGCACGGTGTCGGTGACCTTGCCGCCGCCCTTCGCCGAGTGCCAGGTGGTCACCGAGTCCACCCGGTTCTCGTGGCCCTCGTAGGTGTCGGGGGCCGGGAAGTTGTAGAGGCTGCGGCCCGCGCCGCCCGCGGTGACGTAGACCGTGCCGTCGGTGGCCGGCCGGGTGGTGGCGCCGATCGGGACCTCACGGGACACCGCGCCGCCGCGGATCGCGTCGGTCCGCTCGTAGACGTGGTTGTGGCCGTTGACGACCAGGTCCACCTCGTGCTTCTCGAAGATCGGCACCCACTGCTCCTGCACGCCGCCGTCCGAGGCGTGCGAGTTGGTGGTCGAGTAGGCGCAGTGGTGGAAGAACACCACCAGGAAGTCGATGCCGCGCTGCTTGCGGTACGCCGCGAGGGTCCGGTCCAGCCACGCGGTCTGGCCGCCGCCGGTGATGGCGTAGTTGGCGGGGATCTCGTAGGAGACGTCGTTGGCGTCGAGCGCGATCACCGCGGTGTTGCCGTAGACGAAGGAGTACGCGCCCGGCTGGTTCCTCGGGTCGTGGCCGTTGCGCGGCAGCGACCAGCGGGCCTCCTGGCCGCCGTAGCCGTTGGGCGAGTACCACGCCTCCATGTCGTGGTTGCCGGTGGTCACCATCCACGGCACCCGCGCCGCCACCGACTCGGTCTGCGCGAGGAACTGGTCCCAGGTGCGCGCGTCGTAGTCGCCGGAGTCGCTCTGCTGGCCCGAGCCGTCCGGGTCGGCGTAGCAGATGTCGCCCGCGTGCAGGTGGAACGCCGGGTTGCGGGCCAGGATCAGCGAGTCGTTGGCCAGCGCGTGGTAGCTGACGCCCTGGTCGCCGAAGGCGGTGAAGGTGAACGTGCCGGCCCGCGCCGGCGCGGTGGTGAACGAGCCGACGCTGCCGAGGGCGCCGGGGCCGGCCGGGTCGAAGCCGTCGTGGCCGACCCCGTAGTAGTAGGTGGTGTCGGGGCGCAGCCCGCCGATCGCGGCGTGCAGGTAGTACTGGTCGACCGGGGGCAGCTTGCTGTTCAGCAGCTGCGGGGTGTGCAGCGCGCGTACCTCGGCCTCGATCTTGTGGCTCAGCGCCCACGGCTGCAGGCCGATCCGCACGAACGGCCTGCGCACCGCCAGCGGCACCTGCCAGGAGATGGTGAACTCGGAGCGGGGGTCCGCGCCGAACTGCAGGTGCCGGCCGAACGGCGCCACCAGCGCGCCGTCCACGCCGTGCCCGGTCGCCGGGTGGCCCAGCAGTGCGGGGGCGGGGGAGTCGGCGTGCGCGACGCCGGAGAGCAGACCGGAAGCGGCGACCGTGCCGGCGGCCGCCATGCCGCCCATGACGACGCGTCGGCGCGAGAGCTTGGCCCGCAGGTACTCGTGCTGCTCCGCCATGCTCATCCGCGAGGCGGTGGTGGCGTCGATGCCCATGCCAGGAGTGTCCATGGCGGGAAATCTCGCATCGCCCGCCGACGCGCCGTCGAAGCGGACGTGAACACCGGGCGGCGCGGCGGGGCCCGCCAGGCGTCCGACGCCCCAGCGGTCCCACCGAGCCCCAGGAGTCCCGGCGTCACGACCAGCCGGTACGCGCCGCCGCCGCGCCGACGCCCGCCCCACCACCGTGCTCCACGAGGCCCGGCAGTTCTCGCCACCCCGGTCGCTGCGGCCGGGGCAGCTCTCAGAGCGACTCGCCCAGGCGCTCCAGCAGCGGCGCCGCCGCGCCCAGCCGGGCCAGTTCCTCGGCGGTGAAGTGCGCGGTGAGCGCCTCCGCGAGCATCGCCGTCTGGGCGTTGCGCTTGTCCTCCAGCGCCTGGTGGCCGGCCGGCGTCACCGACAGCACCGCCCGCCGGCCGTCGTTCGGGTCCGGCCGGCGCTCGATCAGCCCGCGCGCCTGGAGCGTGGCGAGCGTCGCGCCCATCGCCTGCGCGGTGATCTGCTCGCGACGGGCCAGCTCCGACGCCGAGGCCGGGCCGAGCCGGTCCAGCCGCGACAGCGCCTGCCGCTCGGGCATCGACAGCCCACCGCCGACCGGCACCTGGCGGATGCGGCGCAGCAGCACGCCCACGCTTGTCAGCAGCGCGCCCGCGATCTGCTCGGGCTCGGTCCCCGCCACCCGCGCCGGCGCGGTGGTGAACGAGCCGACGCTGCCGAGGG
>JAJSZB010000347.1:0-7510 GCA_050613715.1 Streptomyces sp. IBSBF 3018
CTCACGCGCGGGGGCGGGGGCGGATCTCCACTTCGGCCGCGAGGGCGTCGGCGTTCAGGAGGGTGAGGCCCGGGGGCGGGTTGTGGAGGACCACCGAGGTCAGCTCGGGCAGGGCGGCCAGCGGGGAGAGGTCGAACGGCGGCCATTCCCGGATGCCCGGAGAGGGGCCCACCACGAGCCGGGTGAGGTGCGGGAACAGGTCCGGCACCGCGGCGAGCAGGTCGCCGTCGCGGGCAGCGACGGTGAGCCGCCGGATACCCGCGAGCGGTGGGAAACGCGGGTCGATCGCTGTGACGGCATCCCCGACGAACAGGGACTCCAGCCCGAGGAGTGCGCGGAGCCGATCCCAGTCGGCGCGGGCGAGGGGCCGCCACAGCGAGTGGACCACGAGGTGGGCGAGGCCCTCCAGCCGTTCGATGCCCGAGAGCCCGTGCTGCCGGTAGGGCGTGGTCAGGACGGTGACCGGCAGCCCGCCCGGGAGGCCGGTCAGCCCCTCCCAGCCGTCGTGCTCGCTCTGGACGGCCAGCCGGCGCAGCTCACTCTGGCCTGCCAGCGCGGACAGGTCGAGGCCGGGCCGCTGGCGGAGCAGTGAGAGTGAGCGCAGGGTCGTGCCGGCCAGCGGCGACAGGTCGGTCAGCTGCGAGCAGTCGCTCAGCACCAGATCGGTGAGCCGGGGGAGCGTGGCCAGCCGCCGCAGCTCCTCGTCGGTCGGCGGATTCAGCAGGTCCACCCTCGTCAGCAGGTCCGGCCGGCCGAGACCGTCGAGCACCTCCGCAGCAGTGAGCGTCCCCTCCGCATCGATCTGCTCGACACCGTGCAGGCCCTCCAGGAGGCGCAGCTCTTCGCGCGAGCCGACCGCGTAGGTCGTCTCGTCCCGCGGCAGCCGATCGAGGACCTCGACCCTGTAGCGCTCGCCGTCCACTCCCGGCGGGAAGCGCGCGAGGCCGCGTCTGACCTCCCTGTCGGCGAAGCCGGTGAAGCGCGTCAGCACCGCGATCGCGGCGTCCGTGCCGACCGTCTGCGCAGTGCGCACCACCGCCAGCGCCTCGTCCTCGTCCAGCCCTTCGGGGCCCGGGAGCAGCTCCAGGACGAGCGGACCGACCTCCGCAAGGCGCAGCCCCTCCTTCAACGACCTCGGCGGGATCAGCTGCGCGCCGCGCTCCTCGACCAGCGCGCGGACCGTCGGGTCCAGCTCCGTGGCGTGTTCGAGGCAGGCCATCGCCAGCAGGTGCAGGCGGGCGCGGTGGGACTTGGTGCGGTCGCCGCGCGCGACGATCTTCTTCAGCAGCCGGGCCCGCTCGTCCGGGCGGGCGTGCGCGACAGCCATCCGGATGACATCGGCCCACTGGTCGTGGTGGGCGTTGCGCGCCATCAGGTCGAAGTCGCGGTCCTCCACCGCCGCCCGCGCGGCCAGGTAGTCCTGGAAGGTGCGGTGGACGAAGTCCACGGAGTCGGTCGTGGGGGCGCGCAGCAGGCCGCTGCGGTCGAGCAGGTAGCGGTACACCGCCGCCGCGTCGCCCAGCGCCGCGACCCCGGGCATGGCCGGCAGCGCCGCCTCGACGAGCCCCAGCGCGTCCTCGCGGTCCATCTCCGCCTGGCCGTTCTTCACCAGCCAGTACGCGAGCTTCTGCAGCAGCTGCATCTGCGGCGCCTCGGCCAGCGCCGGCGCCAGCGCGCGCTCCTCGTCCCGGCGCACCAGCAGCATCGACAGTGCCGCGTCGTACAGCTCCTTGCGCCCGGTCGGCAGGTAGCCGCCGCGGTCGCGGTGCAGCGCGCAGATCAGGGCGCACATCAGCGGGTTGGTGGCCAGCCGGGCGAGGTCCTGCTTGGTGCGCAGCGCGTCCAGCAGCGAGCGCTCGTACGCGTCGATACGGGCCAGCTCCTCCGTGTCCGTCCCGCCGTCCCGGTCCGGCGGGACGGTGGCGCGCGCCGCCTCGTGCCAGCGCGCGGTGAAGGCCCGTACGTCCTCCCGGCTCATCCGCGACAGCGTCAGCTCGGTGAAGCCCGCGTCGGCCAGCCAGGTGTCCTCGACCGCCGAGGGCCGCGAGGTGACCAGCCAGTGGTTGCCCGGATACGCGGCGAGCAGCCTGCGCAGCCAGTCCCCGACGCGCTCGCGCGCCCGCTCGTCGATCTCGTCCAGGCCGTCGACCAGCACCAGCCCGCGCTTCTCGGCCAGCACCCGCTCGGCCCAGCGCGGCGGCGCCGTCATCGGCGCCTCCACCGCGGACAGGAACTCCGCGGGCGCCGGCAGCGCGCCCCGCCGCGCCACCGTCCGCAGCGGCAGCACGAACGGCACCAGGTCCCGTAAGTGGTCCAGCCCCTCGCCGAGGTCCTGACGCGCGGCGCTCACCGCCAGCCACTGCACCAGCGTGCTCTTGCCGGACCCCGCGACGCCGCGCAGCAGCACCCGCTCATGGCCCGCGAGCGCCTGCTCCGCGGGAATCGGGCCGGCGGGGACCGGCCCCGGCCCGTCGCCGAGCGCCAGGTCCAGCCCGGACATCCCGATGGCGGGGACGGGCTGGTGCCAGCCGGTCACCGCCCGGCGCGCGCTCGGCGACACCTCCAGGCTGTAGTACGCCGCGTCCAGCGGCCACACCGCCCGTCCGCGCCGGCTGACGTCGATGCCGAAGATCCGCAGCGTGTCGTGGCGGTTGGCGACGTAGCCGGCGTACCGGGCCTCGAACTCCGCGGACTCGTCGCGCACCTGCCCCGGCGACGGGACCAGCCGGGGCAGGTCGGCGCCGTACCGCCTCAGCGCCGCGTAGAAGCCGTCCTCCCGCAGCAGGCTGTGCGCGGGTGTGACGGTGACCCGGCCGTGCCGCCATCCGTGGGGATCGCCGGCGACGACGCCCAGCAGCGCGCCCCCGGCGAAGACCGCGGCGCCCGACATGCCGGCCAGCGGCGAGAGGCCGTCCGCCCGGGGCGCGGGCGGCGCCCCGTCCAGCGCCAGCACGCCGCGGCCGGAGAACAGTCCCGTGCCCGGCTTGTACGTGCCGGTGAGCTGCTCGGTGTCCAGCCGTCCTGCCGCGTTGCGCTGCACGTACGGGAAGCCGATCGCCACGCAGCCGGGGATCGGGCCGAGGGAGGTGATGTCCGCCCACGGTTCGAACCATCCCAGGTGGCTCCGGTCGGTCAGCTGCCGTTCGCAGGCCACGAGCGCGACGTCGATGCCGCCGGGGCCCTCCGGCGTGGCGCGGTCGCGCCGCCAGACCCCGGCGCGCTTGCACACCACCTCGCCGCGCGGCCCGGGCACGGTGACCCGCACCTCCTCCGCGCCCTCGACCACATGGGCGGCGGTCAGGACGAGGAAGGGGGTCAGCAGGTAGCCGCTGCCCTGGCGGCCGCCGCAGCGGACCACGGCGAGGCGCGCGGCCTGCGGCCCGGGGGCGGGCGCGTCCATCGGCTCAGTACTCCCCGCCGGAAGCAGGCGCGTCGCCCCCGCCCGGCCCCGGCGCGTCGCCCGGCGCGGACACGTCGCTCAGCCCCGACACGTCCCCCTCGTCCGGCGCCGCGATCAGCGGGGAGCGGCCGGTCGCCGCGTCCACCGGGCGCAGCGTGAAGGAGACGGTGTGGGTGCGGCCCAGGGCGCGGGAGGCGTCGGCGCCCGCGTCGACCACCCACGCCTTGACGCCGGCGCGGCCGGTACGCGTCCGCTGGAGCTGTACGGAGAACTCCATGTGGATCTCGCCGACCTCGAACCGTATGCCGGAGCCCGTGCCGCGCACCGCGCCCGCCATCAGGCCCTGGCGGACGGCCTCGACCGCCTCGGCCAGCTCCATCCCGTCCACCGGCCCGCCCGGAAGCGGCTCCCGCTCGCCCGGCCGCCCGCTCGGCAGTTCCCCCGGCCCGTTCCCCTGCGCCGTCATACGGCCCCCCTCGCGCTCACCCGCGGCCCCCGCCGGCCTCCCACCGTAGCGGCGCGGCTGTGACCGGGGCCACGAAACGCGGTCGCGGAGCGGGCCCGCCGGTGATGTGTCCCACGTGAGCCGCGCCACTTACTACCGGACCTAGTGCGTACGGCACTCCGCGCGCGGTCGTCCACAGGCTGGGGACGGCGCGGCGCGGGGCCACCCACCCCCGGCAGGGGATGATTCGGGCATCGCGGCGGTTTTCCGGCCGCCGGGGGAGGGGGCGTAACGGCCCGCGGACCGGCCGCCGGCTACGAAGCGGGGTCGTACGGGGGCTCCTTGTCGGCCGCGGAGGGCCGGGTTACCAAGGATGGGCGACGGGCCGCAGCCGGTTCGGTCGCTCCCCCAACCCCAGTGAGGTCATTTCTTCATGCGCAGGAACTCGACGACGAAGAACCGCACCCCGAAGTCCGTCATCCGCGGCCGGGTCGCCGTGGTGGCCGGCGGAATGGTCGCGGCGCTCGCGCTGGGCACCTCGGCGGCGCTGGCCGCCGACGCCCACCCCGCGGGCTTCCTCGCCGCTGGTTCGGCACACAGCATCTCGGACGCCGTGGCGAAGCAGGCCAGTGGGCAGAAGTCCGCCGCGGTCAAGTCCGCCGCGGACGCGAAGAAGGCCGCCGCGAAGGCCGCGGCGGAGAAGAAGGCCGCCGCCGAGGCGAAGAAGCGCGCCGCGGCCAAGGCCGCCGCCGACCGCAAGGCCCGGATCGCCGGGTGGGAGACCCCGACCACCGGCTACGTGCTGGGCGCGGGCTACCACCAGGTCGGCTCGCACTGGATCCACACCCACTCCGGCCAGGACTTCGTGGTCCCCAGCGGCACCAGCGTGCGCGCCGCGCACACCGGCACCGTGGTGACCGCCGGGTGGGGCGGTGCCTACGGCAACAACATCGTGATCAAGCACGGCTCGCACCTGTACACCCAGTACGGCCACCTGTCGCACATCGGCGTGCACGTGGGCGAGCACGTGATCACCGGTGAGGAGATCGGCAAGTCCGGCTCCACCGGCAACTCCACCGGTCCGCACCTGCACTTCGAGGTGCGCACCACCCCGGTGTACGGCTCCTCGGTCGAGCCGCTGCACTTCCTGCGGGCCCACGGCGTCAACCCGTAAGCACGAAACTCCACCCGTGAGGGGGCCCGCGTGAGGACCCGCGTTACCGCGTCGCGGTGCTCGGCTCCTCCGCCTGGGCCAGCAGATCCAGGGCGACCTCCAGGACAGCCGCGCGCTTGTCCTCGGGGTCGCCCTCCAGGTTCTGCATGGTGAACATCCCCGCGTGCATCGCGAACAGCGCGGTGACCGAGCGCACCTGCGCCGTCATCGGCGCGTCCTCCTCGCGCAGCAGCTCCTGCAGCCCCTTCACGTTGCTGCGCAGCGTCTCGCCGATGGACAGGTCGCGCACCGTCGCCTGGTTCTCCTGGATGAAGCGGAAGAAGCGCGACGCGCCCCACAGGATGTCGCTGTAGCGGCGCAGCAGCTCCTGCTTGGCGGCCAGGGTGCGCGGCTGCTGCTCGCCCCAGGCGATCAGGTCGGCGACCGGCGTGGCGAGGTCCTCGGCCAGGCTGGCGAGGATGTCCTCCTTGGTCTTGAAGTGGTAGTACAGCGCCGCCTTGGTCACGTCGAGGTGCTCGGCGATCTCGCGCAGGGACGTCTTCTCGTACCCCTGCTGTGCGAACAGCTCCAGCGCGACGTCCTGGATGCGGCGACGGGTGTCGCCGCGGCGCTGCTGATGCGGTGTGGCCATGGGCTGTCGCTCTCCTGCTGCACTCCTGCGCTGCCCGTCACCGGGTGCGTGGCGAACGTGACGGACCGGGCCTCACACGGTAGGCCCCCGCTTCGAGGCTACCCACTTACTTGACGCCCGGCTAGTAAGGACCGTACCGTGTGAGCACGTCAATAATCTAGCCGGGCGGCAAGTAAGTTACGTACCAGTTCTTCGGCAGGACGACAGCGGAAGCCGCCCACTACCGGGGGAAGGAAACCGGTCATGTCCCAGACCGCACCGCCGGCCGACACCGTCGCCACCAAGCCGGAGCCGCGTCAGCGCAGCGTCCGCGTGGTGATGGTCGGCCTGATGATCGCGATGCTGCTCGCGATGCTCGACAACATGATCGTCGGCACCGCGATGCCGACCATCGTCGGCGAACTCGGCGGCCTCGACCACCTGTCGTGGGTGGTCACCGCCTACACCCTGGCCACCGCCGCGTCGACGCCCATCTGGGGCAAGCTCGGCGACATGTACGGCCGCAAGGGCATCTTCCTCACCTCGATCGTGCTCTTCCTGGCCGGCTCCGCGCTCTCCGGCATGTCCCAGAGCATGGACCAGCTGATCAGCTTCCGGGCCGTCCAGGGCCTGGGCGCCGGCGGTCTGATGGTCGGCGTCATGGCGATCATCGGCGAGCTGATCCCGCCGCGCGAGCGCGGCAAGTACCAGGGCCTGATCGCCGGCGTCATGGCGATAGCGATGATCGGCGGCCCGCTGGTCGGCGGCTCGATCACCGACAACTGGGGCTGGCGCTGGAGCTTCTACATCAACCTGCCGGTCGGCGCGGTCGCGCTGACGATGGTCACCATCGTGCTGCACCTGCCGAAGAAGCGGACCGAGAGCCGTATCGACTACCTCGGCGCCGCGCTGCTCACCGTCGCGATCACCTCGCTGGTGCTGCTCACCACGTGGGGCGGCACCCAGTACGCATGGGGTTCCGGTCAGATCATCGGCCTGCTGGTGGTGGGCCTGGCGGCGCTGGCCGCGTTCCTCTACGCCGAGACGCGCGCGGTCGAGCCGATCCTGCCGCTGCGGATCTTCCGCAACGGCAACTTCTCGCTGATCTCGCTGATCGGCTTCCTGGTCGGCTTCACGATGTTCGGCGCGATGACCTTCCTGCCGCTCTACCAGCAGACCGTGCAGGGCGCGTCGGCCACCAACTCCGGCCTGCTGCTGCTCCCGATGCTGCTGGCGATGATGGCGGTGTCGATGGTCGCCGGCCGGGTCACCACCAGCACCGGCCGCTACAAGATCTTCCCGATCGTCGGCGGCGCGCTGATCACCGTGGGCCTGTACCTGCTGTCTACGATGGACGTGCACACCAGCCGCTTCACCTCCGGCCTGTTCATGGCGGTGCTCGGCGCGGGCATGGGCTTCATCATGCAGATCACCATGCTGATCGCGCAGAACAGCGTACAGATGCGGGACATCGGCGTCGGCTCGTCGTCCGCGACGCTGTTCCGTACGATCGGCGGCTCGTTCGGCGTCTCGCTGTTCGGCGCGCTGTTCTCGCACAAGATCCAGGACTCGATGGCCGCGAACGCGGGGGCGTCCGGCGCGGCGGTCACCAAGTCCGGTGCGCAGCTCGACCCGGCGTCGATCGCGAAGCTGCCGGCGGGCGTCAAGGACGCGTACTTCCATGCGGTGGCCTCGGGTACGCACATCGTGTTCCTGATCGGTGCGGCGATCAGTGTGGTCGGGTTCGCGGCGGCGTGGTTCCTCACGGAGACGCCGCTGCGGGGTTCGGCGCCGAAGACGCCCCCGGCCACGGAGACCACCGAGGCCGCCTCGACGGAGCCCCCGGCCGCCGGAACCTCCGACGCTCCCTCGCCCCCCCCC
>JAJSZB010000348.1:0-7459 GCA_050613715.1 Streptomyces sp. IBSBF 3018
GGGACGCAGGGGCGTCGGGGGCGTGCGGTGTCACCTCGCCAGCATGCCGGACCCGGCTCAGCAGGCGGCGCGCGGGGTGAGGCCCGCCGCGTCCGGCACCCGGTCGCGGTAGGCCGCGGTCACGAAGGCGAGCAGCGCCGCGATGTCCCTGCGGTGCGAGGACAGCCCGAACGACACCCGTACCGCGCCGCCCGACGGCAGGCCGAGCCGCCCCACGTAGTCGTCGATCGTGCCGGTCGCGGTCCGCACCGCGCGGCTGAGCACCTCGCGGTCGATGGCGAACGCCGCCTCGCCGGTGCCCGGGTTGCAGAAGCAGCCGGTGCGCAGCGAGATGCCGTGCGCCGCGCTGTCGCGCGCGACGATCCGCTCGTCGATGATCCCGCCGCGCGCGTCGAGGAAGTTCAACGCGACGGTGCCGCCGCGGCGTTCGGTGTCCGGGGGGCCGTAGACCTGCGCCATCGGCGAGCCGTCGGCGTGCCGCAGCCCGGCCAGTGCGGCGAGCAACTCCTCGGTGAGCGCGGCGACATGGCAGTGGATGCGGTCGACGCCGATCGCCCGCACCCAGTCGAGGCCGACCTCGACGTCGGGAATGCTCAGGTAGTTGACCGTGCCGTCCTCGAACGCGGCCTCGCCGTCGGCCATCGTGTGCCACCGCCCGAGCGCGCTCGCCGCGTGGATCGTGCCGCCGGAGAACCACGGCCTGCGCAGCCGGGCCAGCGCCTCCCGGCGCGCGATCAGGCTGCCCACCCCGGTCGGGTAGCCGAAGACCTTGTACCAGCTCACCGCCACGAAGTCCGGGTGCACGGCGGACAGGTCGAGGACGTTGGCGGGCACGTACGCCGCCGCGTCCAGCAGCACGTCCCAGCCGGCGCCCCTGGCCCTGGCGATCCAGTCCAGACTGTGCCGGACGCCGCTGAAGTTGCTCTGCGCGGGGTACGCGAGCAGGCCGCGGCGGGGGCGCGTCCCGTCCGCGCCGGGGTCCGCGGGGCCGGCCTCGGGGGGCCGTGCGGTCAGCGCCGCGTCCATCGCGGCCGCGTCCACGTCGAGGCCGGGCGTGCGCATCGGCACGTACAGGGTGTCCGCGCCGCGCGCATGGGCGTACTCGCGCAGCCCGTTGACGGAGTTGTGGTTGTCCAGCGTCAGCAGCAGCCGGCGGCCGGGACCGAACGGGTACGACTCCCCGACCAGCCGGCACGCGCCCGTCGCGTTCGCGGTGAACACCACGGCGTACTCCCGCGGGTCGGCCCGGAAGTGTTCGAGCACCCGGCGCCGCACCCGCTCCACCAGCGCCCCCGACGCCTCGGCCGCCGGGCTGACCGAGTGCGGGTTCCCGAAGCACCCGGCGGCCAACCGCGCTGCGTGCGCCCGCACTTGGGCGCGGGCGGGCAACCCCGCGCCGGTGTGGTCGAGGTACACGTGCCCGCCCTCGTCCAGATACCCGTAGCCGTCCTCGGCCGCGCGCAGCTCGTCGAGCGTCGCGTCCCGTGGTCCGTCCGGTCTCGCCATGCCGATCGCCCCCGCCTGCCCTTTTCCCCACGGTACGCCGACCCGAGCGCGGCGTCCGCCCGGTGCGGGCAGGCCGGGGCAGGGCAGGCCGGGGCAGGGTAGGACGGGTCAGGGCAGGACGCTGAAGGTGACCTCGTAGATGTAGCCGGGCATCGCCGGGGTGAAGCCGAAGCCGTTGCCGACGGAGACCGTGCCCGTCGCGCCGTTCGGGTGGTCGAGGGTGTTCATGACGTAGCTGATGGAGTAGCTGGCCGGAGCCGAGCCCTCCCACTCCGCGCACAGCAACTGCGGCGGGTGCTCCGGGAACTCCTCGACCACCGTGGGCTGTTCGTCGGTCAGGTAGATGTGGTGCCGCTGCTCCCGGGGCAGCGAGGTGAAGTCGTTGCAGTCGATCTCCGACAGACGCGTGTCGGCGGAGGCCGTGGTCGCCGGGGCGACCGCGGGAACGCCGAGCGCGAGGGCCGCGGCGGCCAACAGAAGAGCGGTCTTGCGCATGTGAACCCCCCACTGCGGTACGGACAGGGCCTCATTCTGGCGGCGGCGCGGGCGGACGGCACGGCGTGTTCCGGTCGAACCGGCCGCGGCGGGGATACGGCCGGGGACCCGCGGGCACCTCGGCGTACGCCGGTCCGACGTCGGGCGTACGCAGGGCGGGCCGGTGGGCCGGCCCGGGCGGACCCGGGCGCCCCGCGCGGACCCCGGAGCGCGGGGGCCGTGGGGGCGGTGCCATGATGGCCGGGCCATGGGACTTTCCGGGCGCGCTGCCGCCGACGTACGTCTGCTGAGGGCTTCGGTCTTCGCGGGCGTCTGCGTGCTCCTGGCCGCGGCCGGGCACCAGTGGGCCGGCGGCCGTCCGCCCGGCGCGGGTGTGCTCGTGGCCGGCTGGCTGGGCGTGTTGGCGTGGGTCGTGCCGCTGGCCGGCCGGCGGCGGACCGTGCCCGGGGTCGCCGCGGCGCTGGCCGCGGGGCAGTTCGCGCTGCACGCGTTCTTCTGCCTGCTGTGCGCGCCCGCTTCCGCTCTCGCCTCTGCTTCGGCTTCTGCCTCCGGCACGGTTTCGGGGGCGGTCGCCGGGTCTGTTTCCGGCGCGGGTCGGGGCGCGGGCCCCTTCGCCGGCTCCGGCGTCCTGGCGCTCGCCGCGCGGCTGCGCTGCGGCGGCCCGGGCGCGCCCCTGACCACCGCGCAGGCGGCGTCCGTCGTCCGGCGGGCCGGACTCGACCCGGCGATGCCGGGGATGCCCGGGATGCCGGGGGCGCACGGGATGGCGGGCATGGGCGGGACGGGCGGCATGGCCGGGATGCACGGCATGCTGCCCACCGTCCTCGGGACGCGGATGGCCGTGCCGACGCGCCCCGGCGACCTGTTGCACCTGCTGCCCTCCCCGGCGATGGCACTCGCCCACCTGATCGCGGCGGCCCTGCTGGGCCTGGTGCTGTGGCGCGGCGACGCCGCGCTGTGGCTGCTGACGTCCCGGCCGGCGAAGACCGCGCTGCGCCGCCTGCTCGGAGCCTTCACCGAAGGACTGCGTGCCCTGGCCGCGGTCGCCGGCGCCGCCGAGGCGGTCCGCCGCCTGCGCCGCGCCGCGCGCCGCCACCGCAGGCACGCGCCGCGCCGACCACGACCGGCCGCCGCGCCCGCGGTGCGCCGCGGGCCGCCCGGGTACGCCGTCGCGGTCTGACGTCCCTGCGCGCACGCGTCGACCCTGCTCTCACCGCGCGGTTCCGCCGGTCCTCCCGGCTGCGCGGCTTCTCCCGGTTCGCCGTTCCTCCGAACCGTCCGTGAGCCGTTCCGAACCGCCCGGGCGCCGACCGCGACGCACCCGCCCCCGTACCCATCCGTACGTGAGGGCCGCGCAGTTCTGACCGGTCCGTACGGCCGGGCTCCTCTTCCGTGACGGAGCCCGTCCCGCACGTCCACCGGTCCGTCCGCCTACGCCCGTCCGCCTACGCCCGTACGCCCGCGGTCAGTCGACCGCCGCGCACGGGTGCGGCCGGGCTGCGCGCGCTCGCGTCAAGACGCCAGAGGTCAACACAACCATGCAACGACACATCCAGCGGCCCGAGCGGCCGCGTCCGGCGCGCGGGGCGCGCCGGCTCCGACTCCTCGCGTGCGCCTGCCTGGTGGCGGTCTGCGCGGCCATGACCGCGGGCTGCTCCGGGAGTTCGTCCGGCGCGGGCGGCCCGGCGGGCTCAGGGGACGCGCCCGCCGCGGTCGTGACCGCGGGAGGGGCCGACTCGGGGCCGCCCGGGGCGATCACGTTCGACACGCCGTTCCCGAAGCCGGCGCTGCGGCTGACCGACCAGGACGGCAAACCGTACGACCTGCGGCGTGCGACCGCCGGGCGGGCGCTGCTGCTCTACTTCGGCTACACCCACTGCCCGGACGTGTGCCCCACGACGATGGCCGACCTCGCCGGCGCGCTGCGGCGGCTGCCCGCCGGTACCGCGCGGCCCGCGGTGGTCTTCGTCAGCACCGATCCCGGCCGCGACACCCCCGCGCGCCTCAAGGAGTGGCTCGGCGCGATCGATCCCCGGTTCGTCGGGCTGACCGGCGACTTCGAGACGATCCGCAGCGCCGCGACGGGCCTCGGCATCAGCGTCGCGCCGCCGGTGCGCAACGCCGACGGCTCCGAGACCGTCAGCCACGGCGCCGAGGTCGTCGCGTTCTCGCCGAAGGACGGCCTGGCCCATCTGCTCTTCCCGTCCGGCACCTCCGAGTCGACGTACGTTGCGGACCTGCCGGGGGTGGTCGCGGGCGCGATGTCGTGACGTGAAGCGGCGTGCCCGGGTTGACCAGGGCGGCCGGACCGGCCGGGGTTTCCCGGCCGGCGAGGTCGGCGCGGTCGGCGCGGTCGGCCGGGCCTGGCAGGTCGAGTGGTGCGGAAGGGAGGTCGGAGACGTGGCGGTGATCGACGCGGGGCGCCCGCGCAGCCGTACGCGGCGAACGCGAACGCGCGGTGTGCGGCCGGGTTTCCGGCTGGCCCGGGCGGCGGTCTTCGCCGCGCTGTGCGTCACCGTGAGCGGGCTCGGGCACGTGATGATGTCCGGTGCGGCGGTCCCGGTGTGGGCGCTCGGCTACGCGTTCGCCGCGGTCACGGCGGCGGCTTGGTGGCTGACCGGCCGCGAGCGCGGCGGCCTCGCCGTGACGGCGTCCACGCTCGCCGCCCAGGCGGCGCTGCACTGCCTGTTCGCGGCCGGGCAGTTGGTGCGGGCCGCGAGGCCGCGGGCGGGCATGCGCGGGACGGCCGCGCAGGCGGCCGCTGGGATGGGTGGTCCCGGTGGTCCTCCCGGTGGTCCGGGCGGTCCGGTCCGGCTGGGCGGCTTGGGCGGTCCGGGCGCGCCCGGGGGCCTCGGTTCTCGGGGCGGCTTGAGCGGCCGGGACGTGCTCGGCGGTGGGGGTGTTCCTGGTGGCGGGGGTGGCTCCGGGTTGTTCGGTGGGCCGGGTGGTCTTGGCGGTCCGGGCGTGCCCGGGGGCCTTGGCTCCGGGGGCGGCTTGAGCGGCCCTGACGTGCTGGGCGGCTGGGGCGCGCCTGGCGGCGCGGGTGGCGTCGGTGGTCCGGGCGCGCCCGGGGGTGGTCACGCGGCGCATGTGATGGGCCAGATGCCGCCGATGCCCGCCATGCACGCCATGCACGCCATGCCCACGATGCATGCGTGGACGCTCGGCATGCTGCTCGCGCACATCGCCGCGGCGCTGGTCTGCGCGCTGTGGCTGTGGCGCGGCGAGGCCGCCGCGTGGCGGATCGGCCGGGCGCTGGCCGCGCTGGTCACCGGGCCGCTGAGCCGGGCGCGGGCGGTGGACGCCGCCGCCCCGCCGCGTACGCCTCCCGGCGGCGGGCCGCCCGCGCCCGCGGTCGTGTTGCCGCCGTCCGCGGTCGTCCTGCGGTACGCGCTGGTCAGGCGGGGGCCGCCGCACGTCCTCTACCGTATGGCTGACCGGCGCCCGTAACGCCCTGCCGGCCGTCCCCGTGTGATGCCGCGCTTCGTAGGCGTGGCGGCGCGGAGACGCCAGGGACGCGGCGGGCGCGACGCCGGAGTGCGCGCTTGAGCACACCCGGCCCATCCGATCGGCCTGCCCCACCCACACGCTGCCCTCGCCCACCCGGCGATCAGCGCTTCCCGCTTCGGGATCACCCAAGGCCCGCGGCCCCTGCTTCGTACGTCCGGACGTCCGTACATCCGGACCTCGGCACCGGGACCGGTCGCGTACTGCTCTGTCCGCCCGACGAACAGTCGGGCGCGCGGAGAGACGGCGCGGCCCTATGCCGAGCCCCGGGACCCCGAGCCCCGGAGCCACGAGCCCCGAACCCTCCGAACCGCCACGCGTACCGGCGTCGTTCGCGCGTCGAACACCCGGTGCTCGTACAGCAGTTCGGGCCGGGTATCGACGTCGGAACCACGCTCGCGAGCCCCCGCCCCGCGTTGGGCGGAGACTCGCGGTCACCGCGACGCCCCCCCCCCGGGGACTTCGGCGAACAGGACCGCCCGCTACGGGCGTTCGTGGCTCAGGCGCCTCGGACCCGGGGGCCACCACGGCCCCGGACGCCGGCAACGTCCGCGCGACGCACGGCTCTTCCGCAGCGGCGGAAGGCCCGCCCGCGCGGGGCGGGACCGCCGTGCGCGGCAGGGCTCCTGGCCTCGGCGTCCGGGCGTCGGGCCCTCGGGCCCGGGTTTCCAGGCGTCGGAGCCGGGACTGGGCCACGTAAGCCGGGCCCCGGGCCTCGGCGTCCGGGCGTCGGCCCGGGCCCGTTCCGGTGCGTTCCGGTGCGGTCCGCGGCTTCCGGGCGCCGGGCGGTCTCCGGTCCTGAGGTTCCGGGCCTGCGGATCGTCCTCCGGCCGGGACGTCGGGTCGTGGTCCGGACGTCCGGACGTCCGGGGTCGTGGTTCCGGTGCGATACGCGGTCGCGGTATCCGCGCCTGCGGTCCGGCCTCCGATGCGGTGCTTCCGGGTTCGCGGACGCCGGCTCGGCCTGCGGGCCGCCGGGGGCTGCGCCCGGGAAACGGTGCGCGGGGCGTGTGGGGAAGGGACAGGCCGCCCTGGCCGCGGAACGGCGTACGTCGCCGGGTCCGCGTGAGTGAGGACTGACACTGTGATGATCACAACGGCGCCCCCGCGTGGGCACCGCAAGGAACGACCCCGTCCCGTCCGGGACGACGACGAACAGGTGACGGCCTGGGCCCTGGCCGCGGGCCGCGGCGACGAGGACGCGATGCGGCGGTTCGTGGAGGCGACGCACGGCGACGTGCGCCGCTTCGTCGGGCACCTCGTCGCCGAGAGCGGTCCGGGCGTGGAGGACCTGGCGCAGGAGACGTATCTGCGGGCGCTGTCGAGCCTGCCCCGGTTCGCGGGGCGCTCGTGCGCGCGTACGTGGCTGCTGTCGATCGCGCGGCGCGTCGTGGTGGACCGTTACCGCCACGACGCCGCGCGGCCCCGGCTGTCCGGGGCCGCCGACTGGCTGGACGCGGCCGAGCGGCGGCAACCTGCGGGGCTGCCCGGGTTCGACGAGGGGGTCGCGCTGCTCGACCTGCTCGGCGGCCTCGACCACGACCGGCGGGAGGCCTTCGTGCTGACCCAGGTGCTCTGCCTGCCCTACGCGGAGGCGGCCCGCCGGGCCGGCTGCCCGATCGGCACGGTCCGCTCCCGCGTGGCCCGCGCCCGCGAGGAGCTGTCCGTGATGCTCCGCGCGGCCGACGGCCCGCTCGGCGGGCGGCCGGACACCGCGTTCCCGCCGACCGGCTGACAAGCTGACCGGCTGACCGGCTGACCGGCTGACGGGCTGACGGGCACGGGCCGACCGGCCGATCGGCAAGCTGCTCGGGCAGCCGGGCAGCCGGTCGGCCCGGGCCGACCTCCGGCGAACACCGCGGGGGGGGGGGGGGGGGGGGGGCCCCCCCCCCCCCCCCCCCCCCCCCCCCCCCCCCCCCCCCCCCCCCCCCCCCCCCCCCCCCCCCCCCCC
>JAJSZB010000349.1:0-7448 GCA_050613715.1 Streptomyces sp. IBSBF 3018
CCCCCGCCGTCCCCGGCGTCGTGCCCCGGCGTCATCGCGCGTCCTCCCTGATCCGCTCGGCGCCGCGCAGCCTGGCGGGTGCGGCGCGGCGGTTCTCGGCGATCTCGTCCTCGGTGGGCAGCTCCGCGCCGCGGGTGAGCAGCTTCAGGCGCGGCTGGTAGCGCTCGGGCACCACCGGCAGACCGGGCGGCGCGGTGTTCGCCGCGCCGGCCGCGAAGACCTGCTTGACCAGCCGGTCCTCCAGCGAGTGGTAGGACAGCACGGCGATCCGGCCGCCGACCGCCAGGGCCGCGACGGCCGCCGGGACCGCCCGTTCCAGGACCGCCAGCTCGCCGTTGACCTCGATGCGCAGCGCCTGGAAGGTGCGCTTGGCCGGGTTGCCGCCGGTGCGCTTGGCGGCCTGCGGCAGCGCGTTCCTGATCAGGTCGACCAGCCGGGCGCTGTTGCCGAACGGCTCGCGTTCGCGTTCGCGCACCACCGCGTCCACGATCTTGCGGGCGAACTTCTCCTCGCCGTAGCTGCGCAGCACCCGTACCAGCTCGCCGGGCGGATAGGTGTTGAGGACCTCCGCCGCGCTGATCCCCGTGGACTGGTCCATCCGCATGTCCAGCGGCGCGTCCTGGGCGTAGGCGAAGCCGCGGTCGGCCTCGTCGAGCTGCATGGAGGAGACCCCGAGGTCGAACAGGACGCCCTGGACGCGGGGCACGCCGAGCCGGCCGAGCACCTCGGGCAGCTCGTCGTAGACCGCGTGCACCAGGGTGGCGCGGTCGCCGAAGGGCGCCAGCCGCTCGGCGGACAGCTTCAGCGCCTGCGGGTCGCGGTCCAGGGCGATCAGCCGGGCCGCCGGGAAGGCCGCGAGCAGCGCCTGGCTGTGCCCGCCGAGCCCGAGCGTCGCGTCCACCACCACGGCGCCCGGCGCGGCGAGGGCCGGCGCCAGCAGGTCGAGGCAGCGCCGCAGCATCACCGGGACGTGCCGCTCGTGCGTGGCCGGGGTCGGGGACGGATCGCTCATGGGGCTGTTCCTGGGGCTTTCGTGGAGTCGTGGGACGTAGGACCGGGTCCCCGCCCGCTCGGAGGAGATGGTGCCCCTGGCGCCGGGGAAGTGGCGCCAGCGGACCGGGAGCGGGAGGAGGCCGGGCCGTACGTCCGCGGGAGGCGGCGGCGCGCGGCGGGTCCGGCCGCGCTCACAGTAATCCGGGCGGAACCTCCTGTGACAGGGCCGAAAAGGTGTCTTCCTGCGCGGACAGGTAGCTCGCCCAGGCGTCCGCCGCCCATATCTCCACGCGGGTGTTCGCGCCGATGACCGCGCAGTCGCGGACCAGGCCGGCGTACTCCCGCAGCGGCTGCGGGACGGTGACCCGGCCCTGCTTGTCGGGGACCTCGTCGTGGGCGCCGGCGAACAGCACCCGCTGGTAGTCGCGGACCGCCCGGGACGTCATCGGGGCCTCGGCGAGCCGCTGCGTCGCCCGGCTGAAGCCCTCCACGGGCCACAGGCACAGGCAGCGCTCCTGGCCGCGGGTCATCACCAGGCCGTCGGCCAGCTGGTCGCGGAAACGGGCCGGCAGCACCAGCCGGTTCTTGTCGTCCAGGCGGGGGGTGTAGGTCCCGAGAAAGCCCTGGAACACGGTCCACCTCCCGCAGCCGGCACCACTTCGCGCCACTTTACTCCACCGCCCTCCACCGGCAACGACGTCGGCGTGTGGCGCGCCACTGCCGAAAGGCCAGGCAGGCGATACCGTCATAGGCATGTCGATAGCCGCGAACGGTTCCGCCGCCGAGCAGTCCGAGCCCGCCCAGCAGCCGGGGGGTTCGGCCGGTCCCGGGGCCGCCACAGCCACCGCCACCGTCACCGACCGCCTCGTGGCGGCGAACAAGCGCTACGCAGCGGAGTTCACCGACCCGGGGATGGGCGCCGCGCCGGTGCTCAAGGTCGCCGTCGTCGCCTGCATGGACGCCCGCATCGACCTGCACCGGGCGCTGGGCCTGGAACTGGGCGACTGCCACACCATCCGCAACGCCGGCGGCGTGGTCACCGACGACACCATCCGCTCGCTGGCCATCAGCCAGCGCGCGCTGGGCACCCGGTCCGTCGTGCTGATCCACCACACCGAGTGCGGCATGCAGACCATCACCGAGGACTTCCGCACCGAGCTGGAGGCCGAGGTGGGCCAGCGGCCGACCTGGGCGGTCGAGGCGTTCACCGACGCCGACCAGGACGTACGCCAGTCGATGGCCCGGGTCCGCACCTCCCCGTTCCTGCTCGGCAAGGACGACGTGCGAGGCTTCGTCTTCGACGTGCACACCGGCCTGCTGCGGGAAATCACGGATCTGTAACGGCAGGCGAGTGACGTGGGCCGTCCCGAAAGGGAAGAATGCAGGGTGCGGCACGTCTCGTCGGACGCGAGCGTTGCGCACACGGGGAGGGCCGGTCCAGGAATGACCGTGACCCTGCGGTCCCCTGGAACAGGCCGAGGAGTACCGGGTGACGACCTTCGACGCACGAGCAAGCCTGAGTGATCTGACCGCGACCGCGGACCGCGTGCGCCGCAGCGTGGAGAACGTGATCGAGGGCAAGCCCGAGGTCGTACGCATTGCACTGACCGTCCTGCTGGCCGAGGGCCATCTGCTGATCGAGGACGTGCCGGGCGTCGGGAAGACGATGCTCTCCAAAGCGCTGGCGCGTTCCATCGACTGCTCGGTCCGGCGTATCCAGTTCACGCCGGACCTGCTGCCCTCGGACATCACCGGGGTGAGCGTCTTCGACCAGCAGCAGCGGGACTTCGAGTTCAAGCCGGGCGCGATCTTCGCGCAGATCGTGGTGGGCGACGAGATCAACCGCGCCTCGCCCAAGACGCAGTCCGCGCTCCTGGAGTCCATGGAGGAGCGGCAGGTCACCATCGACGGCACCACGTACGAACTGCCCAGCCCCTTCATGGTGATCGCCACCCAGAACCCGGTGGAGATGGAGGGCACCTACCCGCTGCCGGAGGCGCAGCGGGACCGCTTCACCGCCCGGGTGTCCATCGGCTACCCCAGTCCGGACGCCGAGTTGAAGATGCTCGACGTGCACGGCGGGGTCTCGCCGCTGGACGACCTCCAGCCGGTGGCCCACGCGCACGAGATCACCAAGCTGATCGAGGCGGTGCGCCAGGTGCACGTCGCCGACCCGGTGCGGCGCTACGCGGTGACGCTGGTCGGCGCCACCCGCAACCACCCGGACCTGCGGCTCGGCGCGTCGCCGCGGGCCACCCTGCACCTGGTCAGGGCGGCCCGCGCGTCCGCGGCGCTGGACGGCCGGGAGTACGTGCTGCCCGACGACGTGCAGTCGCTCGCGGTGTCGGTGCTGGCCCACCGGCTGCTGCCCACCGCGCAGGCGCAGTTGAACCGGCGCACGCCCGAGCAGGTGGTCGCCGAGATCGTGCGGCGGGTGCCGGTGCCCGACGCCACCGCCGGCGCCTGGCCGCCCCCGCCGGCCGGCCGGCCGCAGGGCGCCCCGGACGGTCTGTGATGGCCTCGCCACCGCCCCCGGCCGCCGGGCCCGCGGCCGGCGGCCCGGGGCCGGGAGCGCAGCAGGGCGGGCCCGGCCGGATCGGCGGCCCCGCACAGCAGGGCGACCGGCGCCCGGCCGGCGGGATCCGCACCGCGCTGGGCGGACTGACCACCCGCGGCCGCTCGTTCGTGGCGGCGGGGGTCGCCGCCGCGGTGTGCAGCTACGTGCTCGGCCAGGACGACCTGCTGCGGGTCGGCCTGCTGCTCGCGGTGCTGCCCCTGGTGTGCGTGGCGGTGCTCTACCGCACCCGCTACCGGGTGGCCGGCAGCCGCCGGCTCGCGCCCTCGCGGGTGCCGGCGATGTCCGAGGCCCGGGTGCACCTGCGGGTCGACAACGTCTCGCGCATCCCCACCGGCCTGCTGATGCTCCAGGACCGGGTGCCGTACGTCCTGGGGCCGCGGCCGCGGTTCGTGCTGGACCGGGTGGAGCCGGGCGGCCACCGCGAGGTGTCCTACCGGGTCCGCTCCGACCTGCGCGGCCGCTACCCGCTGGGGCCCTTGCAGCTGCGGCTGACCGACCCGTTCGGGATGGTCGAGCTGACCCGCTCGTTCAGCGCCTACGACACCCTCACCGTGGTGCCGAGGGTGGAGCCGCTGCCCGCGGTCCGGCTGGCCGGCGAGTCCTCCGGCTACGGCGAGAGCCGCACCCGGGCGCTGGCGCTGGCCGGCGACGACGACGTGATCCCGCGCGGCTACCGGCACGGCGACGACCTGCGCCGGGTGCACTGGCGGTCCACCGCCAAGTACGGCGAGCTGATGGTGCGCCGCGAGGAGCAGCCCAACCGGGCACGCTGCACGGTCCTGCTGGACACCCGCAAGGACGCCTACTTCGGCACCGGCCCCGACTCGGCCTTCGAGTGGGCGGTCTCCGGCGCCGCCTCGGTCGCCACCCACATGCTGGAACGCGGCTTCGGCGTCCGGCTGCTGACCGACACCGGCAGCAGCGTGCCGGGCCCGGCCGAGGGCGGCGGTTTCACCGGCGACTCCTCGGACATGGCCGGGGTCATGCTCGACACCCTCGCGGTGGTCGACCACTCCGACGGCGAGAACCTCTCCGCGGCCTACGAGGTGCTGCGGGCCGGCACCGAGGGCCTGCTCGTCGCCTTCGTCGGCGACGTCTACGAGGAGCAGGCCGCGGTGCTCGGCCGAATGCGGCAGCGCGCGGGCGGCGCGGTGGCGTTCGTCCTGGACAGCGACGACTGGCTGGTCCGCGAGGCGGCCGGCCGCCACGACCTCCAGTCCGCGCCGCCGGGCGCGGCTTCCGGGCCGGGGGCCGGTGCGGGCTCGGGCGCGGGGTCCGGCGGCTCGGGTGCGGGTTCCGGTGCGGGTTCCGGTGCGGACGAGGACACCACCGAGCGGGCGGTGCGGATGCTGCGCGAGTCGGGCTGGACGGTCGTGGAGGTGCGGCCGGGCGACAAGCTGCCGGAACTGTGGCAGCAGGCCGACCGTTACCGCTCTCGGGAGGAGAACGAGGCGCGGCAGCGCGGAGCGGGGGTGGACCGATGAGCGGACGGGCACGGCTGACCGTGTGCGCGGCCCTCGCCACGATGATGGCCGCCTTCTCGCTGCTGCCGCTGACCGACGGCTCGGGCTGGTACGTCCGGGCGCTGTTCGTGGTGGTGCTGCAGTCCGCGGTGGGCGCGGGCGCCCGGCGCATCCCGCTCGCCCGGCCGCTGACGGTGCTGGTGCAGGCGGTGGTCTCGCTGCTCGTGCTGACCGTCATGTTCGCCTCCGACCAGGCGCTGGGCGGTCTGCTGCCGGGGCCGGGGGCGCTGCGGCACCTCGGCCAGGTGCTCCAGGACGGCATGAACGACGTCAGCGACTTCTCCATCCCCGCGCCGGTCACCCCCGGCATCCGGCTGCTGCTGGTCGGCGGGGTGCTGGTGGTCGGCCTCGCGGTGGACGCGATCGCCGTCACGTACAACACCTCGGCGCCGGCGGGCCTGCCGCTGCTGGCCCTGTACTCGGTGGCCGGCGGCCTCTACGACGGCGGCACCGCATGGCCGTACTTCCTGGTCGCCGCGGCCGGCTATCTGATCCTGCTGCTGGCCGAGGGCCGCGACCGGCTCTCGCGCTGGGGCCGGGTCTTCGGCGGCCCCGCGGGGCGGCCGGGCGGGGGCGGCGCGGCGTCCGCGCCGGTGCGCACCGGCCGCCGGATCGGGGTGATGGCGCTGGGCATCGCGCTGGTCGCGCCGGCCGCGCTGCCGTCGCTGGGCAACGGCCTGCTGGACACCTCGGGGTCGGGCTCGGGTTCCGGCTCCGGCCGGGGCGGCGGCGGTTCGGTGAACTTGGTGGCCGCGCTGCAGGACAACCTCAACCAGCCCGACGACCGCGAGGTGCTGACGTACCGCACCGACTCCACCGACGCCTCGGGGATGTACCTGCGGATCGCCGCGCTGGACAAGTTCGACGGCAAGGCGTGGACGCCCTCGGACTTCGACACCGAGGACATCCCGGCGCGGCTGCCGAAGCCGCAGGGGCAGGCGCCGGACGTGAAGTACACCGTCGTCAGCACCCAGGTGCGCGCCGACCGGGACTACGTCCAGGGGCTGCTGCCGATGCCGTATCCGGCGCTGAGCGTGCAGACCCCCGGCAACTGGAAGTACCAGCCCGAGGGCCGGATGGTGATCGGCCAGGGCGGCCAGACCACCTCGGACCTGCGCTACGTGGTGACGAGCGAGCAGATCGCGCCCACCGCGGCGCAGTTGGCCGCCGCGCCGCCCGCCACCGGCCGGATCGCCCGCGAGTACGAGCAGGTGCCGGGCTCGCTGCCCCCGGTGGTCGCCCAGACGGCGCTGAACGTCACCCGGGACGCGACGAACGACTACCAGCGCGCGGTGGACCTCCAGCGGTACTTCACCTCCGGCGAGTTCGTCTACAACACCCAGGCCAAGGCCGGCACCGGCGTCGACGCGATAGCCCGCTTCCTGCAGACGAAGGAGGGCTTCTGCGTCCACTTCGCCTTCACCATGGCGGCGATGGCCCGCACCCTGCACATCCCGGCCCGGGTGGCGATCGGCTTCACCACCGGCGCGCAGCAGGCGGACGGCACGATGTCGGTGGGGCTGAAGGACGCGCACGCCTGGCCCGAGCTGTACTTCGAGGGCATCGGCTGGACCCGTTTCGAGCCGACGCCCTACCGCGGCACGGCGCCCTCCTACACGCAGGACTCGGTGACCGGCGGCAGCAGCGACACCCCGGACGTCGCGCCGAAGGGCAACACCTCCACGCCGACGGCCGCGCCGCAGACCACCGACAGCTGCGCCCCGGTCGACCGCGGCGTCAGCGACTGCGGCCAGGCCGCGGCGGCCGGCGGCGGCAACTCCGGCGGCGGCTTCGGCTCCGCCGCGCGGATCGCGCTGTGGGTGCTCCTCGCGCTGCTGGTGCTGAGCGTCCCGGCCGGGCCGCCGCTGTGGCGCTCCCGGGTCAGGGCGCGCCGCCTCGGCGGCGGCCGGGGCCGGCCCGAGGGGCCGACGCTGTCCGCGTGGCGCGAGGTGCTCGACACCGGCTGGGACTACGGCGTGCTGCCGGACGAGTCGGAGACGCCGCGGCGGGCGATGGCCCGGCTGGTCGCCGAGGGGCGCCTCACCGGTGACGCGGCGGCCTCTGCGGCCGCGCTGGCCACGGCGGTGGAGCAGACCCTGTACGCGCCGCATCCGCGGCCGGTCGCCGGTCTCGCGGCCGAGGTCCACCGGGTGCGCGAGGGCCTGCGCGCGGCGGCGTCGCGCCGGGCCCGGCTGCGGGCGGTCTTCCTGCCGCGCTCGGCCGCGCGGGTGGGCTGGGCGGTCTCGGCGCGGTGGTCCGCGTTCACAGCCCGGGTGTCGGCCCGCGTCCAGCGCGTGACGGCACGGCTGCCGCGTACGTCGTCCTGACGGGCGGGGACGGGCGAAACCGGGCGG
>JAJSZB010000034.1:0-31949 GCA_050613715.1 Streptomyces sp. IBSBF 3018
GCGGTGGCTCGTCCGAGCGGTGGGGCGGGGACTCGTGCGGGACCGCGCGGCCTGCGCGCGGTCATCGCGTGGAAAGGCCGCGGCCGCGAGCACGACGGAGGGCCGCCGCGGCCGCGGTGCACGCAGACGGACGCGCGCAGCCACGGCGCCGGCGCGTCCTACGGGCGCGCCGGGGCACGGCTACGGGGAGACGTCCGCGCGGGCACGGCGGAGCAGCGGTCCGCTACGGGCTCGGGGGGCGGGAAGAGGCGGGGGCACGACCGTTCCGGAGGACTCCGGAGGTCTCAGCCCGCGCGGTGTCGCGACGGGGTCAGCAACACAGGGAGCTGGCGACCTGCACGTAGTCGACGGCACGTCGGCTCGTCAGCAGGGCAGCACGCATGGCGGACACGCTAGCAGGCCCGGCGGGCGCTCCTCGACACGCGGTCCCGCGGCGGGGTGCCCGCCGGGACCGGGCGGCCGCGTCCCGGGTGGCCATTGCCCAATCCACGCCGAGCCGTTAGCGTCGTCTCCCGTTGCGAGCGACAGCGCGCGAGGCCCGCCACGGGCCGGAGGGGGCAGGGTGATCACATGCGGTCCCGCCACCCCGAGCGCCTGTCCCGCGCCCAGAGCCCGTCCCGCGCCGACGGCGCCTTCGCGCTGAGCGCCGCGCGCCGCCACGTCGACCTGCTGCGGGTCAGCAGCGCGCTGTGTCCCGGCGGCCGGTGTCCCGCCGCCCTGTCCGACGCGCACGGCGCGCAGGCCCCGGCGACCCGCTGACGCATCCGACGCGCGTCTGACCCACCCCTGAAGCACCCCCGACCCACCCGCTCGGCCCGGGCGCGGCACGCTCCGCGCGCCCGCCGGCCGCGGTCACCCACGCCGTTTCCGTACCCGACCCCGTCTCGTACGCGACCACGGCCCCAGCAGCCGGAGAAGGGACGCGCCGTGCTCCAGGACGCCGCCGCGCAGGGGGTGTTCGCCGCCTTGCGGGTGCGCGGCTACCGGGTCTACTGGACCACCGGCCTGGTCTCGAACGTCGGCACCGCGATGCAGGGCGTGGCCCTGGACTGGCTGGTGCTGACCGTCAGCCACAGCGGTACGGCGGTCGGCTGGACGGCCGGGCTGCAGTTCGCGCCGGTCCTGCTGTTCGGCCTGTGGGGCGGTGTGCTCGCCGACCGCCGCGACCGCCGCACGGTGCTGCTGGTCGCGCAGTCGCTGTACGCGCTCCAGGCGCTGGTGCTCGCGGTCGCCGTGCTGAGCGGGCACGCGCCGCTGTGGCTGCTGTACGCGCTGGCGTTCTGCCTGGGCTGCGTGTTCACCGTGGAGAACCCGGCGCGGCTGTCGTTCGTGACCGAGCTGGTCGGCGGCCGGCTGATCCCGAACGCGGCGGGGCTGAACATCCTGTCCCTGAACGTGGCCCGGCTGGTCGGCCCCGCGCTCGCCGGCGTGCTGATCGGCGCGGTCGGCACCGGCTGGGTGTTCGCACTGAACGCCGCGTCCTTCGCGGTGGTGCTGCTCGGCCTGCTGTCGATCCGGCCGGCGGCCCCGCCGCGGCCCGCGGTGCGCACGCCCTGGGCCGGGGCGGGCCGGGACGGTCTGCGCTACGTCGCCGCGCGTCCCCAACTGCTCGGCGTCTTCGCGGTGTTCGGGATCACCGCCACCTTCGCGGTGAACTTCCCGACCACGATGACGCTGTTCGCCGGGCGGGTCTTCGACGTGGGCGCGGGCGGGCTCGGCCTGATGTCGACGGCGCTGTCCGTGGGGACCATCGCGGGCACGCTGGTGGCCACCCGCCGGGTCGCGCCGCGGGTGCGGACCGTGGTCGTCGGGGCGGTGCTGTTCGCGGCGAGCGAGCTGCTGACCGCGCTCGCGCCCGCGTACCCGGTGTACCTGGCGCTGCTGGTGCCGGTCGGCTTCACGCTGATGATCCTCAACACCGCGGTCAGCGCCTTCGTGCAGACGGAGGTCGGGGACGCGGTCAGGGGCCGGGTGATGGCCGTGTACACGGTGATCTCGATGGGCGGCACGCCCATCGGCAGCCCGGTGATCGGCTGGATCAGCCAGCACGCGGGGGTGCGCTGGGGCATCGCCGCGGGCGCGGCGGCGGCGACCGCGGCCGCGGTGGCGGTCGGCGCGTGGCTGCTGCGGGACGACGGCGTTCGGCCTCCGGCCCGGTCGGCGGTACGGGCGCGGCGCCTCGGGGCGCGCGCGGACGCCGGGGCGGGCCCGGAGGCGGACGCGCGGCCGCGTGCCGGGCGGCCGGCCGGCGGGCGGACCGCGGGGCCCGTCGCCGAGGCCGACGCGCCGGCGTGCGGGAGCGGGAGCGGCGGCCATGGGTGAGCCGACCGGGTACGCGCGGGACGCGGGACGCGCGGCACTCGCCGCAGGCGCGGTGCTCGCCGGAAGCGCGGTGTTCCCCGGAAGCGTGAGCCGCCCGTCGCGCGCGGACCACGCGCGGCACCGCGCGGGCGCCCCGCACCGCGCGGGCCCCTCGGGCCGGGCGGCCGGCGCCGGTCTGGTCCGCCGGCGCCATGTCGACCTGCTGCTGGTGTGCAGCTGCCTGTGTACCGCCTGACCGCCGGTCGGCCGCGCCACCGCCGCCGACCGGCCGAGCGATCCTCCTGCACGACGCGCCGCGGCCCGCCGGGCCGGCGCGCCCACCCTTACGCGGAAACGGGATTCCTCATGCCACGTCAGTCCGGATCGTCGCACCGCCCCAGAACGTCGCACCGCCCCGGAACGCCACACCGTCCCGTGACACCACGCCACCTGCTGCTCGGCGCCGCCGCCATGGCCGCCGTCACCGCCCTGACCGCAGTGACCGCCTGCACCAGCACCAAGAACGACGACGGCGGGTCCGGCGGGTCGGGCGCGAAGGCCCTGACCATCGGCACCACCGACCAGGTGACCAGCCTGGACCCGGCCGGCTCCTGGGACGCCGGCTCCGGCACCATCGAGGACGAGGTGTACGCCACGCTCCTGAGCACCAGGAACGGCTCCTCCCAGGTGGTGCCGAACCTCGCCACGGCGATCAGGCTGTCCGCCCCCAAGGAGTACACCGTCACGCTGAAACCGGGGCTGACCTTCGCCAACGGCCACGCGCTGACCTCCTCCGACGTCAAGTTCAGCTTCGACCGGCAACTGCGCATCGCCGACAAGAACGGCCCCTCGTCGCTGCTGTACGACCTGGCGTCGGTCGCCGCCCCGAATCCCACGACGGCGGTGTTCACCCTCAAGTCGGCGAACGACACGCTCTTCCCGCAGGTGCTGTCGACCGCCGCCGGCTACATCGCCGACGAGCAGGTCTTCCCCGCCGACAAGATCCTCGACGACACGGCGGTGGTCGCGGCCCGGCCGTGGGAGGGTCCGTACACGGTCGGCAGCTACCAGAAGAACTCGCTGGCCACCTTCACCGCCAACCTCGCGTACCGGGGCCTGCTCGGCGCCCCGCGGACCGCGCACGTGCGGCTGAGGTACTACACCGACGCCAGCAACCTCAAGCTGGACGTGCAGCAGGGCGCCATCGACGCCGTCTACCGCACGCTGACCGTCACCGACCTCCAGGACCTGGCGACGAAGAAGGGCCTGACCGTGCACACCGGTTCGGGCAACGGCATCCGCTTCATCGTCTTCGACCTCAAGACCCAGCCGTACGGCAGCAGCACCGCGCAGGCCGACCCGGCCAAGGCGCTCGCCGTGCGCAAGGCCGTCGCCGACTCGGTGGACCGGGCCCAACTGGCAGGCCAGGTCTACAAGGACACCTTCCAGCCGCTGTACGGCTCGGTGCCCGACGGCATCACCGGTGCGGCACCGGTGCTCAAGCCGCTCTACGGCGACGGCAAGGGCGGCCCGGACCGCGCGGCGGCGGCGAAGGCGCTGTCCGACGCGGGCGTCCCGGTCCCGGTCACCCTGGACCTGCAGTACAACGCCGACCACTACGGATCGTCGTCGGCCGACGAATACGCCCTGATCAAGGCGCAGTTGGAGGGCACCGGACTGTTCCGGGTCAAGCTCCAGTCCACCGAGTGGGCGCAGTACGGCAAGGACCGCGTCGCCGACCTCTACCCGCTGTACCAACTGGGCTGGTACGCGGACTACTTGGACGCCGACGACTACCTCGCCTCCTTCTACTCCGCCAACAGCTGGGTGAACAACGGCTATGCGGACCCGGCCGTGACGTCGCTGATCCACCAGGAGGAGACCGCGACCGACCCGGCCCGGCGCACCGCGCTGATCGGGCAGGTGCAGCAGAAGGTGGCCGCGGCGCTGCCGCTGCTGCCGCTGCTCCAGGGCTCGACCGCGATCGTCACCCGCGCCGACGTGGCCGGCGTGCCGGCGAAGCTGGACAGCTCCTACCAGTTCCGCTGGGCCGAGCTGAGCAGGACCGGCTCGCAGTGAGCGCGCCGGCCCTTCAGGCCCCGGGCGCCGTCGGCACGGCCGGCGGCGCCGCCGGGCACGGGCTGCTGCGCTACCTGGCGGTCCGCCTGCTGCTCATCGTCCCCACGGTGCTGGTCCTGGTCAGCGTCGTGTTCTTCCTCATGCACGCCACCGGCGACCCGATCACCACCGCGTTCGGCGACCGGCTGACCCCGCAGCAGCTGCACACCAAGCTCCACCAGGCCGGCTACGACCGGCCGTTGCTCACCCAGTACCTCGACTACCTGCGCTCGCTGGCGCACGGCGACCTCGGGCGTACCGCCACCGACGACCAGCCGGTCCGGGACATGCTGCGGACCAACGGGGCGGCGACCGCGGAGCTGGCGGTCTACGCGATGGCGGTGGCGCTGGCCGTGGGCGTGCCGCTGGGCATGGTCGCGGCGGCGCACCGGGACCGGGCGGCCGACGCGGGCCTGCGGCTGCTGGCGATCCTGACGTACGCGACGCCGGTGTTCTTCCTCGGCCTGCTGCTGAAGCTGGTCTTCGCGGTGTGGCTCGGCTGGCTGCCCACCTCGGGGCGGGCCGGCATCGACGTGCAGCTGGAACTGCAGAACCAGACCAGCACCACCGGGATCTACCTGGTCGACGCGGTGCGCAGCGGCGACGGCTCCGCGGTGGCCGACGTGCTGCGGCACGCGGTGCTGCCGGGCCTGGCGCTCGGTCTGCTGGTCGCCGGGGTGCTGCTGCGGCTGGTGCGCACCAACCTGATCGGCACGCTGTCCGCGGAGTACGTCGAGGCCGCCAGGTCCCGGGGCGTGGGCTCCTTCCGGCTGATCACCCGGCACGCGACCCGGCCGGCGCTGATCCCGGTCGTCACCGTGCTCGGGCTGCAGGTCGCCGGGCTGCTCGGCGGCGCGGTGCTGACCGAGACCACCTTCGAGTGGAAGGGCCTCGGCTTCCAGCTCGCGCACTACCTGACGGTGCGGGACTACGCGGCGGTGCAGGGCATCGTGACCGTGTTCGCGGTGGTGGTCGCGCTGACCAACTTCCTCGTCGACGCCGTGGCGGCGCTGATCGATCCCCGGGTGAGGTACTGAGTGGCCGACGACGTCCTCGATCCGCTGCCCGACCCGCTGCCGGACGCGCTGCCCGGGTCCCGGCCGGACATGCTGCCCGAGCGGCTGCCCGGGCTCCTGAAGGCGAGCGCGGGCCTCCAGCGGGCCATGCTGCTCGCCGGCGCTGCGCTGACCGCCGTCTTCGTGCTCGCCGCCCTGTCCGCCCCGCTGCTCGCGCCGTACGGCTACTCCCAACTCAGCAGTCACGGACGGCTGTTCGGCCCGCAGCAGCACCCCGGCCACGGGCACCTGCTGGGCACCACCGTGGCCGGCTACGACGTGCTCTCGCGCACCCTGTGGGGCAGCAGGACGGCCCTGGAGATCATCGTCGCGGCGCTGCTGCTGTCGGCGGTCGCCGGCGTGGTGCTCGGCCTGGTCTCGGGGTACGTCGGCGGGGTGCTCGACCGGCTGCTGGTCGGGGCGGCGGACGCGATGTACGCGTTCCCCTCGCTGCTGCTGGCGATCGTCATGGCGATCGTGATCAGCGGCGGGCAGTCCAGCCTCGTCGGGGGCCTGGCCGCGGCCGCGTGCTCGGTCGCGGTGGCCTTCGTACCGCAGTACTTCCGGGTGGTGCGGGCGGAGGTGACGCGGGTGAAGTCCGAGGCGTTCGTCGAGGCGGCCCGGGTGATCGGCGCGGGGCCGTGGCGGATCATGTTCCGCCACGTCCTGCGCAACTCCGTACGGACGCTGCCGCTGATCGCCACCGTCAACGCGTCCGAGGCGATCCTCACGCTGGCCGGGCTCGGCTTCCTCGGCTTCGGCGTCGAGCCGACCTCGGCCGCGGAGTGGGGCTACGACCTCAACCGGTCGGTCGCGGACGTCACCTCGGGCATCTGGTGGACCGCGCTGCCGCCGGGGCTGGCGATCGTGCTGACCGTCCTCGGCACCACGCTGCTCGGCGAGGGCCTCACCGACCTCGCCGATCCCCGGCTCCGCCGCCGGGGCGCAGCGCGCAGGCGGCGGGCGAGCGCTCCCGGAGCCTCCGGGGTGGCCGGGGTGGCCGACGCGTCCGGGGCGGCAGCGGCATCCGGCGGGTCCGCTGCGCCCGGCGCTTCCCGTACTCCCGGGGCGTCCGCGAACGTTTCCGGGCACGTGTCCACGGAAGGAGGGTCCGCGGATGGCTGATCTGCTGCGGATCGAGGACCTGAGGGTCCGTTTCGACGCCGGCGGCGACGCCGCTCCGGCCGTCGCCGGGGTCAGCCTGTCGGTGGCCCCCGGCGAGGTGCTCGCGCTGGTCGGCGAGAGCGGCAGCGGCAAGACGGTGACGGCGCGGTCGGTGCTCGGGCTGCTGCCGGCGACCGCCTCGGTGAGCGGCCGGGTGCTGCTCGGCGACGGCGCAGGCGATCCCGCGGAGGACGTGCTGACCGCGTCCGCGGCGCGGCTGCGGGCGCTGCGCGGCGCGCGGGCCGCGATGGTCTTCCAGGAGCCGTCGACCGCGCTGAACCCGGTGTTCACGATCGGCTGGCAGCTCGCCGAGGGACTGCGCGCGCACGGCGTCGGCGGCGGCCGGGCGGGCCGCCGCGCGCTGGCCGTCGAGATGCTGGACCGGGTCGGCATCCCGGAGCCCGACCGCCGGGTGGACCACTACCCGCACCAGCTCTCCGGCGGCCAGAAGCAGCGCGCGGTGATCGCCATGGCGCTGGCGCTGGGAGCGGGCCTGCTCGTGGCCGACGAGCCGACCACCGCGCTCGACGTCACGGTGCAGGCCGAGATCCTGGCGCTGCTGCACCGCTGCCGGGTGGACTTCGGCACCGCGGTGCTGCTGATCACGCACAACATGGGCGTGGTGGCCGACCTCGCGGACCGCGTCGCGGTGATGCGCCGCGGCCGCATCGTGGAACAGGCCCCGGTGCACCGGCTGTTCGCCGAGCCCGCGCACCCGTACACCCGCGAACTGCTCGCCGCTGTACCGGACTTCGGGCGCGGGGACGCCGTACGCGGCCGGCCGGCGTCAAAAGTCCGGCCCGATGGGAAGGGCCCGGGCGGCGGGACGTACGCCGGGGGCGGCTTGCCGGTCGGCGGTACGGGTCCGGACGCGGCGGCTCCGGGGACCGGCCCGGCCGCGGCGGTCAGGGCGGAGGGTTTGGTCGTGGACTATCCAGGGCGGCTCGGGGTGCGCGCCTTCCGCGCGGTGGACCGGGTCGCGTTCGAGATCGCGCCCGGCGAGGTGCTGGGCCTGGTCGGCGAGAGCGGCTCGGGCAAGACCACCATCGGCCGGGCGGTCGCGGGGCTGACCCGGGTCACCGCCGGGGTGCTGGACGTGCTCGGCGAACCGCTGGGCGCGGGCGGGCGTTCGCGGCGCGGCGTGCGGACCACCGCGGCGGTCAGGTCCGGGCAGGTCGGCTTCGTCTTCCAGGACCCGGCGACCAGCTTCAACCCCCAGCTGACGGTGGCCGATTCGGTCGGGGAGCCGCTGGCCGTGCACCGCAGGGACCTCGACGCCCGCGCGGTGCGCGCCGCGGTCGACGCGCTGCTGGAGTCGGTGCGGCTGCCGCGCGGGCACGGCGACCGCTACCCGCACGAGCTCAGCGGCGGCGAGCGGCAGCGTGCCGGGCTGGCCCGCGCGCTGGCGCTGCGGCCCCGCCTGGTGATCGCCGACGAGCCCACCTCGGCGCTGGACGTGTCGGTGCAGGCGCGGGTGCTCGACCTGTTCACCGAGCTCCAGCGGGAACAGGGCTTCGCCGCGCTGTTCATCAGCCACGACCTCGCGGTGGTCGAGCAGGTGGCGGACCGGGTGGCGGTGCTGCACCGCGGCCGGATCGTGGAGTCGGGGACCGCGGCGGACGTGCTGGGCGCGCCGCGCGACGCGTACACGCGGCGGCTGATCGCCTCGCTGCCGGTGCCCGATCCGCGCCGCCAGGCCCGCCGCGGCGCGGCGCCCCTCGGCTGACGGCGCCCCCGGGGGCTGCCGCGCTCGCGGGTGGCGCTCAGCCGATGGCGCGCAGGCCGGCCCCGGGTCCGCGGTGCAGGCGCTGCGCGGCCCGCTCGGTCGCCTCGTCGGCGGGCAGGAGCACCACCAGCTCCTGCCCCTCGCCGCCGGCCAGCTCCAACCGCTCGCGCTCCCAGCGCAGTTCGGGTGCGCCGGGGAGGGCGGGGACGTTCGTCCGCAGCGGGAGCCGGGGCGGCGGCAGCCGGCGTTCCAGCCGCCGGGTGAACTCCTCGCCTGCCAGCGGCTCCAGTTGGGCCCTCAGCCACTGCGAGCTCTCGACGGTCGGCGCGAACCAGAGGTCGAAGGCCAGCTCGTCGGCGACCTGTTCCCAGTCCGCGAAGAACGTGCGCGCCCGGGCGTCGGTGAAGGCGTAGCGGGTGAGGTTGGGCGCCGGCCCGTCCAGGAGTCCGCTGCCGCGTGCCAGGCGTGCGAACCCGTCCGTGTGCGCCAGGACGTCGCCGAGCCGGTTGGTGACGTACGCCGCCGCGGGTTCGAGCAGGCGCAGGGTCGCCAGCGCGGTGGGCCGGACCTCGCGGCCGGCCGGTTCGGGCAGCCGGCCCGTCACGCACGAGCCGCTGCTGATCTTGGCGAGGTAGCGCAGGTGGTCGCCCTCGCCGGCGTCCAGGCTCAGGCCGTCGGCGAGGGCGCTGACCACGGCAGGCGAGGGGTTGCGGTCCCGGCCCTGCTCGATGCGGGTCAGGTACTCGACGCTGATGCCGGCCCGCGCGGCCAGATCCGTCCGGCGCAGCCCGGGCGAGCGCCGGCGGCCGCGCTCGGGGATGCCGAACGACTCGGGTCGGATGCTGTCCCGCTTGGCGCGGACGAAGTCACCCAGTGGCGTGCCCATACGGGGAGTCTAGGGCGGTCGTCCGGGCGCAGCCTGGCCCCGCGGGGGCCAGCCTGGACCCGGCCTGGTCCGCGGGCGGCGCGGTGGCGGACGGTGGTGGCATGACTGACAAGCACACACTGGCCGTCGTGGTCGGCAGCGTCCGCGAGGGCAGGTTCGGGGACGTCATCGCCGCCTGGGTGGCCGAACAGGCCCGCGCGCACGGCGGGTTCGCCGTGGAGGTCGTCGACCTCGCCGACGTCGAGATCCCGCTGTCGCTGCCCGCCGAGTCCCCCAAGTACGCGGGCGACGCCTATCCGCGCCCGGCCGGGATGGCGCCGCTGACCCGGCAGTTGACGCGCGCCGAGGCGTTCGTCCTGGTGACGCCCGAGTACAACCACAGCTATCCGGCGTCCCTGAAGGCCGCCGTCGACTGGCACTTCACCCAGTGGGCGGCCAAACCGGTCGCCCTGGTCACCTACGGCGGCGCGGCGGGCGGCCGGCACGCGGCGCTGCACCTGGAGAACGTGTTCACCGAACTGCACGCGGTGACCATGCGCGACAGCCTGGCGTTCCAGAACTACTTCACCGCCTGGCAGGACGGCCGGCCGCTGGACCCGGAGGCGTCCGGGCGCGCCAAGATCATGCTGGACCACCTCGCCTGGTGGACCGCCGCGCTGTCCGCCGCCCGGGCGGCGGTTCCGTATCCGAGCTGACCGGGTACGGCCGCACGCCCGGCCGGACCGCGCACATGGCCGGCCGGGCGTGCGGGGCGCCGGGACCGGGGGGGGGGGGGGGGGGGCGGGGCGCCCCCGCCCCCCCCCCCCCCCCCCCCCCCCCCCCCCAGCGAGGCCAGGGAGAGTCGACCCTCGACCGTGAGGCTGCCGCCGCCGGTGACGCGGGGCGCTCCCTCGGCGTCGACGGTGACGCGGAGGGTGCTGGGCCGGCCCATCGCCTCGCCCTGCACGACCGTCAGCTCCTCCCCCGCCGCGAGCAGGCCGGCGGCGCGCAGGTACGCGGCGAGCGGGCCGGCCGCGCTGCCGGTCGCGGGGTCCTCGTCCAGGCCGACGCCCGGGTTGAAGAAGCGGGCGTGCGCGGTCCTGCCCGGCCGGGCGGCGGCCGGGGTGCCGTCCGGCCGGACGACGTAGACCCCCTGCGCGCCGGCGGCGTCGGCCGCGGCGGTCAGCCGGCGCTTGTCGGGCGTGGCCCGCTCCAGCGCGGCGCGCTCGCGCACCAGCACCATCAGATGGGCGGCGCCGGTGTCGACGGTGCGGGGCGCGGGCGCGGTGACGAGATCGCCGGGGGCCAGGCCGATCGCGGCGGCCAGTTCGGCGAGTTGATCCGGCGCGTCGACCACCGTGCCCAGCCGGGCCGGGGCTTGACGCATCGTCAACTCACCGCTGTGTCCGCCGTGTCCGTCGCCGGCCACGAGGACGTCGAGGTTGCGGCCGCCGATCCGCTGGACCAGGGTGGCCGCGCCGCCGTCCGCGGCCGGCGCGGGCGTGACGCGACCGGTGTGCAGCAGCCACCACCAGGCGCCGAGTGCGTTGTGCCCGGCGCCGGTCACCTCGACGCCGCCCGCGGTGAACGAGCGCAGGTCGCGTACCGCGCCGTGGGTGCCGGGCAGGACGAACGTGGTCTCCGACTGGTTCATCTCGCGGGCGACGCGGCGCAGCCACTCCTCGTCCACGTCAACGGCCGCGCCTTCGTCCGCGCCCGGGTCCACGTCCGCACCGGTCCGCCGGGCGTACGCCGTCAGGTCGACCACGGCCAGCGGGTTGCCGGTCAGGGGCTCGGCGCCGAAGACGTCCACGAGGGCGAAGGGCGCGTGGCCGGGGCCCGCTTCATGCTCCGCGCCGGGCGGCACGTCGGCCCGTTCGTCAGGACGCGCGTCGTGCCGTACGCGGTGCTCCGCGTCGTACGGGTGCTGCTCGCGGTCGGGCTGCTGAGCCGGGGCGCGGTCGTCGCTCATCGGGTCTCCACGGTCGGGGGGTTCAGGGTCTCACCGGTGGTCGGGCGGGGTCTGGGGCGGCACGCGGCCGGGCTCCGAGGACGAGCGGGCCGGCCGTCGCGGCCGGGAGAGGCGGCGGCAGAGTGCGGGCGGGCCGTCGTGGCCAGGGGCGACCGTCGTAGCCCGAGGCGGCGGTCGCGGACCGGGGCTCAGGGCGGCTCCGAGGATCGGCGCGACTCCGGGGCTCATGACGGCCCCGGGACTCAGGGCGGCTCCGGGGATCGGGCCGGGCCGGGAGCACGGCGACCGGGGAGCAGCGCGGCCAGGGACGCGGCCAGCAGTGCGCCGGTGGCCGGGAAGAGCGCGGCGGGCCCCGCGGCGGCGAGCAGCGGGCCGCCGCCGAGCGCGCCGAGGCCGGTGCCGGCGTCGAAGGCGAGGTTCCAGGAGACGCCGGCCAGGCGCAGACCGGCCGCCGTCTCCCCGGCGCGGCGCATCACCAGGAGCAGCGACGCGTTCTGCACCGTGCCGAACCCCGCGCCGAACAGCGCGGCGCCCACGATGACCGGCACCGCGCGGTGCGGGGCCGCCCCCGCGCAGGCGCCGAGGGCGGCGACCGCGGCGGCCGGCCCCAGCAGCGCCGCGGGGCCGACCCGGTCCGCGAGCCGACCCGACCCCAACCGCGCGCCCACCGACGCCACTTGGGCCGCCAGCAACGCCGCAGGCGCGGCGTCCGCGGTGAGCGGCAGAAACGTGAACAGCACCCCGTACGCGGTCGTCGACGCCGCCTCCACCCACAACGGCCCGGCCAGCGGCCGCAGTTGCCGCCCCAGCCGAGCCGCACCCGCCCGCGCGGAGGCGCGCGCCGCCCTGGAAACGCGCCCACGTCCAGGCCGCCCCGCGATCGCAAAGATCCCGGCCGGCCACCACCGTCGCCCCCGCAACCCGGCCGCACCCGCCCGCGCGGACATACCGGCCGCCCTGGAAACGCGCCCGCGTCCGGGCCGCCCCCAAGGGACGGACGCCCCCGCCGGCGGCAGCAGTTGTGGTCGGGGCCGGGACGCGCTCCCGCCCGCGGGCTCGTGTCCGGGCTCGTGCTCGGGCTCGTGGGATGCCGGAAGCCCCGGCCGCCCGGCGGCGGGACGGGGTCGCCGCCGTGGTCCGGGCGGGCCGCCGGCCACCACGCGGCGGCGCGGGAGGGCGAGGGCGGCGAGGGGGACGAGGGCTGCCGACGCCGCGGCCAGGAGGAAGTCCGCGCGGTAGGCGCCGTGGTGCGCGAGGGTGAGGCCGAGCGGGGTGCCGATGATGCCCGCGGCGCCGCTCACCGCGCCGTACACGCCGATCGCGCGGCCGCGGCGGTCCGGCGGGAACGACTGCGCGGTGAGGGCCACGCCGGCCACCACGAAGATGCCGAAGCCGAGCCCGCGCAGGGCGGCCAGCGCGGCGACCGCGGCCGGGGCCGACGCGGCGGCCGGCAGCGCGGCCAGGCACGGCAGCCCGAGCAGCAGTCCCGCGGCCTGGAGCGACAGCCGCTCGCCGGCCCGCGCCAGGAGCCGGGGCGTCAGCGGCTGCACGGCCACCGTCGCGGCGGTGAGGGCGCCGGTGACCGCGCCGGCGGCGACCGGCCCGCCGCCCGCGCGCGCCGCGTACATCGGCGCCGCGGACAGCAGCAGGTTGAAGCTCGCGAAGCCGCCGAACGCCGCGAGGAGCGCGCCGCCCACCGCACGCCGCGGCGCTGCCTGCCGCGGCGTGCGGTGGGGTGCGGCCGCCGGCGGGGCCGCGGGCCCGGTCAGTGGCGGCCCCAGCCGGGGACCGTGCCGTCCAGCGCCAGCTCGTACTGGTCGTAGCGCTGCATCAGGTCCAGCAGCTCGTCCTCGGTCGGCCGGTTGCCGTCGGCGTAGAGCTCGGCCAGGCCCCTGAAGTACTCCTCGCGGTCCTTGGCGGGCGTGAAGACGATGAGCATCGTCGCCTGGTCCTGGTACGGGTTGCGGAAGCCGTGCGACATGCTCTCCGGGACGTTGACGAAGGTGCCGCGCGGGGCGGGGAAGCTGCGGCCGTCGAGGTGGAGCTCGACCACGCCGTCGAGCACGTAGAACGCCTCCAGTTGCTCCTTGTGTATGTGCGGCGAGGCTCCTGGCGCGCCGGGGTCCATGCGGTGCTCGAACAGTCCGAGGCGGTTGTCGGTCTCGCCGCCCACGGCCTTGAACGTGGTGTGCGTGGTGGTGCCGATCTGCACGGACTCGCCGTCACCGGGCAGGACGATGCGGGGTAGCTGGGTCATCGGACGTACTCCTCGCTGGTCGAAGTGGGGTGCGTGCGGTGGTGCGTGCGCCAGTTCTGTCGGGCCGGTCGGGGCTGTCGGTGGTCGTGCCGGGCAGGCGGGTCGGCCGGGCCAGGCGGTCGGCCGGGCGGTCGGACACGCCGGGCCTGCCGGGCCTGCCGGGGTCAGTGCGGTGCGGCGGCGTCCTCCTCGCTGTCGGCGGCGGCCTGGAGCCAGGACAGGTAGCGCTCGCCGGTGTCGGGGAAGACGGTGACGAGCGTGGCGTCCCGGTGTTCGGATCGGGCGGCGAGCACCCGGCAGGCGTGGGCGGCGGCGCCCGAGGAGACCCCGACCAGCAGTCCGGCGGTCCTGGCCAGCCGCCGCGCGGCGGCGAAGGCGTCCTCGTCGGAGACGGTGAGCACGTCGTCGATGAGCGAGGTGTCCGTGGTGTCGGCGACGAAGCCGCCGTTCAGACCGGGGATCCGGTGCAGGCCGCCCCAGCCCTGGCTGAGCACGGGCGAGCGCTCGGGCTCGACCGCGACGACCCTCAGGTCCGGGTTGCGCTCCTTGAGGAAGCGGGCGGTGCCGCTGAGGGTGCCGCCGGTGCCGACGCCCGCCACCAGCACGTCGACCCGGCCGCCGGTGTCCGCCCAGATCTCCGGTCCGGTGGTGGCGTAGTGCGCGGCCACGTTGTCGTCGTTCTCGTGCTGGCGGGCGAACCAGGAGCCGGGCCTGGCCCGGTGGATCTCCTCGGCCTTCTCGATGGCCGCGGTGTAGCCCTCCTCGGCCGGGGTGAGCACGACCTCGGCGCCGAACGCGCGCAGCAGCTGCACCCGTTCGTTGGTGGCGCTGTCCGGGAGCACGATCACGCAGGAGTAGCCGCGGGCGGCGCTGAGCGCGGCCAGCGAGATGCCGGTGTTGCCCGAGGACGCCTCGACCACGGTGCCGTGGCCACGGGTGAGCAGTCCGCGCCGCTCGGCGGCCTCGATCATGTAGAGCCCGGTGCGGTCCTTGACGCTGGACAGCGGGTTGGCGCTCTCCAGCTTGGCGTAGACGGTGACGCCGTCCGTACCGGCGTCGATCCGTACCAGCGGGGTGCCGCCGACCAGCTCTTCGAGCGAGCCGGCGGGCCGCCGGCCGGGCGGCGCGGACGGCGCGGACGGCGCCGCGGGGGCGGTGCCGGGGGCGGTCGCGGGTACGGCCTGCGGCGCGGGTCCCGGCGCCGGTGCGGGAGTCGTGGTGGTCACGGTGCGGTCCTCCGATTCGGCGGCCGGCGGCCGCGGGTCACCAGATGGGGAAGGCGCGGACGGTCGGCGCCCCGGCGGGGGCGGGACCGTCGGCGAGTGCGGCGGGACCGTCCGTGCGGCCGTCCGCGCGCGATGCCGGGCCGTCGGCCGGGGCGGCGCCGTCCACGGCCCGCAGCCGGCGTACGGGTCGGCGCCCGGCGGCCGTCCGGCCCGCGGCGGTCCCGGCGACCGGCGCCAGCACCCGGGCCCGCTCGGGCACGTCCCGGATCACCAGCGCCTGCGCGCCGATGACGGCGTCCGCGCCGACGGTGACGGGACCGAGCAGCGTGGCGCCCGCGCCGATCACCACCCGGTCGCCGACAGCGGGGTGGCGGCGGGCGCCGGCCGGCCTGGTCCGGTCGTTCCACCAGCCGGTCGAGCCGAGCGTGACCTGGTGGAAGAGCGTGACGTCGTCGCCGATCACGGCGGTCTCGCCGATCACGACGCCGCTGCCGTGGTCGACGAAGAAGCGACGGCCGATGGTCGCGCCGGGGTGGATCTCGACGCCGCCGGAGAGCACCCGGGCGGCGTTGGACAGCAGCCGGGCGGTGCGGCGCAGCCCGGCCGTGTGCAGCCGGTGGGCGGCCCGGTAGCCCCAGAGCGCGGGCAGCGCCGGGTGCAGCAGGGCCTCGCCGCGGCTGTGCACCGAGGGGTCCCGGCTGCGGATGACGTCCAGGTCCGCGGCGGCGGCGCGCAGCCACCCGGTGGGGGTCACCGGGTCACCGGCTCTTGTCGGCGGCCGGTGCGGGGGCCGGGACCGGTACGGGCGCGGGTGCCGGCTGCGGCGCGGGGGTGCGCCGCAGCTGTCCGAGCCGGTTCTCCGCGTACCCCATGCCGAGCAGCACGATGACGCCGCCGACCAGCAGGTTCCAGGAGACCGACTCGCCGAGCGCGGCGGCGCCGATGATCACCGCGGCGACCGGCACGACGTAGTTGACCGCGGAGGCGTTCGTCGCGCCGACGTCGCCGATCAGCCGGAAGTACAGCACGTAGGCCAGGCCGGTGCTCAGCAGGCCGAGGAAGAGGATGCTGCCGGTGACGCGGCCGGTGAGGTGGATGGTGTGCCAGGCCATGAAGGGCAGCACGACGGCCTGGAGCACCGCGGCGGCCAGCAGTTGGGAGGCGGCGGCGGCCAGCGGGGCCAGCGCGCGCGGGGACAGGAACTTGCGGACGTAGACGTAGCCGGTGGCGTAGCTGAGGGCGGCGCCGAAGCAGGCCACCCGGGCGCCGACCGATCCGGCCGCGCTGGACCACGGGCCGATCACCACGACGGTGCCGGCGAAGCCGACCAGCAGTCCCAGCGCCTTGCGCAGGGTGGGGCGTTCGGCCGGCAGCACGGCGGTCGCGATGCCCAGGGTGAGCAGCGGCGTGCCGCCGACGAGCACCCCGGCCAGGCCCGCGCCGGTGCTGCGCTCGCCGTAGGAGAGCAGCAGGAACGGCACCACGTTGCCGAAGACCGCGGCCAGCGCGACATGGCCCCAGACCGCGGCGCCGCGCGGCAGCGGGACCCGGCGCAGGGCCGCGATGGCCAGCAGCACGGCGGTGCCCAGCAGCAGCCGGGCGAGCACCAGCTGGCCGGGCGTCAGGCCCTTCAGCGACTCCTTGATGAAGGTGAAGCTGCTGCCCCACAGGGTTGCCTGGAGCAGGAAACGTGCGACGGTCGCGTTCTTCACGGGGGCGCCCTCCGGGGAGCGGTCGGTGCGGGTGGTGCGGGCGGTCAGTAGGCGGGGCTCTTGATGAGCAGGTCGGCGCGGTCGAGGATCTGGGGACGGTAGACGCGCTGCTGCCAGTCCGAGGCGTCGACGGGTTCCAGGGCGACGGACACCGCGCCCTCGTCGACCCCGAAGGCCCGTACGAGCGCCTCGGTCAGGGCCGCGGCCAGGGCGTCCCTGTCCTGTTGGTCCAGTTCCTTGGGGAAGTGGCTGATGTGGACGTGCGGCACGGGCGCGGCCCCTTTCGTGAGTGGTGCGTGCGCAGCCGGCGAGGTCCCGGGTGCGGCTCAGTGATCGCGCAACCGCCGTATCGCGGTGGCCAGTTCGCGGACGCCGGGGTCGCGCAGCAGGCCGTAGTGGTCGGCGTCGAGGGTGACGGTCACCGGCGGGCGCTCGGACCAGCCGGTGGCGCCGTCGATGAAGGAGTAGTCGTCGCCGCGGGCCTTGAAGACGGTCACCGGCGCGGAGATCCTGCGTTCCAGCAGCTCGCCGAAGGTGTAGGTGAAGCTGTAGGTCAGGCGGACGATGCCGATCACCCGCTGGACCAGGTCGCGGCCGAGGTGGGGGTAGCGGTCGGTGATGAAGTCGGCGAAGCCGTCCGGGCTCTCGGCGGCCGCCTTCAGGCACTCGTCCAGTTCGGGACCGCTGATCGCGCCGGCGAACACCGAGTAGAGGATGGTCAGGAACGCCTCGTCGTCGCGGCCGTCGCCGTCCCGCGCGCTGTCGACCGGCGCGCCGCCGTCCGGGTCCGCGGTCCGGCCGCTTCCGCGCGGTGCGGGGCGGGGGCGCAGCCGGGGCGAGCCGGGGGCGATCAGGTGCAGGTGGTCCACCCGGTGCCCCGCGGACTCCAGTTGGTAGGCGGTCTCGAAGGCGACGCGGGCGCCGAAGGAGTAGCCCCACAGTGTGTACGGGCCCTCGGGCTGGATGTCGCGGATCAGTTCGGCGTCGGCGGCGGCCATGTCGCGGATGGTCGGGTAGGGCGTCTCACCGTCGTTGACGCCGTGGGCCTGCACGCCGTAGAAGGGCCGGTCGTCGTCCAGTTCGCCGGCCAGCGGGCGCAGGTTCATGGTGTAGCCGCCGAGCCCCGGCCAGCAGAAGACCGGGCGTCCGGCGCCGGGGCGGGCCGGGGCGCGCAGCGGTACCAGCCGGGAGCGTCCGTGGCCGCCGGCCGCCGCGCGTTCGGCGTCCAGTGCCACCGCCAGCTTCTCTATGGTCGGCGCGTCGAAGACGATCTGCAGCGGCAGCGAGACGCCGAACTCCTTGTTGAGCCGGTTGACGATGCCGACCGCGATCAGCGAGTTGCCGCCGGACTCGAAGAAGTCGTCCAGCACCGAGGCCCGTTCGCGGTGCAGCAGCCTGGTCCACACGGCCGCGACCTGCTCCTCCGCGGGGCTGCGCGGCGCGGTGAACGGTCGGTCGGCGGGCCGGGCCACGCCGGTGTCGGCGCGGGCCAGCGCCTGTGTGTCGATCTTGCCGTTGGCGGTGAGCGGCAGCGCGTCGAGGATGGTGACGCGGTTGGGGATCATGTAGTCGGGCAGGAACGCGGCGAGGTCGTCCTTGATCATCTCGGCCGGCCCGCGCATGTGGACCAGGTCCTCCTTCATGCCTTCGCTGCGCCGCTGCTCCTCGCTGATCGGGCCGCCGACGAAGAAGTACGAGGGGCCGGTGGGCCGGCCGAGCGGGGACAGGATCGCGTCGATGCGCCGGGCGGACGGCAGCGGGTTGCCGGTCTTGGAGCTGTAGCCGGAGGACATGAAGCCGATGCCGAGGTCGTTGAGCTGCAGGCGCTGCAGCTCCCGGCCGAGCGCGACGTACCGCAGCCAGCGCGGGCCGCCGGGGGCGACGACCGTGATGCCGATGCCGGCCCGGTCGTAGACCTCCTGGTTGATCGCGATGACGTGACGTTTCAGCACGAGTTCGGCGGACAGCGGGCGCAACTCGCCGCCCTGGTAGGCGTACTGGCCGGCGGGCAGGTCGCGCACCCGCCCGGGGTGGGCCTGCACATAGACGTCCAGCGGTACGTCGGGCGGTACGTCCGGGGCCGGCTCGCCGGGTGCGGTGTCGAGCGGGAGCAGCCGGAACGACCCGAGGTAGAAGTCTTCCTCGGCGACGGCGAGCCGCTCGCGGGCCGCCGGGTCGAGGCGGTCGGGGACCGCGCGCAGCCCGTAGCCGGGCAGCACCTCGTCGAACAGGCCGAGCATGTGCCCGGTCTCGATCTCCAGGACCTCCTGGATGTTGTTGCGGTAGACCGGCTCGATGGCCTCGCGGCGGCCGACGAAGTGCAGCCGCACGCCGGTCTCGTCGTCGGGTCCGGGCGGTGAGATCCGCACCAGCCGGTGGTCCACCGGGTGGTAGTACGACCAGCCGGGCAGCAGGGCGTCGACTCCGGCGGTCTCCAGGTGCAGTTGGGTGGCGTAGAGCGAACCGGGAGAGGCGTAGCCGTACTTGGGCAGCAGCCGCTCGGGGCTCAGGTACTGGCCGAAGTAGCGCAGTATCCGGCCCCATTCGGCCGCGTCGAGGTCCTCGGGGCGGCGCGGCGGCGCGCCCGGGACCTTCCGCGCGAGCAGCCGCAGGATGTCGTCGGCGGTCAGGTCGCCGCCCTCGAAGAAGCGGTAGGTCTTGCGGCCGAAGACCAGTGCGCGCTGGCGCGCGGTGGGTTCGCGGCCGGGCAGCGGCTGCGCCGGTCTGCCGCGCAGCTCCTCGGGGCGGCGCAGCCCGCGGCCCGACAGCTGTGCCTTGACCTGGAGCTTGCCCGCCTTGCTCTGGTGGTGCGCGCCGTGGTTGCCCTGGTCCATCAACGCGGCTCGCTGCGGGTCGAGTTCGACGTAGGACAGCAGGTTCTGGAAGCCGGTGGCCGGATCGGCGCCGACGACGACCGCGGCCTTGCGGACCCAGTCGTGCGACTCGATGCGCAGCCGGATCTCGTCCAGCTCCACGCGGTAGCCGCGCAGTTTGACCTGGTTGTCGGCGCGTCCGACGCACTGCACGGTGCCGTCGGTGTTCCAGTAGGCCAGGTCGCCGGTGCGGTAGAGCCAGCCGCCGCGACCCTGGGCGGCGTACGGGCTGTGCAGGAAGCGCTCGGCGGTCAGGTCGGGCCGGTGCAGATAGCCGCGGGTGAGCTGGACGCCGCCGATGTACAGCTCGCCGATCTCGCCGACGGCGACCGGTGTCCGGCGGTCGTCGAGGATCAGGTACTCGGTGTCGGCGGCCGGGGAGCCGATGGACACCGCGTGCGGACCCTCGTGCAGCGTGGCCGGATCGACGGTGTACGACGAGGAGTTGATGGTGCACTCGGTCGGCCCGTAGAGGTTGACCAGCTCGGCGTGCGGCAGTGCGCGCACGCAGGCGAGCGCCAGTTCGCGCGAGAGCGCCTCGCCGCCGCTGAACACCTGCGTCAGGGAGGCGAACTGGTCGGGCTCCTCCACGTCGAGCAGCGCGCGCAGCAGTGTGGGGACGCACTGCAGGGTGGTGATCCGGTACCGCCGCACGTGCCGGGCGATCCGGTCCGGGTCACGGTACAGGCCGGCCTCGCCCATCACCGCGGTGGCGCCGCAGGCGGGGGCGAGCAGCTCCCACTGGGCGGCGTCGAAGCTGATCGGGGTCTTCTGCAGCACCCGGCGGCGGTGGTCGAGGCCGTGCGTCGCGCGCAGCCACCGCATCTGGGCGGCGATGCTGCGGTGCTCGATCATCACGCCCTTGGGCCGGCCGGTGCTGCCGGAGGTGTAGATGACGTAGGCCAGGTGGCGCGGGCGCGGGTCGGCGGGCCCGGGGAGGTCCGGGTGGCGGTCGGCGTACGCCTGCGCGTCGGCGGCGGTCACGACGGTGGTGCCGGCCGGGGCCAGCCGCTCCAGCCGCTCCCGCAGGTGCGGCTGGACCACGACGATAGCGGTCCTGGAGTCCTCCAGCATGTGGCGCAGCCGCTCGTCGGGGTAGTCCGGCGACAGCGGGAGGTAGGCGGCGCCGGAGCGCAGCACGCCCCACACGCCGGTCATGAGGTCCAGCGACGGCTCGGCGTATACACCGACACAGGTGTCGGGTCCGGCGCCGGCCGCGCGCACCCGGCCGGCCAGCGCGGCGCTGCGTGCGTCCAGTTCGCGGTATGTCAGGGCGGTGTCCCGGTGCACCGCGGCGGTGTCGTCCGGGCGGTTCGCGACCTGCTCCGCCAGCATGCCGGTAATTGACTGCACCGCCGCTGCTGATTCGGTGTCGATGTCCTCGAGTTCTTTGGCGACCACGGTCTTACCTTTCGACTCGACGAGATGAAAGGCGGGGCGGGGATGAGCCGCCCCGAGGAGTCAGCCCCAGCCGCTGTCGTCGTCCCCCGGGCCGGCCGGGGCGACGGCTCCAGCGTCTGCTGCACAGGTCAGACACCCGTGGAGACAGGCGAGGAGCGGCGTTCGCGGGGTCTGTCCCGCAGCGGCGGAAGAAGGCGAGCGGCCCTGCCCGAGAACGCGTCGTCGCACCGACGGCATGCTTTTCATCCCCCATTAACAGATTCGAGTCGGATTTTGGCCGCACCGGCGCCGCGCGCCGAATTCAGCCCCGCCGCAAATCTTGCCCTCGGGGCCGACTTGTTTTCAACCGCGACCAGGCGTCATCATGCTGCAGACAGCAAGCTGCGAGGGGGATTAAAGTGGACGAACTACGCGCCGTCGGCGATCCGGAGACCTCGTGGAAGCTCACCGCGACCCATCTGAGCATCTACAAGTGGGCGGTCTCCCGTACGTTTGTTTCAGTGGCAGAAACGGCGGATGTCCTGGGTATGTCACAGGCCGCCGCGCAGCGCGCGCTCGACGAGCTGACGGTGGCGCAGCTCATGGAGAGCCAGCAGGTCAGCACGGGTGACGAGGGAGCGCCCCGGCAAACGGCGTGGCGGGTGCTCAATCCGCAGATCGCCGCCTCGCGGCTGGCCGCGGCCGAATCGCGGCTGCGCCAGGCGGTGGTGGATCTCGATGATTCGCGGAAGCGATTAGACGAGCTTTTCGGCGTCTATTCCGTGCTCGCCGACGCCGGCTGCACCCAGAATTCGGTGGAAGTCTTCGGAACGCTCTCCGCGGTGCTCTCCCTCGTCGACGAGGCGAGCCTGGCCTGCAAGGAGGAGATGGTCACCTGCCAGCCCGGCGGCGGACGGCCGCCGGAGCAGCTGGAGCAGGCGCTGGCCCGCGATCTGGCGCTGCTCGGCCGCGGGGTGCGGATGCGCACGCTCTACCAGCACTCGGCGCGCTACCACGCGCCCACCCGGGACTACGTCGAGAGGGTCACCGCGGCCGGCGCGGAGGTGCGCACCTGCCCGGAGCTGTTCGGCCGGCTCATCGCGTTCGACCGGTCGGCGGCGTTCATCCCGCACCACTCGATGGCCGGCGGCGCGGCGGTGGTCCGCGACGCCTCGACGCTCGCCTTCCTGTGCGGCGCGTTCGACCGGGCGTGGGACCTGGCCACGCCGTTCGGCAACCGGCTCGACACGCTCGCGCTCGGCGAGCTGCACCAGAACATCCTGCGGCTGCTCGGCGAGGGCGCCCGCGACGAGACCATCGCGCGGCGGCTCGGCATGTCGCTGCGCACCTGCCGCAAGCACGTCGCCGAGATCTTCGAGCAGCTCGGTGCGAAGAGCCGCTTCCAGGCGGGCTACCTCACCGGGGATCGGGGGGTGTTGCATCGGGAGGTGGTGAAGTAGACCCGGCGCGGCGCCGGCGCACCACGGCGCGCACGATCAGGGCGGCCACCACCGCGCCGAGCGCCGCCAGGACGTACAGCGAGTACCGGTTCACCTGGCGGTAGATCGTCGTGATGTGGTCGCCCGCCGCGTAGCCGATGCCGGCCCACACGCCGACCCACAGGGCCGCGCCGAGGGCGTTGAAGACCAGGAAGCGCCGCCAGGGCATCTTGGTGGTGCCGGCGATGATGCCGTTGGCCTGGCGCAGTCCTTCCACGAAGCGGGCGATCGTGACGACCTTGCCGCCGTGCCGGGTGAAGAACCGCTCCGCCTTCTCGAAGCGCTCCGGCGTGAGCAGGACGTATTTGCCGTAGCGCAGCACCAGGGCGTGGCCGCCGGTGCGGCCGATGAGGTAGCCGACGTTGTCGCCCAGTATCGCGGCGGCGATGCCGATGACGATGACGGCGGCGATGTTGAGCTGCCCCGCGCCCGCGTAGAGCGCGGCGGCGATCAGGATCGTCTCGCCGGGGGCGGGCACCCCGAAGTCCTCGACGAACAGCAGCCCGCCGACCGCCCAGTACCCCCAGTGGTTCAGCACCGGCGCGAGATCGCCCAGCACTCCCGGCAGCGGCGGCGCACTCATCGGTCCATCACTCCTTCCGGGGCGGCCTGGCCACGCCGGGCTGCGGTACGGATCACCGCCTCAACTACTACACGACCCGCCGCGCCCGCGGGCACACCGCGGTCCCCGGCGCGGGGGGACGTACGGCGACGGGTCTTCTTGTCGCGGCCATGCGGAGGTCATCGCGGCGTGCCGGAGGGCGAGCAACCTTGCCCTGCCCTCTCCCCCGTGCGCCCGGTCCGGGCGCACGCCCGCGAAAGGAACACGGATGTCCGAGGCCACTCAGGACGACAGCCGGCCCGAAGGCCCCACCCGGCGGCGGCTGCTGGGCGCCGCGGCGGCGGTCGGCGGCGTGGCGGCCGCCGCGTCGGCGCTGCCGCCCAACCTCAGCCGCGCCGCGGCCGCCGAGCCGCGACCGGGCGGCCGGCTGTCCGACATCGAGCACGTGGTGATCCTGATGCAGGAGAACCGCAGCTTCGACCACTACTTCGGCACCCTGTCCGGCGTGCGCGGGTTCGAGGACCCGCGGGCGGCCCGGCTGCCGAACGGGCGCCCGGTGTACTACCAGCCCGACAGCCTCAACCCGGACGGCTACCTGCTGCCGTACCACATGGACTCCCGCACCACCGCCGCGATGGCCGTGCCCTCGCTCAGCCACGCCTGGCAGGCCCAGCACAACGCGTGGAACGGCGGCGCGATGGACAACTGGCTGCCGGCGCACCGCAGCGCGGACGGCAACGCCAAGGGCCCGTACACGATGGGCTATCTGACCCGCGACGACATACCGTTCCACTACGCGCTGGCCGACGCGTTCACGGTGTGCGACGCGTACCACTGCTCGGTGATGGGCCCCACCCACCCCAACCGCTACATGCACATGACGGGCACCATCGACGCGGACGGCCTGGCCGGCGGTCCCGCGCTGGACAACAACGCCGCCAAGGGCACGTACTCCTGGACCACCTACCCCGAGCGCCTGGAGGCGGCCGGGGTGAGCTGGCGGATATACCACGAGCCGTCCTCGGGCCCCGGCGGCGGCCCCACCGGCCTCGCCCCGATCGCCAACATGAAGCAGTACCAGGCCGCCGGGCCCGGCGACCCGCTGTACGACAAGGCCATCGCCGAGAGCCCGTTCGGGCAGTTCGAGTACGACGCGATGAACGGCACGCTGCCGAAGGTGAGCTGGCTGCTGCCGCCGTCGCTGTACGACGAGCACCCGGCGCGGATGCCGGCCGCGGGCGCCGACTGGCTGGCCGGGAAGATCGACGCGGTCGCGGCCAACCCCGAGACCTGGGCGAAGACCGTCTTCATCCTCAACTACGACGAGAACGACGGGCTGTTCGACCACGTGGTGCCGCCGACCCCGCCGGCCGGCACGGCGGGCGAGTTCGTCGCCGGGACGTCGCCGACCGGGGTGCCGGGCAACAACCTCCCGGTGGGGCTGGGCTTCCGGGTGCCGTGCGTCATCGTCTCGCCCTGGACGGTGGGCGGTTGGGTGGCGTCCGAGACCTTCGACCACACGTCGGTGCTGCGGTTCCTGGAGCGGGTCACCGGGGTCGCCGAGCCCAACATCAGCCAGTGGCGCCGCCGCGTCACCGGCGACCTGACCTCGGCGCTGCGGATGTCCGCGCCGCGCCGCCCCGCACCCGAACTGCCGCAGACCGGCGCCCGCTACAGCCTCGCGCAGTACGAGGCGGCCCACCTGCCGCTGCCGACTGTGCCGGAGCGGCAGAGCGCGCCGCTTCAGGAGCGCGGCCACCGGCCCCGCACCTGACGCGCCGCCGTGCCCGCCGGTCCCCCTCCGGACGGAGGGGGACCGGCGGGTACGGCGAAACCGGCACGCCCACGCCGGACCCGAGGGGCGATTCGTGTGGGATGTGTGGGACACGTGAGGCTCCTGTCCGATTCCTTGACGCTCTTCCGCGGGGCTCGGTAGACACGTCCCGAAACGGAGAGAGCGCTCTCACGGAGCGCGAGCCGCGCACGGCCCCCAGGTGGGGCCGCGTGTTCGAGGAACGGCACCCCCCACACCCTCTCTTCGGGACAGGAGATCGCATTGTCCAGCGGACACACACCCCAGCAGGAGGCCGCACCCCACGACCCGCCGGTCACGGCCCGCGGGGCGCGCCGTGCGCGGCGGGCCCGCACCCGCACCGTGCTCGCCGCGCTGACCGTCGGCGCGCTGGGCCTGGCGGGCCTGGCCGTCGCGGGCAACGCCGGCGCGGCCACCACCGGGCACGCGCCGGCCGCCGCGCACGCCGTGACCGCAGCGGCGCCGAACGACGTGCCGGGGCCGCCGGCCGGCTTCACCACCACCTGGAGCGACGACTTCGACGGCGCGTCCGGCACCGGCGTGCCGACCTCGACGTGGAAGTACGACACCGGTCCGGGCAGCAGCTTCGGCACCGGTGAGATCGAGACGATGACCGACAGCACGTCCAACGTCTACGAGGACGGCCAGGGACACCTGGTCCTCAAGGCGCTGCACGACGGCTCCGACCCGCGCTCGGGCTGGACCTCCGGCCGCATCGAGACGCAGTCGGCGGACTTCGGCGCGCCCCCCGGCGGCGTGGTGATGATGCAGTCCTCGATCCAGCAGCCGGACCTGACCACCGCGAACGGCGCGGGCTACTGGCCGGCGTTCTGGATGCTCGGCTCGACGCTGCGCAGCGGCACCACCTGGCCGACCTCCGGCGAGGTGGACATCCTGGAGGACATCAACGCGCGCAGCTCGGTCTTCGGCACGCTGCACTGCGGCACCAACCCGGGCGGCCCGTGCAACGAGTCGACCGGCATCGGCTCGGGCGAACACGCCTGCTCCGGCTGCCAGACCGGCTACCACACCTACGCCGTGCAGATCGACCGCTCGGTCTCGCCCGAGCAGATCCGCTGGTACCTCGACGGGCAGAACTACTTCACCGTCAACGCCACCCAGGTGGACGCGAGCACCTGGGCCGACGCGGTCGACCACCCGTTCTTCATCATCTACGACCTGGCGATGGGCGGCGGCTTCCCCGACGCGTTCGGCGGCGGCCCCAACGACGCGACGGTGTCCGGCGGGCAGATGAACGTCGACTACGTCGCGGTGTACAACAAGGCGCCGTAGGTCCCGGCGGCGGCACGGATTCCGGGCAGCCGGGGTCCGTGCGCCAGGAGTCCGTGCGCCCGGGGTCCGAGCCGGAGTGGGCCCGTCGCACGCGCCGGTCGCCGGCTGTCGTTCGCCGGCTGTCGTTCGGCTCCCCGCGGGGCCGTCCTGAGGCATCGTCCTCCGGGCGGCCCCGCGGCCGTTCCCCGGCACGGGACCGCCGATCGGGCCGCCCGTCCGGTCCGCCCGGTCCTGCGCGGACCGGCGGTCGCGGCGGTGGCTATGATCGCGGCCGGGGTCGGTGCGCCGAGGGGCGCCCGTGGATGTGTGGGGGGAGTCGGAGCACATGGCGAGGATGCGGGCCGTCGTGGTGTCGGGGGCGGTCGTGCTGGCCGCAGTGTGGGTGGGCGGCTGCTCGTCGTCGTCGCACGCCCCTTCACCGAAGGCCGACCCGTCGGCCTCCTCCGCCGCCTCGCCGGGGGCGTCCGCCGCCGCGAGCGGCGGGTCCGGCACGTCCGGCGCCACGCCGGCGGCCGGCGACCGGGCGAAGGGCGCGGCGAACGACCGGCCCTCGGGCTCCGGCGCGGCGCCGGACCGGCCCGGCGACCACTGCTCCATCGTCTGCTCGCCCGCCGGCGACCGCACGCCCGGCGCCGCGACCGGCCTGCCCGAGTACCCCGGCCCGTCGGCGAGCGGGGAGCCGACCGGCCGGTGAGCGCCGTGCGGCGGGCCATGTCGCCCGCCGCGCCCGGGAGTCGCGCCCGGAAGCGCCCCGCCCGAAACGCCCGGCCAGGAGCACCCGCCCGCGCGGGTCCGCGCACGCAGCCCCGTACGGTGGACGGACCGGGCCCCGGGTGCGGGGCGTCCACCGGCGGCGGCGCAGGTCGCCGGGTTTCGATCAAGCTCCGCGCGCCGCGGCTTCGCGGCCGGGCGGGGCGGGTAGCGATGGGTGACATGAGCGACGTGAACGAGGCGAAGGACGGCGCGGCGGCCGACAGCTCCGGCGGGGCGCCGCGCGAGGCCCAGGTCCTGGTGGTGGGCGCGGGCCCGGCGGGGTCGAGCGCGGCCTACCACCTCGCGCGCGCCGGGGTGGACGTCCTGGTGCTGGAGAAGGACGAGTTCCCGCGCGAGAAGGTGTGCGGGGACGGCCTGACGCCGCGCGCGGTGCACCAGTTGCAGCGGATGGGCGTCGACGTCACCGGCGAGGGCTGGCACCGCTCGCGCGGCATGCGCTGGATCTGCGACGGCCACGAGGTGCTCATCGACTGGCCGGGCCTGACCCGTTTCCCCGACTTCGGGCTGACCCGCACCCGCCACGACTTCGACGAGATCCTGGTCCGGCACGCCGAGGCGGCCGGCGCCCGGCTGGAGACCGGCGTGAAGGTCACCGGTCCGCTGACCGACCGCGCCGGACGCGTCGTCGGCGTCCGGGCGGTGGCGCGCCGCGGCGGCGAGCCGGTCGAGTACCGCGCGCCGCTGGTGATCGCCGCGGACGGCGCCTCGGCGCGGCTGGCCGTCGCCCTCGGCGCGCACCGCGACAAGGCGCGGCCGATGGCCACCGCCGTGCGCCGCTACTACCGCAGCCCCGAGCGCTCCCAGGAGGACTACCTGGAGCTGTGGGCGGACCTGCGCCACCCGTCCACCGGACGCCACCTGCCCGGCTACGGCTGGATCTTCCCGCTCGGCGACGGCCGGGTGAACGTGGGCCTCGGCATGCTCACCCGGCACCGTAACCGCTCCCCCGACCTGCGGGCGACGCTCGACGCGTGGCTCGCGCGCACCCCGTCGCAGTGGGGTCTGGACGCCGAGGGCGCGGAGGGGCCGGTGCGCAGCGCGGCGCTGCCGATGGGCCTCAACCGCCGTCCCCAGTACGGCCGCGGGCTGCTGCTCGTGGGTGACAGCGCGGGTGCGATCAGCCCGTGGAACGGCGAGGGGATCTGCCAGGCGATGGAGTCCGGCGAGGCCGCCGCCGAGGCCGCCGCGGTGGCGCTGACCCGCCCGGCGGGCCCGGCCCGCGAGCGCGCCCTGCAGGACTACCCGGCCGAGCTGAACCGCCGCTGGGGCCGCTACTACCGGCTGGGCAACGCGGCGGCCACGTACGTGCTGAGCAGGGCGGGCTTCCAGCCGCTGCTCAGCCGGATCATCGACCGCCCGGCGCTGGTGGGCGGTATGGCCAGGCTGCTGACGAACCTCACCGACGACCCGTCGCGGGACGCGGTCGACCACGTCCTCAACACGCTGGTGCGCCTCACCCCGGCGCCGACCGGCAGCAGGTGAGGGTGGCGCCGACCTGCTCGACGGGCTGACCGGGGGCCCGCCCGGGGGACCGCGGGACGGCCCGCTCCGGGGGCCCGTTCCCGGGGCGCGGAACGCTGAGGCGCCGTCGGAGCGCCCCGGCGCCCGCGGCGGGGCGCCCCGCTCACCCGTCCCAGCGCACCGCCAGCGTCGGCGGTTTGCGGAAGACGAGGCCGCGCGGGGCGCTCGGGCTGTCCGGGTCCAGGCGGAGCCCCGGCAGGCGGGCGAAGCAGGCGGTCAGCGCGGTACGGGCCTCCAGCCGGGCGAGGTGCGCGCCGACGCAGTAGTGCGGGCCGTGCGCGAACGCCAACTGCAGCCGTACGTTGGGGCGTTCGACGTCGAAGCGGTCCGGGTCCGGGAACACCGCGGGGTCGCGGTTGGCGCCGGCCAGCGAGACCGTGACGAGGTCGCCCGCGCGGACGGGCGCTCCGGCGAGGTCGGTGTCACGGGTGGCGTACCGGTCGACCACCGCGGCCCCCGGCTCCAGCCGCAGCGACTCCTCGATCGCGGCGTCCAGCAGCGCCGGGTCGGCCGTCAGCCGCGGTACGAGCCCGGGTTCGCCGAGGATGTGCAGCGCCGCGTTGGCGATCATCGCCTCCGTGGTCTCGATACCGCCGAAGAGCAGCACGGCGGCGTTGGAGGCCAGTTCGGTCCGGCCGAGGCGGCCGTCGGCGGCGGCGCGGGCGAGCAGCGAGCCGTTCGCGCCGGCGTCGAGCGTGCCGGCGACGGCGTCGCGCAGCGCCCGGTACGCCGCGGGGCCCTCGGACCCCGCGGACTCGCCGTGGGTGAGCAGGTCCACGGCCCGCACGATGGCGTCGTACCAGCTCAGGACGGTGGCCACGGGGACGTCGGTCAGCCCGAGCACCTCGGCCATGACGGCCGCGGCGAGCGGGCCCGCGAAGTCCCGGCGCAGTTCGGCCGCGCCCCGCGGCGCGAGGGCGTCGATCAGCCGGTCGGCCTCGCGCCGGACCGCGTCGCCGAGCGCGGCGTGCACCACCCGGGGCCGGAAAGGCTCGACGAACGGGTCGCGGTGCCGGGCGTGTTCGGGGCCGTCGAGCGAGAGCATGCTCGGGCCGACCACCTGGGCGGTGGTGAACCGCGGGTCGTCCACGGTGAAGGTCGCGGCGTCGCGCATCACCTCGACGGCGAGCGCCCGCCCGGTGACCATCCACCCGCCGAGCGCCTCCACCCACACCACGGGCGCCTGGGCGCGCAGCCGGGCCAGGTGCGGGTGCGGATCGTCGGCGAGCTGGGCGAGCGTGACCATGCGGCCGAGCCTAAGCCGCGCCCCGCCCCACGCGGGCGCCGGGTCCGTCGCGGCCGGTCCCCCGGGCCCCGGGCCCCGGCCCTCAGCCCCCGGTCGGCGGACGGCTGCGGACGGCTGCGGACGGCTGCGGACGGCTGCGGCGGAGGGTCGGGGATCATGCGTCCGCCATACTTGACTGACTGGCCACTCTCTTACATGCTGGAGCCATGCCCCGACCGAAGAGCAGCGACAAGCGCGCCGCGATCATGTCCGCCGCGACGCGCGTCATCGCCGCGCAGGGCCTCGGCGCCGCCACGGCGACCATCGCCAAGGAGGCCGGCGTCTCCAACGGCTCGCTGTTCACCTACTTCGACACGAAGGCCGACCTGCTCAACCACCTCTACCTGGAACTGAAGACGGAGATGGGCGCGGCGGCCGTCGGCGGGATGCCGGCCGGCGCGGACGCCCGCGAGCAGCTGCGCCACATGTGGTCCGGCTGGCTGGCATGGGCCGCCGGGCATCCCGAGAAGCGCCGCGCACTCGCACAGTTGCAGGTCTCGGACGAGATCTCCGAGGCCACCCACCAGGCGGCGGGCCGCGCCATGAAGGGCGTCGCGGAGATCATGGAGGGCATCCGCGCGCAGGGGGCGATGCGCGACGCCCCGCTGCTGCTCGTCGGCGCCCTGATGAACGCGCTCGCCGACGCCACGATCGACTTCGTCGCCGCGGACCCCGACCACGCGGACGCCCACGGCGAGGCGGGCTTCGAGGCGCTCTGGCGCATGGTCGGCTGACCCGCCGCCACGGCAGCGTCCGCACCCGCCACACCCACCCCCACCCCACTCCGCGTTCCGGGCCACCCGCCCGGCACGCGGGGACGTACACCCGTTAATGACTGATCAGTCAGACATTCAAGGAGACCGTCATGACTCCCACCGACGCCGGCCGGCGCAGCGGCAAGGACCGCGAGCGTGCCTATGTCGTCACCGGACCGACCTCCGGCTTCGGCCGCAGCACCGCGCTCGAACTGGCCCGCCACGGCACCGTCGTGCTCGTCGGCCGCGACGGCGCCAGGCTGGAGGGGACGCGCGGGGCCGTCGAGGGCCGCGGCGGCCGTGCGGTGACCGTGCTGTGCGACCTGGCGGAGCCCGCGAGCGTGCGCCGCGCCGCCGCCGAGATCCTCGCGCTCGGCCTGCCGCTGTCCGGGCTGCTCAACAACGCGGGCGTCTTCCCGACCCGGCCCTCCGCCAACTCCCTCGGCTGGGACACCGCGTTCGCGACCAACCACCTCGGCCCGTTCGCGCTGACCGAGGCGCTCGCGCCGCACCTGCCGGACGGCGCGCAGGTCGTCTTCGTCTGCTCCGGCGTCGAGGACCCCGGGCGCAGGCCCGCGGTGGTGGCCGGCTTCCGTGGCGGCCGGTACGTGTCGGCCGAGGCGAGCGCGCGCGGCGAGTGGGCGCCCGGCGGGTCCAGGCTGGCCGGCGGCGACGCGTACGCCACCTCCAAGCAGTGCAACCTCGCGACCGTCCTGGCGTTCGCGCGCGAGACGCCGCGGCTGCGGTTCAACGCCGTCGAGCCCGGCTTCAGCCCGGCCACCGGCCTCGGCCGCGACAGCGGCCTCTTCCTGCGCCTGCTCGGAAAGTACGGGCTGGCGCCGCTCGCGCCGTACGTGAAGTACTGGAGCACCCCGAAGCGGGCCGGCCGGATGATCGCCGGTGTGCTCACCGACGACTCGGCCCGCAGCGGCGTCTACTACGACGAGAAGGGGCGGCCGATGCGGGGCTCCGCGCTGGTGCACGATCCGGAGTTCCAGGCGCGTGTGGTCGCCGAGACCCGGGCACTGCTGGCCGGGGTCCCTGCCTGACCCCCGACCGCTCCGACCGCTCCGCCACGCTCACTGGCCGCGGGCGATCCACGCGGTGCCGCCCAGCGGGTAGTCGTAGCCCGGCCGGCCGGCGTCGGCGCTGGTGTGGAACGGCGTGCCGGCGTCGTCGATGCGGACGGTGCCGTGCCGGCCGTCGCTCGACCAGTCCAGCGACAGGTCCCAGCGGACGTCGTGCGCCTTGGTGTGGGCGGTGACGTAGAAGACCTCGGGGTCGGACTCGCTGACCTTGTACGGGAAGGCGCGCTGCCCGCCCTTGAGGCCGACCATGGGGCTGCCGGCGTCCAGGTCGACGTCGAAGGACGCGGACTCCACGCCGCCGCCGCAGCCGACGCCCATCGCGTAGTCGTTCCAGGCCAGCGGCGCACCGCGGGACACCACGCGGACGTGCAGCGCCTCCAGGACGACGGTCTTCGCGCCGGTGCCCTGGACGGTGAGCGCGACGCGCTGCTCGTCCGAGGAGACCGCGCGGTACGCGGCCGCCCAGTGCGGCGCGTCCTGCTCGCTCGCCGGCGGTCCCACCCGCGCCGGCCCGCGGTCGACCAGGAAGTGCTGGCTGCACGGGCCGTCGTAGACGTACGGGCGGGCGCGGGCGGTGAACGGCGCGGTGGGGTCGGAGTCGGACGACGACGAGGGGCGCGCGACCAGTGCCACCGCGCCCAGCGCGGCGATCACCGCGGCCGAGGCGATCAGGGCGGTGCGGCGCCGGCGGGAACGCGCGGGGGCGGCGG
>JAJSZB010000350.1:0-7445 GCA_050613715.1 Streptomyces sp. IBSBF 3018
GCCGTACCCCGCTCCGGCCGGAGCGCCGGCACCCGTGCCCGCCCCCGGCCCGGCCCGTGAGCCGGACCGCGCGCGGATACGCGCCCGGGTCGCCGCCACCGTCTCCGTCGTCCTCGGGCTGGGCCTGATCGGCGGCGCGACCGCGGGCGCGGTCATCAACCACGGGCCGCGCTCCGAGCCGCCGGTGGCCGCGGGCAGCCCGGAGGCGTTCGCCAAGGTGCGCACGGTGTGGCGCAACACCCCCGTGGACCAGCTGTTCCCGCCCACCCTGACCGACCACGGCGGCGGCCCGGGCGGCGCGGACCGCGCGTGGTCCCGGGTCGGGGTGGCGCCGCCCGCGGGCTGCGCCGACGCGTTCGACCCGCTGCTGCAGCGCGTCCTCGCGCCCGTCGGCTGCGCCCGGCTGCTGCGCGCCACCTACGTCGACACCACCTCGACCACCGTGACCACGGTGGGCCTGCTGGTCGCCTCGGCCGAGGCGCCCGCGATGGCCGCGCTGAACCACCGGTGGTCCGCCGAGAACCTCGGCGGGCGCGCGGACCTGCTGCCCAGGCCGGTCGCGTTCCCCGGGACCGCCGCCGCGCGGTTCGGCGACCGCCAGCGCGGCAGCTGGACCGTGCAGGTCTCCGACGACCTGCCGATCGTCGTCTACGCGGTGAGCGGGTTCGCCGACGGCCGCACGGTGCAGACGCCGCAGGCCGCGCAGAAGGCCGAGGCGCCGGACTCCACCACCGCCACCGCACAGGCGGGCCTGGGCCACGACGCGATCGACCTCGCCTCGGCGGTCGACGACCGCGTGCAGGCGGCCGCCCAGGCGCAGCCGCCCCCCCCCCCCCCCCCCCCCGCCCCTCTCACCGTGTCACCTCCGCCGGCGGCGCCGTGCCTCCCGGAAGCTCGCGGCAGTCTCGGAGGTGCGCCGCCGGCGGGGGTCCTGGCAGCAACGCTGAAAACGCTCAGTGACCGCTCGGTCCAGCTGGTCACTACTCGGTGTGGGGCCGATCGGTGCGTCGGCGGGCCGCCGCCGCGCGCAGGGTGGCGAGGTTCTCGGCGAACTGCGCGGTGGCGGCAGCCCCGAGCGGTTCTGTGAACCAGGCCGACAATTCGTGGTCGAAGACGCCGCTCGCGGAAGCGAGCGCCGTGCGGCCTGCGGCGGTGAGCTCCAGGAGTGACGACCGTCGGTTCGCCGGGTTCGGGACTCGGACCAGCAGTTCCCGAGCCTCGATGCGGTCGACGGCCTGGCTGGCTCCTCCGACGGTGATCGACAGCGCGGCGGCCAGATCGTTGACCCGGCAGGCGGGTGTCTCGCTGATGATCAGGAGTGCGTTGAAGGTGCCGAGGGTGACTCCGCACTCTTTGACCAGCGTCGCGTCGAGTGAGTTCCACAGCTCGGTCTCGAAACGGACGAGATCGTCGAAAACCTTCCGCAGGTCCACGGGATCCCCTTCCTCTCCCGCGTCAGGGTATCTTACCGGCAGTGACATTAGTGCTAAGTTCATCAGTGCTAATGTAGTGGGCGGGTCGGAGCGACCGCTCCCTGAAACGGAAGGCATCCCCCATGTCCCAACAGCAGCGCGACGCCATCCACAACATGCTCGCGAACGCACCCCTCGACCTCGGCGGTGAGATCACCGAACAGAGAGTCATCCTCAACCAGCTGCTGACCGCCCACCCGCACCCCGACGATGTCACCGTCTCGCCGGTCGTCCTCGATGGAGTGCCGGCGCTGTCCGTGGAGATCGACGGGCAGGTGCCGGACGGCGCCATCCTCTACTTCCACGGCGGCGCCTTCGCCATGGGCTCCGCACAGGCATCGGTGGGCCTGGCCTGCGACCTGGCCCGACGCGCCCGCATGCGCGTCGTGACCGTCAACTACCGGCTCGCACCCGAGAACCCGTACCCGGCCGCCCCGACGGACGCCGTCAACGCCTACCGGGGGCTGGCCAAGGCCGAAGGGCAGAACGCGCGGATCGCGATCGCCGGCGAGTCCGCCGGCGGAAACCTGGCCGTGGCGGCCCTGGTGGGTATCCGCGAGGAAGAACTGCCCCTGCCGTTCGCGGGCCTGGTCATGTCGCCGTGGGTCGACCTGGCCGTGACCGGTGAGAGCAGCGTCACCAAGGCCGAGAGCGATCCAGCGCTGACCGCCCGGGCCCTGCGGGCCCGCGCTCGCGACTACCTCGGCGAACTCGACCCGGCCTCCGCCGTGGTGAGTCCCATACACGCCGACCTCACCGGCCTTCCGCCTCTGCTCATCCAGGCAGGCTCCCACGAGATCCTGCTGGACGACGCCATCCGTCTCGCCGCGAGGGCGGCGGCGGACGACGTCGCCGTCATCCTCGACGTCACCCCCGAAGTCCCGCACGTCTTCCAGGCGTTCGCACCGCTGCTCGAGGAAGGCCACGCCGCCCTCGACCGCGCGGCCGCATTCCTCCGCAACCACCTGCATACCTCCGCCTGACAGGCCGCGCCGGTGGCGACGTCGGGTTCCTCGACGCGCCCGGCTCACCTCCCCGGGCTGTGCGGCGGGGACGAAGTCCAGCCACCGCATCACCGGGGCGAGGTCCCTGCCCCCGCCGGAACGCGTCCATCGCCTCCCGTGGCCATGCGCCCGCGGTCCGACGGCGTGGCGCGGGGGAGACGCCCTGCGGTGTCAGCGGTCGCGCAGCGTCTGCTGGGCCCAGATGGTCTTGCCTGTCGCGTTGTACCGGCTTCCCCATCGGGCGGCCAGTTGGGCGACGAGGAAGAGGCCTCGGCCGCCTTCGTCGGTGGAGCGGGCCCGGCGCAGCCGGGGTTGGCTGTTGCTGGGGTCGGAGACCTCGCAGACGAGGACCTTGTCACGGCGGTCGCGGATCAGGCGCAGGCTGATCGGGCCGCCGGTGTAGCGGATCGCGTTGGTGATCAGTTCGCTGACCATCAGCTCGGTGCTGAACACGAGGTCGGGCAGTCCCCACTGGTCGAGTTTCGCGACGGTCAGCTCGCGGGCGCGGGTCACGGCGGCCGGGTCGCCGGGGATCTGCCAGGTCGCCAGATCGGTGGGCGAGGTGGCGCGCACCCGGGCGAGCAGGAGGGTGGCGTCGTCGCAGAGCGAGGCGGCGCTGATGCCGCGGACCATCTGGTCGGCGATGGCTCTCAGTCCGCTTCCCGGGGTGAGCGCGGCGAGCCGCCCGGCGAAGGTGTCCATGCCCGCCGCCACGTCGTGGTCGCCGTCGACGAGTCCGTCGGTGTAGAGCGCGAGAACGCTGCCGGGCTCCAGTTCGAGTTCGAAGTCCTCGAAGGGGTGACCGCCGACCCCCAGCGGCGGTCCGGGATCGAGGCCGGCGAAGGTGAAGCCGCCGTTCGGGCGCACGATCGCCGGCGGCGGATGTCCGGCGCTGGCCATGGCCACCCGGCGTGTCACCGGGTCGTACACCGCGTACAGACAGGTGCTGGCCAGAACGTTCTCGTACGACGCCTCGGTGTCCTCGCCGAAGCGCGTCACCAGGTCGTCGAGATGCGTCAGCACCTCGCCGGGCGCGAGGTCGAGGTCGGAGATGGCCCGTACGGCCGTGCGCATCCGGCCCATCGCGGCGGTCGCGTGCAGTCCGTGCCCGACCACGTCACCGACGACGAGCGCGACCCGCAGCGACGACAGCGGTATCACGTCGTACCAGTCGCCGCCGACGTCCTGGTCCGTGGCCGGCACGTAGACGCCGGCCGCCTCGACCGCGGCGGTGTCGCTGCCCGCCGGCGGCAGCAGGCTGCGCTGGAGGGCGACGCTGGCGGTGTGCTCGCGGGTGTAGCGGCGCGCGTTGTCGATGCTCAGCGCCGCCCGGGACGCGACCTCCTGGAGGAGCCGGAGGTCGTCCTCGGTGAACGGCGCGGACCGCGCGCTCCGCCACACCGACACGCCGCCGAGGATGAGGCCGCGGGCCGTGAGCGCACACTGCATGACCGCCGTCGCGTCGGGCGGCACCAGGTGGGCGATGAGCGCCGGATCGTTCCGCATGGCTTCGCTGATGGACGCGAGGTCGGGCAGGATGTAGGGCTCGCCGTGCTGGAAACGCTTCACAACCGGGGTGTTGGGCATATGCGGCAGATCCATGCCGGCCCGGATGTAGCGGCCGGACCGGGAGCGTTCCTGCGGAGCCATGGCGGCGCACCGCAGCCCCAGGTCGTCCCGGGCGACCCGCATGGGCGGCTCTTCGCCGGCGAAGATCCTTCTGACCAGGTAGACCGTCGCCTCGTCGCCCAGCCCCGGGACCAGCGCCGAGGCGAGCTGCCGGGCGGATTCCGTCACGTCGAGCGAGGCGCCGATCTTGGCGGCCGCCTCGAAGAGGAGGTCGAGCCTGCGGGCGTCCTTCGTGGCGTCGACCAGCGTCAGAATCAGCCCGCCGGGCGCACCTGCCGGTGCGGCCGCGGGCAGTGCGGTCAGCGACAGGGACAGGCCGGGGGAGCCTTCCAGGTGCTGGCGGGAGGAGATCAGCGGTTCACCGGTGGCCTGTACCCGCTGGAGCCGCGCGGTCAGCGCCTGCGCGTCCTGCGGCCGGACCAGGTCCGTCAGCCGGGTCCCCGGGGCGAGCTCAAGGCCCGGGAAGTGGGCCGGGTCGACACGGCTGACGGTCACGCGGAGCGCCGCGTCAAGGACCGCGATGCCGATCGCGGGCTGGACGGCCAGAGCGTCCAGCACCGCCTGCCCGATGTCCGTATCCGGGCGACGCCGCTCGTTGACGTGTCCTGCCACGTGCCTGTTCACGGTCAGCATCGCCTCCCTCGATCCTCGTGAGACCTCGGTGCGCCCGGCCTTCCCATCGTACGAGCAAGACATGGCGGCGTTCATGTGAGCGGATCTCCGCTCCAGTCCGTGGCCCGGGCCCGGATCTCGGTCTCCAGGACCTGGACGTTCCTGCGCGCCCCACAACGGATCGTCCGGCCGGCCAGGCGGCCGAACCGTCGCTCAGCCATGCTCCTCGACGGAGTGCGAGTCGGTCAGGCTGAGTGCGCCGCCCGCAGCGATCAGGCCGACGATGGCGGCGAGTACCGCGTAGGTGATGCGCTCGCCGTGGAAGAAGGAGTGCACGAGGTCGCTGCTCCAGATGCCCGGGGGGAGCTGGGTGGTGACCAACGCGGCGATCAGCGTTCCGACGACGGCGGTGCCGACGCTGGTGCCGACCTCCTGGGCGGTGTCGTTGAGCGCGGTGCCGATCGAGGTGCGGTTGGCCGGCATCGCCTCGACCAGGGCGACGGCGCAGATGGTCATGACCGTGCGCAGCCCGACGGTCATCACGACCATGCAGAGAGCGATGACGGCGTACCCGTGGTCGACGCCCCAGGCGAGACCGGCCAGCGCCACGGTCAGGCAGGCGGCGCCGACCAGGCAGGCCACGCGGTGTCCGAACCTCTTGGCGAGCCACTCCGAGAGCGGCGTCGCCGCGAGCATGGTCACGATGAGCGGCAGGTTCGCCAGGCCGGCCCGCACGGGGCTCCAGCCATAGGCGTACTGGAAGTGCAGGATCAGCCCGAACATCACACCGGCCATCGCGACGGACGTGCCGGTCTGCGCGAGGGCGGCGCCGCGCACGGTCCCGTTCGAGAAGATCTTCAGGTCCAGCATGGGGGCCTTGCTGCGGCGCTCGTGCCACCCGAACACGATGCCCGCGGCCACGGCGCCCAGGACCGAGCCGAGAGTGGCGGCCGAGACCCAGCCGTGCTCGACGCCGCTGGTCAGTGCGTAGCAGGCCAGGCCGATGGTGAGCACGCTCAAGGCGGAGCCCGGCAGGTCGAGCCTGTCGTCCGTGAGGTCCTCCGGCCTGTCCGGCGCGACGCCGAGCCGCACGCCGACGGCCGCGACCAGTGCGATCGGTGCGTTGATCAGCAGGAGCCACTGCCAGCTCACGTGGGCCAGCGCGGTGCCGCCGAGCAGCGGACCGAGGATGAATCCGGACATGCCGACGCTGATCATCACGGTCATCGCCCGCATCCGCAGCGCCTGGTCGTCGAAGAGCCGGAAGACGAGCGAGTTGGTGATGGGGGCCATGGCCGCGGCGGCGATGCCGAGTGCGGCTCGCAGGGCGATGAGTTGCCCGGTGGAGTCGACGGCGATGACGGCCAGGCTCAGCAGGCCGAAGGCGGCGAGGCCCACGAGCAGCACGCGCCGGCGTCCGAGGCGGTCGGCCATGGACCCCGCCGTCAGCAGCAGGCCGCCGAACGTCAGCGAGTAGGCGCCGGTGACCCATTGCAGGGCGGTGGTGCCGCTGCCGAGGTCGCGGCCGATGGTGGGCAGCGCGATCGACAGCAGGGTGTTGTCGACCATCTCGACGAAGAAGGCCAGGCAGAGCGCGGCCAGGGGGATCCACGCCGCCCGCAGTGACCCGTAGAACCGGGTGGGCACGGGCCCGGTGTCGGTGGTGGCAGTCATGATCGGCCTCCCTTCTGGACGCAGAACGCCGCCAGGCATCCAACGGCCGATGAGGATAGAACGCGGTTCGATATTGGAATGAGGTTCCACTATAGAATCAGGTTCGATCGGGAGGCAAGTTGTGCTTGCATGGACGCCATGACACCGCCGCCGACCCGCTCCGCCGCCGCGAGGCCCCCCAGGGGGCGCCGACGCGCCTCGCACTCCATGGAGGCGATCCTCCAAGCGGCGGTGGCCGTGCTCGACGAGGCCGGCAGCCCCGCGCTGACGTTCCGAGCCCTGGCCGCCCGGCTCGGCACCGGCGTGGGCACCATCTACTGGTACGTCCAGAACAAGGACGAACTCCTCGACCGCGCCACCGACCACGCGATCGGCGGGATCCTGTCCACCGTGGAAGAGCTCCCGGGCAGCGACGACGCCGTCGCCGACCTCCGCGCGATGGCCGTCGCACTGTTCGACGCGATCGTGGACCGGCCCTGGCTGTCCGCGTACTTCATGCGCAACACCGACATCCAGGGCAACTCGCTGCGGCTCTACGAACGGCTCGGCCAGCAGACCCTGCGCCTCGACCTCACCGCGCGGCAGCGCTTCCACGCCGTCTCGGCGATCACGGGCGTCGTGGTCGGCTCGGCGGCCGACCTGGGCGCGGAGATTCCCCAGGAACTGCTCGACGGCGAGGTGGACCGCGAGGAGCACCTCGGCCGCTTCGCCGAGACATGGCGGTCGCTCGACGTCGAGGAGTTTCCGTTCGTACGCCAGATCGCCGACGAGTTCGCCGGGCACGACGACCGGGAGCAGTTCCTGGCCGCGCTCGACCTGACCTTGGCGGGTCTGCGTCTCCAGGCCGGCACCTGACCTCGGCATCATCCCGGCCGCTGCCGGTGCAGCACCGGGACCAGGCCGGGGGGCCGGTCCGACCCCGGGCCGAGGCGGATGCGGCGACGCGACCGGGCGCCGGGCTTCAGCTCAGGCGGGCGACGCCTCCGAACTCGCGGCAGCCGTCGGTGGCCTGCTCCGCAGGGGAACCTTGCGTGGGGGGACCTTGCGGGGGGAG
>JAJSZB010000351.1:0-2731 GCA_050613715.1 Streptomyces sp. IBSBF 3018
GACGAGGGGGCGGCCGGGCGGGAGGATGCCGGCCACGGAGTGGACGGCGGTGACTTCGAGGGATTCCTGCCGGGTGAGGGGCGGGAGGATGCCGGGGAGGCGTTCGGCGAGCATGGTCTTGCCCGCGCCGGGTGGGCCTTTGAGGAAGACGTGGTGTCCGCCGGCGGCGGCGACTTCGAGGGCGAGGCGGGCGGCGGGCTGGCCGGCGACGTCGGCCATGTCGCGGCTGTCGGTGTGGCCGGGGGCGGCGCCGGGTCCGGGTCCGGCGCCGCCGGCCGGGTGGGCGGAGCCGCCGAGGCTGGTGGCGAGCCCGGTGCCGATGCCGCCGCCGGGTGCGGTGAGTCCGGCGAGCATGGGGTCGGGCCGGCCCTCGGCGCCGGCCTCCGCGTCCTCCTCGGGCACCGGTTCGTCGTTGAGCACGGCGATGAGCTGGCGCAGGGAGCGGACGCCGAGGACGGCGACGCCGGGGACGAGGGCGGCCTCCGCGGTGGTGCGTTCGGGGACGACGACGTGTTTGTATCCGGCGTCGGCGGCGGCGAGGACGGCGGGGAGCACGCCGCGGACCGGGCGGACCCGGCCGTCGAGGCCGAGTTCGCCGATCATCATCAGGTCGGCGATGGCTTCGGGGGCGATGCGGCCGCCCGCGGCGAGGACGGCGCAGGCGACGGCGAGGTCGAAGCCGGAGCCGCCTTTGGGGACGGATGCGGGGCTGAGGCCGACGGTGAGTTTCTTGGAGGGCCAGGTCTCGCCGCTGTTGACGATGGCGGCGCGGACCCGGTCGCGGCTCTCGGTGAGGCTCTTGTCGGGCAGGCCGACGAGCGCGAAGGTGGCGATGCCGGGTTCGAGGTCGGCCTGGACCTCGACGACGACTCCTTCGACGCCGACGAGGGCGACCGAGCAGGTGCGGGCGAAGCCCATCACGCCACCCCCCGCAGGTGTTCGACGTGGGCGGCGCCGCGGGCGGGGAGGGTGACGCCGACGAGGTCGATGCGGACGCCGCCGGGCGGTGCGCCGCCGTGGTCGGCGGTCCAGCGTTCCGCGAGGGTGCGCAGCCGGGTGATCTTGTCGCCGGTCAGGGCGGCCGTGGGCGGTTGGTAGCGGCCTTCGCGGCGGGTCTTGACCTCGCAGACGACGAGGGCGTCGCCGTCGGTCGCGAGGATGTCGATCTCGCCGCGGCGTCCGCACCGCCAGTTCCTGGCCAGGACGGTCAGTCCCGCGTCCTGCAGGGTGCGGGCGGCCAGTTCTTCGCCGTACCGCCCGAGCGCTCCTTGCGCGTTCATCCGTACCACCTCCGTCACGTTCAGTGACGCAACAGTGGCAGAATCAGCACGCCCCGCGATGATCTTGAACGGCTGCCTGTGGATAACTCGGAGGGTGGCCCCTCGTCGCCGGCCCCCGGCTCGCCCCCGCCGCCGGGCCCGGCCTCAGCCGTTGAAGCCCGAGTCGTCCGACGGAAGGTCGAGATCCGCCTTGTTCAGCTCCTCGATGTTCACGTCCTTGAACGTGAGGACGCGGACCTGCTTGACGAAGCGGGCCGGCCGGTACATGTCCCACACCCACGCGTCGGCCATGGAGACCTCGAAGAACACCTCGCCCTGGACCGAGTGCACCTGCATCTCGTAGTCGTTGGTGAGGTAGAAGCGGCGCTCGGTCTCGATCACGTACTTGAACAGGCCGACGACGTCGCGGTACTCGCGATAGAGCTTCAGCTCCATCTCGGTCTCGTATTTTTCGAGGTCCTCGGCGCTCATGGCATGTTCCCCTTCAGCCGTACGTGCCCCCATTGTGCGTCACACCGTCTCACGAGGTGCGTGATGTGCCACGCGTCACCACCCGCCACGCCCGCGGCGCGCCGCAGCCGACCCGCCGGCCCCACCGCCGGTCCCACCGCCGGGCGGCCCAGCGCCCACCGCCGGCCCAGCGCCCACCGCCGGCGCCCCAGCGCTCACCGCCGGCGGCGCAGCCCGTTCGCCAGCGGCTCGTACGCCGCGCCGCCGAGGATCAGCGCGGCCCCGGCGATGACGACGAAGGTGATCCACCGCAGCGGTCCCTGCGGGGACTGGCCGCCGCCCGGCAGCTTGTCGAAGGCCGACGTCGTGCGCAGCATGCCCATCCGGCCGAACGGCCATGCGGTCGCGTCGACCCTGGCCTTGACGTCGCTCGCCGGTACCGCGCCGCCCTCGGCGTCCTCCAGGTGCACCCGGGAGTCCTGGGAGACCGAGCGGTTGTCGCCGAGCATGAACAGCTCGCCCTTGCGGACGGTGGCCTTGAAGGACTCCTGCGCGGCCGTGCCGCCCCCGTTCAGGTACGGCTCGTCGACGGGCACGCCGTCCACGGTGAGCCGGCCGTGCGCGTCGCAGCAGGCCACGGTGTCGCCGCCGACTCCGACCACCCGCTTGACCAGGGGTTCGTTGCCCCAGAGCTTGTCCTTGAAGACCACGACGTCGCCGCGGTGCACCTCGGACCCGGAGACCTTCTGCGCGAGCACCTTGTCGCCGGGCGCGACCGTCGGCCGCATGGAGTCGGTGGGCACGGTGTAGGGGCGGTACAGCACCGCGGCCCAGGCGAAGCCGCCCAGGAACATCACGCAGCCCAGCGCGATGGCCAGCCCGGACACCAGTCGTCCCGGCCGGCCCTCGCGGGACCTGCGTATCGCGGTCGTGCCGCCGCTCGTGGTGACGCTCATGCTGCGGAACCCTACCCGGGGTCGGCCCGAGCCGTCCCCCGCTCA
>JAJSZB010000351.1:2831-7439 GCA_050613715.1 Streptomyces sp. IBSBF 3018
GTCCTCGGCTCAGTCCTCGGCTCAGTCCTCGGCTCAGTCCTCGGCTCAGTCCTCGGCTCAGTCCTCGCCTCGGTCCTCGCCTCGGTCCTCGGCTCAGTCCTCGGCGCCGGGTCCTGCCTCGTCCCCGGCCTTGCGCAGCAGCCTCCGCCTGCGCAGCAGCACCAGCGGCAGCGCTCCGGCCAGGCCCACCGCGGCGGGTCCCGCGGTGCCGGCGGCGTTGATGCCGGGCTGCGAGAACGTCGAGGGGATGCCGAGCCAGGTCCAGCGGTTCACCGGCCAGGCGATGGTGACCGCGCGGCCCACCACGTCGCTGTCGGAGACCGTGCCGCCGCCGGGCAGCGACATGTGGAAGCGGGAGTCCAGCGAGTCCTGGCGGTGGTCGCCCATCACCCAGATCCGGCCCTTGGGCACGGTGACCTTGAACGGGTTGTCCGGGGAGCAGGGGGTGTTGCCGGCGAAGACGTACGGCTCGTTCAGCGGTTTGCCGTTGACCTTCACCGGGCCGGTGCCCTCGCACTCCACGGTGTCGCCGCCGACCCCGATGACCCGCTTGATCAGGTCCTTCTCGTCCGCGGAGGGCATCAGGCCGATGAAGCTGAGACTCTTCTGCAAGCCGCGGACCACGGGGTTGCTGCTGGCCGGGGGGTTCTCCGGCAGCCAGCCGCCCGGGTCCTGGAAGACCACGACCTCACCGCGGGTGGGCTTGGAGCCGAACCACGGTGTCAGTTTGTCGACCAGGACGCGGTCGCCGCGCTCCAGGGTGTGCTGCATGGAGTCGGACGGGATGGAGAACGCCTGCACCAGGAACGTCTTGATCAGCAGGGCCAGCACCAGCGCGATGCCGACCAGCAGCGGCAGCTCCTTCCAGAAGGAGCGCTGCTTGCTGCCGCGGGGGCCCTCGCCGGACGGCTCGTCGTCGTCCGCGTCCACGTCGCCGGGTCCGCCGGGGCCCGCCGGGTCGGCGCGGTGCGCGCCGTGCCGGCCGCGGCCCGCCGTGTCCTTGGCGTACGACGGCTCGTGGGCAGGCAGCGGCTCCTGGGCGGGCGGGGGCACGGACGCGCCGGGCGGGTACGGGCCCTCGTCGCCGGCCCCGTACGGCGCCCCGTTGCCGGGCATGCCGCCGGGCACCCCGTTCCCGGGCACGCCGCCGCCGGGCATGCCGTTCGCGGGCGCCCCGTTGCCGGGATAGCCGCTTCCGGGCACGCCGTTGCCACGCCCCGCGCCGGGCGACCCGTCACCGGGCGCGCCGTCCGCGGGGCCGGCGTCAGCGGGCACGGCGGCGCGGCCCGCCGCGGCACCCTGCGCGGGCGAGGCGTCCGGCCCGAAGGCCGCGCCGGACCCGGGCAGGGTGCCGCCGCTGCTGCTGCCCGCCCGGTCCGCCATGTCGTCCGTCGGGGGCACCTCGGCATCCTCCCTCTCCGGCTCTCCGGCTCCAGACCGTGCGCCGACCACAAGGTCCCCCACATCCACTCCTCACTCCGGACTTCCGCCCGTGCCGTCGTCCCCGGCGCAGGCCCACCATTCCCATAACGAGCGGGAGTTCCGCAGGAGTCGGCAGCCGGCTGGTCCTTTGACCGTTGTTTGTCCAGCCCACCCTAGTGGCCGTACCTGTGGCGGCCGACGGGTCGGCGGGCCCGCCCGCGCCGGTTCCCGGGCCCGAGGCGGACGGCGCGGGCACCGACGCGTATGTGCCGGGCTCCGGCAGCCGCCGCCAGTGGCCGACCGGCCAGGCGATCACGAACGCCCTGCCGACGACCAGGCTCTCGGGGATCGTGCCGCCGCCGGGCTTGTCGGTGTGGTAGCGGGAGTCCGCGGAGTCGTCGCGGTGGTCGCCCATCACCCACAGGCGCCCCTTGGGTACGTGCACGGTGAACTTCATCCGCGACGGCGGGTTGCCGGTGAACAGGTACGGCTCGGTCAGGGGCTTGCCGTTGACGGTGATGCGGCCCTGCGCGTCGCAGCACTGCACGGTGTCGCCGCCGACCGCGATGACCCGCTTGATCAGGTCCTGCTCGCCGGAGGCCGGCAGCAGCCCGATGAACGTGAAGAACCACTTGACCTGCTTGACCACCGGCGGGTCCGGCTTGGGCTTGGGCTCCCCGGCCAGCCAGCCGCCGGGGTCCTTGAAGACCACGACGTCGCCGCGGTGCGGCTGCGCGCCGAACCACGGGGTCAGCTTGTCGACGAGCACCCGGTCGCCGATCTGGATGGTCTGCTCCATCGACCCCGAGGGGATGACGAACGCCTGCAGCAGGAACGTCTTGAGCACCAGCGCGATCAGCAGCGCCACCATGACCAGCAGCGGCACTTCCTTGAACAGCGAGCGGCGGCGCTTGCGGCGGACCTTGCGGGCCAGCTTGCGGCGCTCGACCCGGCTGGCGCCGGTCAGCACCGGCGGCGCCTGCGGCGGCTCGCCGTCCAGTCCGTCCGAGAGCCGGCCCGGCCCCGCGAAACCGTCCGGGTCGGTGAAGCTGCCCGAGTCCGCGAAACGATCCGGGTCCGTGAAGCCGTCCGCACGACGGAAGCCGTCCGCGCCGCGGAGGTCGCCGGCGCGACCGAAACCGTCCGCGCCACGGAAGTCCTCCGCGCCGGGGAATCCGTCCGCGTGACCGCCCCCGCGGACGTCGTACCCGTCCCCGTAGCCGTCGCGGAACCCGTCCCCGTACCCGCCGCGCTCCCGGAAGCCCTCCGGTCCGGCGGGACGCCCCGCGGGACGCCCCGACGGGCCCCCCGCGTCCGCCGGCTGCTGCCCCTCGCGGGGTCTGCCGCGCCTACCCATGCCGGCCGCCCGCCGGCGTGGGCACGGCGGCGAACGCGGCCGGGCGGCGCAGCCGGGTCCAGTGGCCGACCGGCCAGCCGATCCACTCGGCGCGGCCGATCACCTTGCCGACCGGGACGGTGCCGCCGCCGGGGTCGCCGAGGTGCTGCCGGGAGTCGGCGGAGTCCGCGCGGTGGTCGCCCATGACCCACAGCCTTCCCCGCGGCACCACGATGTCGAACGCCTCCGCGGAGGGCGCGTCGCCCGGGTGGAGGTAGGACTCGTCCAGCGGGTGGCCGTTGACCATCAGCCGGCCGTGCGCGTCGCAGCAGGTGACCCGGTCGCCGCCGACGCCGATGACGCGTTTCACGTAGTCCGTGCCACCGCTCGGGCGGAACGATCCCTCGCCGTCGAACACGATCACGTCCCCCCGCTGCGGAGTGCCGCCGAAACGGTACGCCAGTTTGTCGACCAGGACCCGGTCGCCGACCCGCAGAGTGTTCTCCATCGACGAGCTGGGCACCTGGTAGGGCTCCACCACGAACTGGCTGACCAGCAGCAGGGCGGCCGCGCACCCCAGGGAGAGCAGGACCGTGCGGCGCCAGGTGAGCCACCAGCGCGCCCACCGCTCCCGCACGTCCTCCCCGCCCGGGACAGCGGAACGCGACCGGTCCTGCCGGTCCGCCTCGTCGGCGGCTGCGGAGGAGCGGTCGCGTTCCGTCGCGGCTGCTTCACTGTCCATCGGGGCGGAAGCTTATCCGTCCCGTGCCAAGGACAGGTCAAGCCCTCGGCCGGGGCCTCAGTTCTCGCGCTTCTCCTTGATCTTCGCGGCCTTGCCGCGCAGCTCACGGAGGTAGTACAGCTTGGCGCGGCGGACGTCGCCGCGGGTGACGACCTCGATCTTCTCCACGATCGGGGTGTGCACCGGGAAGGTGCGCTCGACGCCGACGGAGAAGCTGACCTTGCGGACCGTGAAGGTCTCGCTGACGCCCGCGCCCTGGCGGCGGATGACGACGCCCTTGAACTGCTGCACACGGGAGCGGTTGCCCTCGATGACGCGCACGTGGACGTTGACGGTGTCGCCGGGGCGGAAGGCGGGGACGTCGTCGCGCAGGCTGGCGCTGTTGACGCTGTCGATCAGGTTGGTCACGGTGTTCTGCTTCCTCGCCGATGCCACAGGTCATCGACGGAACGGGTCGGGTGTTCGCATGGGGGCCGCCGGTGTCCGGTGGGCGTCGTTCCCCCTGTGGCAGGGGCGCGCGCCGGTCGGGCAGCAGCCGCTCATTCTTCCACGGGGTCGGGGCTGGGCCCAAATCGGCCGTCGGGGCCGCGCTGCCAGCCGAGGATGCTGAGCATCTCGCGGTCTTTTCTGTCGAAGGCGGCCGGGTCGGTGCGGGCGATCAGGTCCGGCCGCAGTTCGGTGGTGCGGCGCAGCGCCTCGTCGCGGCGCCAGCGGGCGACCTTGCCGTGGTGGCCGCTGAGCAGCACGTCGGGGACGCCGCGGCCGCGCCACTGCGGGGGCTTGGTGTAGACGGGGCCCTCCAGCAGGTCGGCCATGGGGCCGGGGGCGAAGGAGTCGTCGGCGTGCGACTGGGCGTTGCCGAGGACGCCGGGCAGCAGCCGGGCGACGGCCTCAGTGACGACGAGGACCGCGGCCTCGCCGCCGGCCAGGACGTAGTCGCCGATGGAGACCTCGTGGACCGGCAGGCGGGTGGCGTACTCGGCGGTGACGCGGCTGTCGATGCCCTCGTAGCGGGCCGGTGTGAAGATCAGCCAGGGGGCCCGGGACAGGTCGACGGCGAGCGCCTGGGTGAAGGGGCGTCCGCTGGGGGTGGGGACGACGAGTGCGG
>JAJSZB010000352.1:0-7438 GCA_050613715.1 Streptomyces sp. IBSBF 3018
GTCCGGCGTCGTGGCGCAGGGGCGGGCGGGCCGCGAGGGCGGTTCCGGCGGGGCCGCCGACGAGCTGGCGGCCGGGCAGGGCTCCGTGGAGACGCCGGCGGCTGCCGCGCTGCGGGTGGTCCTCGCGGACGACCAGGCGCTGATGCGGGGGGCGCTGCGGATGCTGGTGGAGTCCGAGGCGGACCTCGCGGTGGTGGGGGAGGCCGCGGACGGTGCGGAGGCCGTCGCGCTGGTGCGGGCCGAGCGACCGGACGTGGTGCTGATGGACATCCGGATGCCGGGCGTCGACGGCATCGCGGCGACCCGCACGATCACCGCGGACCCGGCGCTGACCGGCTGCGCGGTGCTCGTGCTGACCACCTTCGAGGCGGACGAGTACGTGGTGCGGGCCATCCTGGCCGGCGCGGCCGGCTTCCTCGGCAAGGGCGCGGAACCCGCCGAACTGCTCGCCGCCATCAGGACGGTGGCCCGCGGCGAGGCGCTGCTGTCGCCGGCCGCCACCAAGAGCCTGATCGCCCGGTTCGTGGCGCAGCAGCAAGCGGCAGCCGACAGCGCGGAGTCGACGCCGGTCACCGGCCTCGACACGCTGACCGCGCGCGAGCGCGAGGTGCTCGTGGAGGTCGCGGCGGGGCTGTCCAACGACGCGATAGCCGAGCGTCTCGGCGTCAGCCCGCTCACCGTCAAGACGCACATCAACCACACGCTGGCCAAGCTCGGCGCCCGCGACCGGGCTCAACTGGTCGTCGCCGCCTACGAGTCGGGCCTGGTCCGCCCGCACCGCTGACCGCCGGCCGCTGACCGCTGACCGCTGACCGCCGGCCGCTGAGCGCCGACCGCCTGCCACGAGCAGGCCGCCGAACCGCCCCGACTCCCGCCGCCGCCGCGGCGGCCGTTGTGCGACCTCTCAGGGCAACGCCGTGGACGGCAGGGCCAGTTCGGGTGGCCGCATCCCGCGCAGCGCCACGTAGCCGGACGTGGTGATCCGCAGCCCCGCCGCGACCGCGACGTCCACCGCCCACTCGGCCTGCGCGGTGACGTGGTCGACGCGGACCGGCTCGCCCGGCGGCGCGGCCAGCAGCGCGGCGGTGAGCAGCCGGGTCGCGAGCCGGCGGGAGGTGGCCGCGAGCGTCTCCACCCGGCCCTGCCGGACGTAGCAGTAGCCGCTGCCGGCCAGGTCGTCCACCACGAACAGCCGGTGGTGGCGCAGCAGTTCCTCGTGGTCGGCGCGGTGCGCGCCGCCGCGGGTGCGGCGGTCGACGGAGTCCATCAGGTCGCGGTGCCGCTCGGTGCCCTGGTGCACCGGACCGTCCGGCGCCGGCAGCCGGCCCGGGTCGGGCAGGCCCGACAGCCGCATCGTCGGGTGCAGGGTGAAGCCGGCCCGGCGCAGCGTACGGGCCGGGACCGGATCGTCGGGCAGGCAGGCGACGCCGCGCAGACACGCCCTGCCGTACAGCAGCGCGCGGGCCAGCAGCGCCTTGCCGACGCCCTTGCCCTGCGCCTCGGGCAGCACGGCGAGCAGCGACAGCGCCCAGGTGCCCTCGCGCCGCGAGGACAGCACCGCGCCGACCGGCCCGGCGTGCTCGTCCTCCAGCAGCCAGCAGCCCTCGGGGTCGGTCCGCGCCAGGTGCCGGATCCGGCCCTCCTGCCGGGCGGTCCGCTCGGCGTCGGGCCCGGTCGCGGCGCGGCCGCCGGCTCCCGGCCCGCCGGGTCCCCGCTCATCGGGTCCCCGGCCGCCGGGCACCGGCGCGGTGGTGGACGCCGGCCGCAGCGCGCGCGTGCCCCCGAAGGCGGCCGCCGCGATCTCGCGCACCGCCTCCGCGTCCTCCTCGTCGTCACGGACGGATCGAAGAATCACCGATCCATCTTTGCCCCACGCCTTACGGCAGCGCCAGCATCTGCTCCAGCGCGGCCTTGGCGTAGTGCTCGGTCTCCGCGTCGACCTGGATGCGGTTGACGACCTTGCCGTCCGCGAGCGACTCCAGCGTCCAGACCAGGTGCGGCAGGTCGATCCGGTTCATGGTCGAGCAGAAGCACACCGTCTTGTCCAGGAAGACGATCTGTTTGTCGGGGTGCGCCGCGGCCAGCCGCCGGACCAGGTTGAGCTCGGTGCCGATCGCCCACGCGGAGCCGGCCGGCGCCTCGTCCAGCTTCTTGATGATGTACTCGGTCGAGCCGACGTAGTCCGCGGCGGTGACCACCTCGTGCCGGCACTCGGGGTGCACCAGCACGTTGACCCCCGGTATGCGGGCGCGCACGTCCTCGACGCAGTCCAGCGCGAAGCGGCCGTGCACCGAGCAGTGGCCGCGCCACAGGATCATCTTCGCCGCGCGCAGCTGCTCGGGGGTCACGCCGCCGCCCGGCTTGTGCGGGTTGTAGACGACGCAGTCCTCCAGCGAGAGCCCCATCTCCAGCACCGCGGTGTTGCGGCCCAGGTGCTGGTCGGGAAGGAACAGCACCTTCTCGCCCTGGCCGAACGCCCACTCCAGGGCCCGCCGCGCGTTGGAGGACGTGCAGATCGTGCCGCCGTGCCGGCCGGTGAACGCCTTGATGTCCGCGGAGGAGTTCATGTACGAGACCGGGACCGTGGTGTCCGCGACGCCCGCGTCGGTGAGCACGTCCCAGCACTCGGCGACCTGCTCGGCGGTGGCCATGTCGGCCATCGAGCAGCCGGCCGCCAGGTCCGGGAGGACCACCTGCTGCCGCTCGGAGGTGAGGATGTCGGCGGACTCGGCCATGAAGTGCACGCCGCAGAAGACGATGTACTCCGCCTCGGGGCGGGCCGCCGCGTCCCGGGCCAGCTTGAAGGAGTCGCCGGTCACGTCGGCGAACTCGATGACCTCGTCCCGCTGGTAGTGGTGGCCCAGCACGAACACCCGGTCGCCGAGCTTCGCCTTGGCGGCGCGGGCGCGTTCCACCAGGTCCGGGTCGGACGGCGCGGGCAGGTCGCCGGGACAGTCGACGCCGCGTTCGCTGGCGGGGTCGGACGCGCGGCCGAGCAGCAGCAGCGCGAGCGGGGTGGGCTGTACGTCCAGCGTTTCTGTGGTGGTCACGGGCCCGTAGCCCTTTCTTCGCAGCAGCGCAGACTTTTCGTCTACTTGACGCTATCTATCATAACTCGTTCGCGTCACTTTGACGCTGCCGGGTGCGTCAGTGTGACGCATTCCCCGTGGGCGGCCCGGTGCCGGGCGTCGTGTGCGAGCATGGACGGCAAGACGTCACATCGGACGGGTCGGATTCGCCGTGCCGCGGGAGGTGCGGAATGAATCCGGGCGGGCACCGGTTAGGCATCGGTAGTCATTGAGCGTCCGTACAACCCGGGAGTGAAGCACATGACGGTTCAGGACGAGACCACCACCACGAGCGAGGGCGTCCTCCTGTCCGACGCCGCCGCCGCGAAGGTGAAGAGCCTGCTGGAGCAGGAGGGCCGCGAGGACCTCGCGCTGCGCGTCGCCGTCCAGCCCGGCGGCTGCTCCGGCCTGCGCTACCAGCTCTTCTTCGACGAGCGCTCGCTCGACGGCGACGTGGTGAAGGACTTCGGCGGCGTCAAGGTCGTGACCGACCGGATGAGCGCGCCGTACCTGGGCGGTGCCTCGATCGACTTCGTGGACACGATCGAGAAGCAGGGCTTCACGATCGACAACCCGAACGCGACGGGCTCCTGCGCCTGCGGCGACTCCTTCCACTGATCGAATAGTCGCCGGCATGAAGCCGGCAACAAGACAGACCGGCGGCACCCCCACCAGGTGCCGCCGGTCTGTTGTGCGGCAGGCGGTCACTGTCCCCTGACCGGCTGCCCGTCCGATGCGTCCACCACGGTCCGGGTGCCGAGCGGCTTGTCCAGCGTGACCGTGCGGGTGAGCGTCTTGATGATCATCGGGCACATCTTGCCCGCCTGCGCCGGCGTCTCGGTGACGCGCACCCGGACCTGACCCGCGCTCTCGTCGGCCGACGCGGTGTAGGAGGGGCAGAGCCCGCCCTCGAAGGTGACGGTGAGGGTGCTGCCCGCCGCGTGGTACGCGGTCACGTCGACGGCGTGCGCCGAGGGACCGGACGGCGCGGGCGGCACGGGACGCCGCGGACCGCCGGGGTTCGCCGGCTGCGGGGCCACCGTGCCGGGCGGCACCGGAGTGGGCGACGCGGAGCCGCTGCCGCCGCCGGTGACGTACGCGGGGTCGACGGCGGTCTGCGCGACCACCGCGGTCCGCGCCACACCGGCCTGCGCGGTGTCGAACAGCCACGCCGGCACCAGGCTCTGCACGCCGGAGACGAACTGCAGCGCAAGCCCGAAGGTCGCGCCGCGCACCTGCACCTCGTGCGGTCCGGCGGGGACGCACGGCTTCGAACCGCCCGGCGTCGAACCACCCGGCGTCGTCCCCGTGCCGGTCGTGCCCTTCGCCGCGCTCGACCCGTTCCCGCTGTCCGAGCTGCTCGCGCTGCCGGACCCCTTCGCGCTGCCGGAGCCCTTCGCGTCGCCGTCGGACTGGGCGCCGGGCGCGGGCAGCCGGGGGTGGGGGAGGGGCATCGCGCAGATCTGCGGGTAGACCACCGCCCGCGCGTTCAGCTCCTTGAGCGCTGCCGTGGCGCTGACCACCGGGTACGACGCGCCCTTGGCCGGCTCCGACAGCCGCCCGAACGCCGAGGTCACCGTCCCGTCCGCGCCGACCTGCACGGTGGTGGACCAGCCGTGCGTGGGCAGCCCGCCCACCCGCGGGTCGGCGGTCACGGTCCGCAGCGCGCCCACCGTCTGGCTCGCGTCGACGTGCGCGCCGGACAGGCCGAGGCCGTCCAGCAGCGGCTGCGCGACCGACCGCGCGCGCTGCTCGCTCACCGGACCCGAACCGGACCCCTGCGCGGACGCGCCCGGGTCGTCGTACGAGGACGGAGAAGAAGAAGAGGACGAGTTCGAGGCGTCCGGCTGCGCCACCGCGGGCGGGCCGAAGCGGGTGTAGGACCAGGCGCCGGGCGCGTCCGTGCCGACCATCAGCGTGGGCACGCCGCCGTCCTTGCCCCCGCCGACCACGAAGGACCCGTTCACCTGCCGGACCGGCCCCTTCAGCCCGAGCCGCTCGGCCAGCTTCTTCACCGCCGCCTCGTCGGGGCCCTGCGCGGCGCGGTAGACGGCCGCCGACTTCGGCCCCTGCGGCAGTGTCCCGGTCAGCTTGTACGTGTCGCCGCCGGTCACCGGCATCGTGTCGGTCCCCGCGCCGGACGTGCCCCGCACCGGGTCGGGTCCGTCGAACCGCAGCGGCTGCGACGCCGACGCCTTGTCGTCGCCGTGGTCGCCGCCGGACGAGGTGGCCCAGTACGCACCGCCGCCGCCGGCCAGCAGCACCGCGACCGCGACGGCCAGGACGGTCAGCCGCGGTCCGCGCCGGGCGCCGCCGTCCGGGCCGGAGGCGCCGCGGTCGCCCGGGTCGCCCGGGGCATCCGCGTCGCCCGTGCCGCCGTCGCTCCGGCCCGCGTCGCCCGGGTGTCCTGCTCCCGCGCGTCCGTCGCCGAGATGGTCGTCGCCGGGGTGGTCGTGCTGTTCCGTGCTCACCGCGTGCTCCTTCGGCTCCGTGACGGTCAGGTGCCGATGTGACGCGGCGGCCCGCCGTCCGGTTCCACCGCGGCACGGGAGGTCCGGCGGGAGGCACGGCAGGAGGTCTGGCGGGAGGTCCGGCGGGAGGTCCGGCGGGACGTCTGCTGGGGGCCTGTCGGGAGGTCTAGTCGCCGTACTCCGCCATCGCGCTCACCACGTGCGCGGACGCGGCCGGCACGGTGATGCCGTGCAGGCCCGCCGGGAGGACGACCGCCTGCTCGTGCGGGGCCGGCGTCTTCCAGTGCAGGGCCATGCGGTGGCAGTCGCCGAGCAGCTGTTGCAGCGTTTCGGGTTCGCCGAGGGGGGATGAGGGCAGAACGGCAGGCGCGTCGGTGCTCATAGTGCGACCCTAGGCAGAGGGTGCCGAAGGAGAAAGCCCTACTATCGGGTAGTTTCTCCGTGGCGCGCCCGCGCACCCGCCTGCTCGCAGCCCGCCAGACCTGTCCGCCAGACCAGTCCGCGAGACCCGCCCGTCAGGTCCGTCCGCCGCCACACCTCACCTTCCAGGAGCCCGTCGCCGTGCGCATCGCCGTCACCGGATCCATCGCCACCGACCACCTGATGACCTTCCCCGGCCGGTTCGCCGACCAGCTGGTCGCGGACCAGCTCCACACGGTCTCGCTGTCCTTCCTGGTCGACGCCCTGGAGGTGCGCCGCGGCGGGGTCGCCGCGAACATCTGCTTCGGGATGGGCCAGCTCGGCACCCGCCCGCTGCTGGTGGGCGCGGCGGGCAACGACTTCGCCGAGTACCGCTCCTGGCTGGAGCGGCACGGCGTGGACACCTCCTCGGTACGGATCTCCGAGGTGCTGCACACCGCGCGCTTCATCTGCACCACCGACGCCGACCACAACCAGATCGGCTCCTTCTACACCGGCGCGATGAGCGAGGCCCGGCTGATCGAGCTGCAGGCGGTGGCCGAACGGGTCGGCGGTCTCGACCTGGTGTCCATCGGCGCGGACGACCCCGAGGCGATGATCCGGCACACCGAGGAGTGCCGGACCCGCGGCATCCCCTTCGCCGCCGACTTCTCCCAGCAGATCGCCCGCATGGAGGGCGAGGACATCCGGGTGCTGATGGACGGCGCGGCGTACCTGTTCAACAACGAGTACGAGAAGGGTCTGATCGAGACCAAGACCGGCTGGACCGCCGAGGAGATCCTGGACCGGGTCGGCACCCGCGTCACCACGCTCGGCGCGCAGGGCGTGCGGATCGACCGCAAGGGCGAGGAGCCGATCGTGGTGGCCTGCGCCGAGGAGCAGCGCAAGGCCGACCCGACCGGCGTCGGCGACGCCTTCCGGGCCGGCTTCCTGTCCGGCCTGGCCTGGAACGTCGGCCTCGAACGCGCCGCGCAGATCGGCAACATGCTCGCGACGCTGGTCATCGAGACCGTCGGCACACAGGAGTACGAGCTGCGCCGCGGCCACTTCATCGAGCGCTTCACCAAGGCGTACGGCGACACCGCCGCGGCCGAGGTGCAGACGCACCTGCCGGCCTGACGACGCTCAGTCGCGGCGCCGCACCACGTACGCGGCGCCGCGCTCGGCCGGCCGCTCGCCCACGTACTCCTGGCCGCGCATCGCGCACCACGCCGGGATGTCCAGGCGCGCGGCCTCGTCGTCGGACAGCACCGTGACCAGGCCGCCCACCGGGACCTCGCCGATCACCTTGGCCAGCTCGATCACCGGGATCGGGCAGCGCTTGCCCAGCGAGTCCACGACCAGCCCGGCGCCCGGCTCGGTGCTCTCCGCCTCCGGCGCCGGACCCCCGGCCCCCGCACCCGGCGCCGCACTCGCCGCCGCGCCCGCCACCGCGCCGCCGGTGCCCGCCCCGGCCGGCGCCTCGGACGCCCCCGCGCC
>JAJSZB010000353.1:0-7429 GCA_050613715.1 Streptomyces sp. IBSBF 3018
GGCGCGGCGGGTGTGTGGGGCGGGTCCGTGGTCACGCGAGTCGGTTCCATCCGTCGGTGCGCCGGCCGCGCCGTGGCGCGCCGGGCTCGGGCCTGGCCAGGTCAGGCGCGTCGGCAGTAGAGGAAGATCTGCTCCTCCGGCGGCACGTCGGTGCTCGCCGGCGCGTACACGTACGACTCCTCCTTGATCACGTCGAAGCCCGCGTCCGTGACGACATGGCGCAGTTCGTCCCGCAAGTAACCGGATACCCGGATCGTGTTGCCGAGGAACGGGATCGCCATGTCGTCCACGTCGGCCTCGACCATGCTGAGCGCGAGCAGCCCGCCGGGCTCCAGCAGGTCCCTGATCGACTCCAGCGCGCCGGGGATCTCCTCGCGCGGCAGCATCAGCAGCGAGAAGAACGCCGTCGCGCCCGCGAAGGGCCCCTCGACCAGGCCGTCCGCCAGGTCGGCCATGTCGCCGCGGACCAGCTCGGCCTCGGGGACGTTGCGCCGGGCCAGGGCGAGCATGCCGGGCGACAGGTCGACGCCGGTCACCCGCAGGCCCGCGTCGGCGAGCTGCCGGGCGGTCGGCAGCCCGGTGCCGCAGCCGACGTCGAGCACCCGCGCGCCGGCCGGCAGCGACGCGGTCAGCCAGCCGCCGCCGTCGATCTGGCCCTCCTTGTGCGGGAACGCCTCGTCGTAGCGGTCGCCGATGGCGTCGAACGCCTCGGCCTGGCCGGTCCGGTCCCGGACCCCGCCCCACTGCGGCGGGGCGTCCGCGAAGTCGTCGAGGCCCGCGAGGTCGCCGTCGAGGCCCTCGACGTCGTCGGGGCCGTCGTCGGGGCCGTTCTCGTTGCCGCCGGTACCCACTGCTCAGGTCCTCCCTGGCTGATCGTCGACGCGGCGCCAGGGGTGGTGGCGCCGACCGTGCGGACTGGCGTGCTGGGCGGTACGCGGCTCGGTTCGTACGCCCGGCGGTGACGTGGCGTCAAACTCTAGGCCGCGATTGACAATTGTGCAGTGCTGCGGGTGCGCCGTGTTCCGGAGGACGATCCTACGGTTACCGGTCGGGGGCCCCACAAGAGGCTCCGCCCATTCGGCGCGTACCGGGCCCGCACGGCCCCCTCCGGCCCGGCCCCTGCCCGGCTCAGACCCAGCCAGACCCCTGCCCGACGCCGCGCGGTCCGCCGCCGCCCGGCCCGCTCGGCTCAGACCCGGACCGGCTCCGGCGCGCGGTCCCAGTCCGCGGGCAGTGCGGGCAGCGGCCACGCCGGGTCGGGCCGCCAGTCCTCCCAGCGGTCGCGGAACGGCGGCCCCCACGCCCTGATCACCTCGACCGCCCGCTGTCCGGCCAGCCGCACCCGGGCCGCCAGCTCCGCCGGCATCAGGCCGTCGGCCTGCGCCTGCGTGAACTCGTCCTCGTCCCGCCAGTCCCAGCTGCGGTCCGGGCGCACGGAGATGTCCAGGAAGTGGTCCTCCGAGTCCACCCCGCCGGACCAGCGTCGCAGCGGCTCCTCCAGGTTCACGTACCAGCTGCGGAAGCGCCATCCGGCGTCCCAGAACAGCCACACCGACCAGGGCTCGCCGGGCCGCGCCAGCTTCAGCACACCGGTGCCCCACCAGCGTGTGACGTGCGGCACGTGCGGCTTGACGTAGCGGGTCTCCAGCGGCTCCCGGTGCACCGGCGTGCCGTCGGCCATCGCCGGCCGGACCACCGGCGTGTCCGGGGCCATCCACACCGCGAGCAGCTCGGCGTCGTCGCGGACCACCGTCACCGGGCGGCAGATGTGGACGGCGCCGGTGCCGTTGCCCCGGTAGCGCCACAGCACCTGCGTGCCGGGGGCCCAGTAGGGCGGTGTGAGCGGACGGTGGCCGGTGTGCGCTGTCATGACGGGAGTTTACGGAGCGATGGTGACGGACGGTGCACGAACGAGTCATGTGCGTCCGGCACACGCAGCCCGTACGGGTGGACCGGCGAAGGCCCGCCCGGGAGGCCCGGTGTGCTCCGGGGGTCCCGCGCGCCCGGCGGGAACGGCGCGGTCACGGGCGGGTCATCCGCAGCACGTCGAGCGCCTCGTCCAGCTGCTGCTCGGTCAGCTCGCCGCGTTCGAGGTAGCCGCCCTCGACCACGACCTCGCGGATGGTCTTCCGCTCGGCCAGCGCCTTCTTGGCGACCTTCGCCGCCTCCTCGTAGCCGATGTGGCGGTTGAGCGGGGTGACCACGGACGGCGAGGACTCGGCGTACTCCCTGGCCCGTTCGGCGTGCGCGGTGATTCCGCCGATCGTGCGGTCGGCGAGCAGCCGGGTGACGTTCGCCAGCAGCCTGACCGATTCCAGTACGTTCCGGGCGATCACCGGCAGCATCACGTTCAGCTCGAAGTTGCCGGCCGCGCCGGCCACCGCGATCGTCGTGTCGTTCCCGGCGACCTGCGCGGCGACCATCAGGACGGCCTCGGGGACCACCGGGTTGACCTTGCCCGGCATGATCGAGGAGCCGGGCTGCAGGTCCGGCAGGCTGATCTCGGCGAGCCCGGTCCGCGGCCCGGACGACATCCAGCGCAGATCGTTGGCGATCTTGGTGAGGCCGACCGCGATGGTGCGCAGCTGGCCCGACGCCTCCACGATCGCGTCGCGCGCGCCCTGCGCCTCGAAGTGGTTGCGGGCCTCGGTCAGCGGCAGCCCGGTGGCCGCGGCGACCTCGGCGATCACCGCGGCGGGGAAGCCGGGCGGGGTGTTGATGCCGGTGCCGACCGCGGTGCCGCCCAGCGGCAGCTCGGCCAGCCGCGGCAGCACCGACTCCAGCCGCTCGATGCCGTACCTCACCTGCGCCGCGTAGCCGCCGAACTCCTGGCCCAGGGTCACCGGCGTGGCGTCCATCAGGTGCGTCCTGCCCGCCTTGACCACCTCGGCGAACTCCGCGGCCTTCGCCTCCAGCGCCCCGGCCAGGTGGTCGAGGGCCGGGATCAGGTCGCGGGTGACGGCCGCGGTGGCGGCGATGTGGATGCTGGAGGGGAACACGTCGTTCGACGACTGCGAGGCGTTGACGTGGTCGTTCGGGTGCACCGGACGGCCCAGCCGCTCGGCGGCGAGCGAGGCGATCACCTCGTTGGCGTTCATGTTGGACGAGGTGCCCGAGCCGGTCTGGAAGACGTCGACCGGGAAGTGCGCGTCCCACGCGCCGCCCGCGACCTCCTCGGCCGCGGCGCGGATCGCCTCGGCGAGGTCCGGGTCCAGCACGCCGAGGTCGCCGTTCACCCGGGCGGCGGCGGCCTTGATCCGGGCCAGCGCCTCGATGTGGGCGCGCTCGATCCGCCGGCCCGAGATCGGGAAGTTCTGCACCGCCCGCTGGGTCTGCGCGCCCCAGCGGGCCTCGCGCGGCACCCGCACCTCGCCCATCGAGTCGTGCTCGGTCCTGAAGTCCTCGCCCGGGCCGCCGTCCGCGGGGAGGTCCCGGTCTGCCGCCGTTGCGCTCGTGTCGTCCATACCTATAAGAGTGCTCCCCGGCGCCGGAGTGTTCCGAGGGGCGGCAGTGCGGCGGCGCGACGGCACGGCGGGGCGGGGCGGGCGCGGGGGGCGTGCCGCGCGGCTCCACTGACGACGGCGGACGCGAGGGTGCGGATGTGGAGCAGGTCACATACGCGACGGGAATGGTTGAACTCTCATCTAGGTTGGAGCCTGACGTAAGGCGTCCACCACGACCGATGAGGAACCCCCATGACGCTCGCCCTCGACAGCGCCGCGCAGGACCTGCTCTTCCGCGAGGCCCGCACCGCGAACACGTTCACCGACGAGCCGGTGACCGACGAGCAGATCCAGGCCGTGTACGACCTGGTGAAGTACGCCCCCACCTCGATGAACCAGCAGCCGCTGCGGATCGTGCTGGTCAGGAGCCCCGAGGGCCGCGAGCGCCTGGTCAAGCACATGGCCGACGGCAACAAGCAGAAGACGGCCACCGCGCCGCTGGTGGCGATCCTCGCCGCGGACAACGAGTTCCACGAGGAGCTGCCGGTGCAGTTCCCGCACTACCCGCAGGCCAAGGACGTCATCTTCGCCGAGCGCCCGGTGCGGGAGAAGTCCGCGCACTTCAACGGCAGCATCCAGGTCGGCTACTTCATCATCGGCGTGCGCGCGGCGGGCCTGGCGGCCGGCCCGATGACCGGCTTCGACGCCGAGGCGCTGAACAAGGAGTTCTTCCCCGAGGGCGACCACTCCGTGCTGGCCGTGGTGAACATCGGCAAGCCGGGCCCGGACGCGTGGTTCCCGCGCTCCCCGCGGCTGGCGTACGACGAGGTCGTCACCACCGTCTGACGTACCCGGTGCCCCCGGCGCGCTCCTCAGTGCGCCCGGCGCGCCCGGCGCCCCTGCGTGCGCCCGCGCCTACGACGCAGCCTTGACATGGCCGCCACGCTCCTTGAGCGCGGCGGCCATCTGCACGAGCCGGGCCTGCGACGCGGTGCCCATGACGACCGTGGTGTGGCCGGACTCGGTCCGCACCAGCGCGCTGTAGCGGCCGCCGGTCCAGCGCTGCCACGCGACACCGGCCACCGGGACCGTACGGGTGCCGTCGCGGTGCCCGCCCAGGGTGACCGAGGAGACGAACGGAGCGGTCGCCGCGTTGCTCTGCTCGACCGCCACGTACTGCTGGGACGGGTCGACGAAGCCGATGTGCCAGGTGACGTTCTGCGGGTCGGAGTCGCTGTACGTCACCGAGGTGGACCGCCAGTCCGCGCCGAGGCCCTCGGGCCCGGCCACCGGGTACGGCGCGTCGCGCCGCGCCTGCCCCAGCTCCACCGAGAACGGGACCACCTTCACCGGGTCGGCGTGCGAGTCGTGCGGGATGAACAGGTAGATCGCGGACACCACGACGCCCAGGACCACCAGGGAGAGGATCAGGTCCCGCACCGTCTTGCTGCCGCGCTTGTCTGCTGCCACGCCCCTATCGTCCCCCATGCCCGGTTGCCTCCCGCCCGCCGGGGTACCCGCTCATGTGACGCGTGTCCTGCTCAGATTCGCAACCAGCGGATAGGGTCGTAGGACCCTCATATCTACGGCCGTCCTCGTACAGGAAGGTGCGCTGCGATGACCGACCAGCATCTGCCCCCGCAACTCGAAGTGAGCCCGGAGGCCCCCGACCGCAACCTCGCCCTGGAACTCGTCCGGGTCACCGAGGCCGCCGCGATGGCGGCCGGCCGCTGGGTCGGCCGGGGCGACAAGAACGGCGCCGACGGCGCGGCCGTCAAGGCGATGCGCACCCTGGTGCACACCGTGTCGATGAACGGCGTGGTGGTGATCGGCGAAGGCGAGAAGGACGAGGCGCCGATGCTCTTCAACGGCGAACGGGTCGGCGACGGCACCGGCGCCGAGGTCGACGTGGCCGTGGACCCCGTCGACGGCACCACGCTGACCGCCAAGGGCATGCCGAACGCGGTGTCCGTGCTGGCCGCCGCCGAGCGCGGCTCGATGTACGACCCCTCGGCCGTCTTCTACATGGACAAGCTGGTGGTGGGCCCGGAGGCCGCGGAGTTCGTGGACATCACCGCGCCGCCCGCGGTGAACGTGCGCCGGGTCGCCAAGGCCAAGGGCGGCGCGCCGGAGGACGTCACCGTGGTGGTCCTCGACCGGCCGCGCCACGACGACCTGGTGCGCGAGCTGCGCGAGGTCGGCGCCCGGATCAAGTTCATCTCCGACGGCGACGTGGCCGGCGCGGTGATGGCCGCCCGCGAGCACACCGGCGTGGACATGCTGATGGGCATCGGCGGCACCCCGGAGGGCATCATCGCCGCGTGCGCGATGGCCTGCCTGGGCGGCTCCATCCAGGGCCGGCTGTGGCCCAAGGACGAGGCCGAGCGGCGCAAGGCGCTGGACGCCGGGCACGACCTGGACCGGGTGCTGTTCACCGAGGACCTGGTCAGCGGCGAGAACGTGTTCTTCGTCGCGACCGGCATCACCGACGGCGAGCTGCTGAACGGCGTGCGCTACCGCGCCGCGACCGCGACCACCTCGTCCCTGGTGATGCGGTCGAAGTCCGGCACGATCCGTCAGATCGACTCCGTGCACCGGCTGTCCAAGCTGCGGGCGTACAGCGCGATCGACTTCGACCGGGCGAACTGAGCCCGGCGCGTCGGCCTGGTGCGCCGGCCCGACGCACTGACCCGTTTCCCCTCCGCCGCCCGGCCCGGGCCCCGTATTCCCGGTGTCCGGCGGAGGGGGAGCGGGTCAGTGGTCAGCCGGCGGCCGCTATGCCCGCCGCGGGGCGCTGGAGTTCGAGTTCGCGGCGGCGCCTGCGGGCCAGCACCACCCGGCGCTCGGCGGCGGTCATCCCGCCCCACACGCCGTACGGTTCGGGCTGCAGCAGGGCGTGCTCCCGGCATTCGAGCATCACCGGGCAGCGGGCGCAGACCCGTTTGGCCGCCTCCTCCCGGGACAGACGTGCGGCAGTGGGCTCCTTGGACGGGGCGAAGAACAGCCCCGCCTCATCACTGCGGCAGGCGGCCTCCGAGTGCCAGGGGCCGCCCAGGTCCCGCGGGTGCCCTGGCGGGAGGGAGGGGTCCGTGGCGGGCTCGATCGGTTGAAGCACGGGAAACTCCTGACGACGGCTCGGCGATGGCCACGCTTGCCGCGTCGCCGACCGGTACCGGCGTCAGGTGTGCCGGAGCTGCCGGCGCGGCGGCGTGCTCCATCCCCTACCCGCTGTACGCGACTTCATGCGCACCGTGTTCACCGCCGTGCACGCCTGTTCACTTGCGGTCGCTTGCGCTCAACTGTGGTCGCTGCGGGAGGATTTGCGGCCGTACGTCAGTTCTCCAGGCGTTTCTTCGCCCAGTCCTTGACCTTCTTGCCACGCTTCGCCTTGGCCTCCACGCCGCCGCAGAACGCGACGCCGTCGATCCGTACCACCGGAGCGCCCGGGTCCGTCGCCTCCAGCGACTGGATGTCCGAACCGCCCATGATGCCGATCACGCCGCTGCCACGCAGGGTGACGTTCTCCGGAAGCCTGATGCTGACGCCGCCCATGATCGCGGTGCAGTGGATCACCAACTCCGGCGCGGTGAAGGTCGCTTCCGACAGGTCGATCTCCACGCCGCCCATGATCGCGACCGCGTTGATGCGGTGGCCGACCCGCCAGCGGCCCTTGCGGGTGGCGCCGCTGAGGATGCCGACCAGGGTGGGGTTCTCGCCGCTGGGGTCGGGGGTGTACGTGCGCGGTGCGGCCGGCGCGGGGGCGGGGGCCGCGGCCCGGCCCACCGGCAGGTCCCGCACCAGCGGCTGGAGCTGGCCGACGGTCTTGGCGGCGTACGCTCGCTCGATCCGCTCCGCGTGCTCCCCGGCGTCGATCCGGCCCTCGGCGAGCGCCTCGCGCAGGATGTCGGCGACGCGGTCCCGGTCGGCGTCGGAGGCGCGCAGGTCGCCTTCGGCGAGAGCGGCGGGGGCCGGGGCGGGTGCAGGGT
>JAJSZB010000354.1:0-7396 GCA_050613715.1 Streptomyces sp. IBSBF 3018
CCCCCGCCCCCCCCCCCCCCCCCCCCCCCCCGCGCCTCACACCTCCTCCTCCGCCACCCGCACCAGCTCCCCCTCCTCGATCCGCAGCCACCGCGTGATGCCCAGCTCGCGCAGGAACGGCAGGTCGTGGCTGGCCACCAGCAGCGCGCCTTCGTACGAGGCGAGCGCGGTGACCAGCTGCCGGACGGACGCCATGTCCAGGTTGTTCGTCGGCTCGTCGAGCAACAGCAGCTGCGGCGCCGGCTCGGCGAGCATCAGCGCGGCCAGCGTCGCGCGGAACCGCTCGCCGCCGGACAGCGAACCGGCCGGCCGGTCCGCCCGCGCGCCGCGGAAGAGGAACCGGGCCAGCCGCGCCCGCACCGCGTTGTCGGTCGCGGACGGCGCGAACGCCGCCACGTTGCCCGCCACCGACACCTCCGGGTCGAGGACGTCCAACCGCTGCGGCAGATACCGGACCGGCACGTGCGTCATCACCAGACCCGCGGCCGGCGGCACCTCGCCGGTGATCGTGCGCAGCAGCGTGGTCTTGCCGGCGCCGTTCGCACCGATCAGCGCGATCCGCTCCGGCCCGTGCACGTCCAGCTCCGCCCGCACGCCGTGCCGCAGCTCCAGCTCGCGCAGCGTGAGCACGGTGCGGCCGGCCGGAACCGCGGTGTGCGGCAGGTCGATCCGGATCTCGTCGTCGTCCCGGACCGCCGCGGCCGCCTCCTGCAGCCGCTCCCTGGCCCCTTCCAGCCGCTCGGCGTGCACCTGGCGGTGCTTGCCCGCGGAGACCTGGGCCTGCCGCTTGCGCTCGTTCATCACGATGCGCGGCTCCCGCTTGGCGTCGTACATCTTCTGCCCGTACCGCACCCGCCTGGCCAGCTTGACCTGGGCGTCGGCCAGTTCGCGCTTCTGCCGCTTCATGTCGGCCTCGGCGGCGCGCACCTGGCGCTCGGCGGCCTCCTGCTCGACGGCGAGCGCCTCCTCGTACGCAGAGAGGTTGCCGCCGTAGACGTGCACCTCGCCGCCGCGCAGGTCGGCGATCTGGTCGACGCGCTCCAGCAGTTCGCGGTCGTGGCTGACCACGACCAGCACGCCGCGCCACGCCTCGACCGCCGCGTACAGGCCGCGTCTGGCGCGCAGGTCGAGGTTGTTGGTCGGCTCGTCCAGCAGCAGCACGGCGGGGCGGCGCAGCAGCAGTGCGGCCAGCCGCAGCAGCACCGACTCGCCGCCGGAGACATCGCCGACCGTGCGGTCGAGGCCGATCCGGCTCAGACCGAGGCCGTCCAGGGTGGCGCGGGCGCGCTCCTCGACGTCCCAGTCGTCGCCGACCGCGGCGAAGTGCTCCTCGGCGGTGTCGCCCGCCTCGATGGCGTGCAGCGCGGCGCGTGCCGCGTCGATGCCCAGCGCCTGGTCGACCCGCAGCGAGGTGTCGAGCGAGACGTCCTGCGGCAGGTATCCGATCTCGCCGCTCGCCTTCACCGTGCCCGAGGCGGGGGCCAGTTCGCCCGCGAGCAGCTTCAACAGGGTGGACTTGCCCGCGCCGTTGAGCCCGATCAGGCCGGTACGGCCGGGGCCTGCCGACCAGTTGAGGCCGTCGAAGACGCCGGTCCCGTCGGGCCAGGCGAAGGTCAGGCGGGTGCAGACGAGGGACGCGGCGGTGGACGGTGTCGATGACATGAGGGGCTCCCGGTCGCTGGGGTGGGTGATCTGGGCAGCGGATCGGGTCACCGGGTGCGCGTGCGGCCAGGAGCGGCGAGCGGTCCGGGGCGTACGTCCGCGCGAGCCGCGCGAGCCGTGCGGGAACGCGACGGGGAACGCGGGGGCACCGGACGCCGAGGCGTACGGTCACGCGGGAGGCGTGAAGCTCCGGGGGCTGCTCGTGGCCGGGGTCGCGCACGGATGCCGCGGCGGGGCGTCGTACGGAGACGACGCGGCGCGGACAACGGTGACCCGGGGGCTCACACGAGCAACGGCCCACTCCTTCGGACGACGACAGGCCGCCACCGACGGTAGGCGGCGGCCTCGCCGGCCGCAACACCATTTCGGCGCGGGGCATGCCGGACCGTGGCGCGGAGGGTGCGCCGGGACCGCGCCGGGACCACGCCGAGGGGGCTGGTCGGGCGGGGGCGCGCGGGGCGATTTGGCGGGAGCGTGCGACAGCACGTAAGGTGGTGTTCACCGACGCGGGGTGGAGCAGCTCGGTAGCTCGCTGGGCTCATAACCCAGAGGTCGCAGGTTCAAATCCTGTCCCCGCTACTCACGGCGAAGGCCCGGCACGATCGACTGTGCCGGGCCTTTCGCATGCCCTCTCGTACCGTCCCGAGTCAGCCGGGCCAGCCGGTCAGCCCGGTCAGCGGCGTCGGCCGCGGGGCTGCGGCGGGTCCTCCCGCTCCACCGGCCGGTACGGCGGGATGGACCGGCCCGGCTGGTAGTGGAGGCCCTGGCGGATGTGGCGGATCACCAGCACCGCGTCGACGAGCGCCAGCGCGGCGATCGCCGCGGTCACGGCGGCCCAGCCGGGGTGGTCGGCCAGCGCGAACCCCACCGCGGCGGCCGTGCCCCACACCACCCCCAGCACGGCCAGCGTCAGGCGCAGCCGCAGCGGGCTGCGCGCCTGCACGGGCTCGGAACCCGTCCTGTGCGTCGTCGGCGACATCTCGCCATCTCCCTGATCGCGTGTCCGCCCGTCGGCTCGCGGGCTCCGTCCGCACCGGCCGCCCCGTCCCAAGTGACCCGCACGGCGTCGGCCCGCCCGACCGCCCCCTCCGTCGACACGCCTGCCCGGTCCGGCGGCCGGGCATACGCGCCGGGCCGACCGGAAATCCGGGCCGGGCAGAGATCCAGACCGGGACGAGCAGAGGTCCGGCCGGACGTGCTGAGCGCGGGCGCCGGGCGGGCGGAAATACGGAGGCGCCGGGCCGGGGCGGCGCGTAGGGTGCCTCGCCATGGCCCTGACCATTCGTGACTACCGCGCCGAGGATGCCGAAGCCGTCGCGGGGCTGCTGCGCGAGACGCTGCCGTATCTGGTGACCACCGCCCGCGGCGTGCACGCGCTGGCCACCGACTCGCCCGCGCGGCAGCACTACCGGATGCTGCTCGCCGAGGACGACGGCCGGCTCGTGGGCTGCGCCCGCGCCGGCGTCTTCGCGGACACCGACGACCCCGGCCGCACCTTCGCCAACATCACCGTGCGCCCCGCGGACCGCGGCCGCGGCGCCGGCAGCGCGCTGCTGGCCGCCGCGGAGGCACACCTCACTGCCATCGGCGGGCACACCGCGTACGCCTGGGCGGAGGACCGGCCCGAGCACCACGCCTTCGCCACCGCCCGCGGCTACCGGCGCGGCCGGTCCTCGCGGTTCCTGCGGCTCGACCTCGCCGCCGAGCCGGCCGCCCCGTCCGTGGCCGAGGGGGTGCGGCTGCTGCCCGCCGCGCACTGGGCCGACGACCTGCGGGCGCTGTACGAGGCCGACGCCGAGAGCTTCCTGGACGAGCCGAGCGACGTGCCGCCCGACGTCATGAGCTTCGCCGACTGGCGGACCGTGATCTGGGACCGGCCCGAGTTCGACCCCGCGTTGAGCATCGCCGCCGAGGTGGACGGGGTGGTCGCGGCCTTCGTCATCGCCCACACCGACGGCCGGGACCGGTACTTCTCCGCGGGCACCGGCACCCGCCCCGCCTTCCGCGGGCGCGGCCTGGCGAAGGCAGCGAAGGCCCACTCGCTCCGGCTCGCCCGCGCCGCCGGCTACCGCGAGGCCTTCACCGGCAACGACGACGGCAACGCCCCCATGCTCGCGATCAACCGCGGGCTCGGCTACACGACCTTCGCGACGGAGTGCCGGTACATCCACGACCTCACCGAGCCCGCCTGATCCCGTACCGCCTGCCGCCTGCCGCCTGCCGCTTGCCGCTTGCGGCCCGCCGGAGCCGGTGGACACCCGCGGCGGGCGGACCGGGCGGACCGGGCGGACCGGGCGGACTGGGCGGCGCGCGGACCGGGCGGGCCAGGCGAATCACGCGGACCGGGACAGCCTGCTCAGCCGGGCCGCGGGGCCCGCAGCGCCGCGTCCAGCAGCAGCGACCACTGCCGGACGATGCCCGCGCGGCGCGCCGAGTCGTCGGTGAGCAGGTTGGCCAGACCCAGGCCCCTGGCCATGTCCAGCACGCCCTGGACGGTCTCCCGCACGCCCGGCAGCGACTCGTCCGCGTCCAGGAAGTCGACCGCGAGCCGGTGCGCCTCCCGGCCGATCCGCGCCTCCAGCGCGCCCACCAGCGGACGCAGCGCCTCCTCGTCGGCCGCCGCGACCCACAGGTGCAGCGCGGCCCGGAACAGCGGCCCGGTGTGCACGTCGACCAGCAACTGCACCACCGCGCGGGTCCGGTCGGGCCCGGTCGCGGGCAGCGCCCGGGCCGCCCGCTCGCGCACCGCGATCATCCACTGCTCCGCGACGTGCGCCACGGCCGCGGTGAACAGCTCCTCCCGGGTACGGAAGTGGTGCTGCGCCGCGCCCCGCGACACCCCGGCCCGGGCGCACACCACGGCGACCGTGCTCCCCGACCAGCCGTGCTCGGCCAGGCACGCCACCGCCGCCTCCAGGATGCGCTGCCGGGTCGCCCGGCTCCGCTCCTGCTTGGGCGCGCGGTCGCGCACCGCCGCGCCGCCCGGCGCCGCTGTATGGTCCGCCGCCGCCGTACGGTCCGGTGCCGCGGTACGGCCTGCCGCCGGCTCGCGATCCGGCGGCGGCGTACGGTCCCCGGCCGCGCGTGCCGCGGTCACAGGGCCCACGGCGGGTCCCGCCTCTCCAGCAGCGCCCGTACGCCCTCGGCGGCCTCGGCGGAGGCGAAGAGCCGCGCGCTCTGCGCGGTCAGCGCCGGCGCGTCCGCGTCCAGCAGCTCGCGCAGCCGCGCGGTGGTGAGCTGCTTGGACTCCGCGAGGCCCTGCGGGGAGGAGGCGCGCAGCCCGGCCAGGATCGCGTCGAGCGCCTCGGCCGGCGCGGTCACCAGGCCGATCCGGACGGCCTCCGCGGTGTCGAAGGACTCGCCGGTCAGGATCCACCGGGCGGCGGCCCGGTGGTCGGCCCTGGCCAGCACCGGGATCGAGGCGACCGACGGCGCGAGGCCCAGCCGCACCTCGGAGAACGCGAACGTCGCCGCGGACCCCGCGACGGATATGTCGCAGGCGGCCAGCAGCCCGAGACCACCGGCCCTGACGTGCCCGTCGGCGCGCGCGACCACCGGCTTGGGCAGCTCGGCGATCTGCCGGACCAGCTCGACCAGCAGCCGCGGGCCGTCCGCGAAGCCGTCGGCCTTCAGGTCCGCGCCGGAGCAGAAGGCGGGACCGGTGTGGGTGAGCAGCACCGCGCGCACCGTGTCGTCCCTCGCGGCCTCGTCCAGCGCGCCGGTCAGCTGGGCGATCAGCGCGGCCGACAGGGCGTTGCGGTTGTGCGGCGAGTCGAGGGTGAGGACGGCGATGCCCCGGTCGGCGTCGCGGCGCACCAGGGGCGTTGCTGTGGTCACGGCGGAAACTCCAGTCGTGCGGAAGGCGGGACGGTGTGACAGGCGGGACGGGCGGGACGGGCAGGACGGTCGGCACGGGAGCGGGCGGGGAGCTGCGCACGAGCCGCCGGGCGGCACAGGGGGAGGGGCGCTCGCTCAGTAGGACTTGGGCAGGCCCAGCGTGTAGTGGGAGACGAAGTTGAGGATCATCTCCCGGCTGACCGGGGCTATGCGGCCGACCCGGGAGGCGGTCAGCAGCGAGGCGAGGCCGAACTCCGCGGTCAGGCCGTTGCCGCCGAGGGTGTGGACGGCCTGGTCCACGGCCTTCGCGCAGGCCTCGGCGGCGGCGTACTTGGCCATGTTGGCCGCCTCGCCCGCGCCCATGTCGTCGCCCGCGTCGTAGAGGTACGCCGCCTTCTGCATCATCAGCCGGGCCAGTTCGAGTTCGATGTGCGCCTGCGCGAGCGGGTGGGCGATGGCCTGGTGGGCGCCGATCGGCTGCTTCCACACCTGCCGGGTGCGGGCGTACTCCACGGCCTGGCCCAGCGCGTAGCGGCCCATGCCGAGGGAGAACGCGGCGGTCATGACGCGCTCGGGGTTGAGCCCTGCGAACAGCTGGAGCAGCCCGGCGTCCTCGTCGCCGACCAGGGCGTCGGCGGGCAGCGCGACATCGTCCAGGACCAGTTCGAACTGCTTCTCCGGCGCGGACAGTTCCATCTCGATCTGCCGGTACTCGAATCCCGGCGTGCCGCGCTCCACGATGAACAGGCACGGCTTGAGCCTGCCCGTGCGCGCGTCCTCGGTGCGGCCCACGACCAGGGTCGCGTCGGCGATGTCGACGCCGGAGATGAACACCTTGCGGCCGTTGAGCAGCCAGCCTCCGGTGTTCGGGTCGCGGCGCGCGGTGGTGGTGATGCGGTGCGAGTTGGAGCCGGCGTCGGGCTCGGTGATGCCGAACGCCATCCGCACCGAGCCGTCGGCGAGGCCGGGCAGCCAGCGCTGCTTCTGCGCCTCGGTGCCGAACCGGGCGATGACCGTGCCGCAGATCGCCGGGGACACGATCAGCAACAGCAGCGGACAGCCGGCGGCGCCCAACTCCTCCAGCACCAGGGCCAGTTCGGCGAGGCCGCCACCGCCGCCGCCGTACTCCTCGGGGAGGTTCACGCCGAGGTAGCCGAGGCCGCCGGCCTCCTGCCACAGCTCGTCGGTGTGCCTGCCCTCCCGCACGGCGGCGGTGAAGTACGCGCGACCGTACCGCCGGCCGAGGTCGCCCACGGCGGTGCGCAGCGCCCGCCGCTCGTCGCTTTCCAGCAGCGCGCTGTCGAAGGTGCTCCGGACGGTGCTCATGGCCCTGTCTCCTCCTTGACGACGGCGAGTACGGCGCCGAGTTCGACCTGGCGGCCGACGTCGGCGATGAGTTCGGTGAGCGTCCCGGTGACGGGCGCGGCGATCACGTGTTCCATCTTCATCGCTTCGAGCCAGAGCAGGGGGCGGCCGGCCTCGACGCGGTCGCCCGGCGAGAATTCACCTATCCGGATGACGGTGCCGGGCATCGGCGCACGTAGCGAGCCCGGCGCGGCCCGCCGGCCCGGCTCGGTGAAGCGCGGCAGTGCGGTCAGCGAGATCCGCACGAACGGGGAGTCCACGAACACCCGTTCGGCGTACGCGGCGACCTCGAAGGCATGCCGCACCCCCGCCACGTCCAGCACCACGCGGTCCGGCGCGGCGCTGACCAGCGCGGTGTCCTCGAACCCCTCGGCGGTCAGCACGCCCGCCCGCTCCAGCCGGTAGCGGATGTCGTACGTGCGCCCGTCCGGCTCGCTGCGGAAGCGTTTCAGCTGCGGCTGCGAGAACACGTTCCGCCAGCCGCCGAGCCGGACGCTCACGGGGACGGCCCCGCCGGCCCCCGCGTGCGGCC
>JAJSZB010000355.1:0-7391 GCA_050613715.1 Streptomyces sp. IBSBF 3018
CTCCCGCCCGGTTGGCGGCTCCCGCCCGGCCGCCGCCCCGCCCCCGCTGCGATCTGTGACCGTTCTCACCGCGCACAAGTGATCCGCGATTTAGGCCGCCACCGCCCGCGGCGATAACCTGCAAGACGGACATGCCGCGTACTCGGTCACCGTGTGCGCTTCCCTTGTGACAGTGCAGTCGCCCTGCCCGTAGCGGCACGCCCAGCCGATCAGGCGGCGCCGCACATCCCCGATGGCGGCAGCGGTCTGCGGCCGACGAGAGCCTGACCAGGTGCCCAGCACCTGGCACGGCCTGACAAGTGGCCTGACAAGTCCAGGAAAAGGGAGACGGACGCGCGTGGACCTGTTCGAGTACCAGGCGAGGGACCTCTTCGCCAAGCACGGTGTACCGGTGCTGGCCGGTGAAGTCATCGACACGCCTGAGGCGGCGCGCGAGGTGGCCGAGCGACTCGGCGGCCGGGCGGTCGTCAAGGCGCAGGTCAAGGTCGGTGGCCGCGGCAAGGCCGGCGGCGTCAAGCTCGCCGCCGACCCGGCCGACGCGGTCGCCAAGGCCGACGCGATTCTGGGCATGGACATCAAGGGCCACACGGTCCACAAGGTGATGCTCGCCGAGACCGCGGACATCAAGGAGGAGTACTACGTCTCCTTCCTGCTGGACCGCACCAACCGCACCTTCCTGGCCATGGCCTCGGTCCAGGGCGGCGTGGAGATCGAGGTCGTCGCCGAGGAGAACCCCGACGCCCTCGCCCGGGTCCCGGTCGACGCCCTGGAGGGCGTGACGCCGGAGAAGGCCGCGGAGATCGTGGCCGCCGCGAAGTTCCCGGCCGACGTCGCCGACCAGGTGGCCGAGGTGCTGCAGAAGCTGTGGACCGTCTTCGTCAAGGAAGACGCCCTGCTGGTCGAGGTCAACCCGCTGGTCAAGACCGGTGACGGCAAGGTCATCGCGCTCGACGGCAAGGTCTCGCTCGACGCCAACGCCGCCTTCCGCCAGCCGGAGCACGAGGCGCTGGAGGACAAGGCCGCCGCCAACCCGCTGGAGGCCGCGGCCAAGGCCAAGGGCCTGAACTACGTCAAGCTCGACGGCCAGGTCGGCATCATCGGCAACGGCGCGGGCCTGGTCATGTCCACCCTGGACGTCGTCGCCTACGCCGGCGAGGCGCACGGTGGCGTCAAGCCCGCCAACTTCCTGGACATCGGCGGCGGCGCGTCCGCCGAGGTGATGGCCAACGGCCTGGAGATCATCCTCGGCGACCCGGACGTCCGGTCCGTGTTCGTCAACGTCTTCGGCGGCATCACCGCCTGCGACGAGGTCGCCAACGGCATCGTGCAGGCGCTGGAGCTGCTCGCCTCCAAGGGCGAGCAGGTCACCAAGCCGCTCGTCGTCCGGCTGGACGGCAACAACGCGGAGCTGGGTCGCAAGATCCTGTCCGACGCGAACCACCCGCTGGTGCAGCGGGTGGACACCATGGACGGCGCGGCCGACAAGGCCGCCGAGCTGGCCGCGGCCGCGAAGTAAGGGAAGAGGACTTCACACCACCATGGCTATCTTCCTGAACAAGGACAGCAAGGTCATCGTCCAGGGCATGACCGGCGCGACCGGCATGAAGCACACCACGCTCATGCTCGGCGACGGCACCAACATCGTCGGCGGCGTGAACCCGCGCAAGGCCGGCACCTCCGTCACCTTCGAGGGCGGCCAGGAGGTCCCGGTCTTCGGCGGCGTCAAGGAGGCCATCGAGGCCACCGGCGCGGACGTGACCGTGATCTTCGTCCCGGAGAAGTTCACCAAGGACGCGGTGGTCGAGGCGATCGAGGCCGAGATCCCGCTGGCCGTCGTCATCACCGAGGGCGTCGCGGTGCACGACACCGCCGCGTTCTGGGCGCTGGCCCAGGCCAAGGGCAACAAGACCCGGATCATCGGCCCGAACTGCCCCGGCCTGATCACCCCCGGCCAGTCCAACGCGGGCATCATCCCCGGCGACATCACCAAGCCCGGCCGCATCGGCCTGGTCTCCAAGTCGGGCACCCTGACGTACCAGATGATGTACGAGCTGCGGGACATCGGCTTCTCGTCCGCGGTCGGCATCGGCGGTGACCCGGTCATCGGCACCACGCACATCGACGCGCTGGAGGCGTTCGAGGCCGACCCCGACACCGACCTGATCGTGATGATCGGCGAGATCGGCGGCGACGCGGAGGAGCGGGCCGCGGCGTTCATCGAGAAGAACGTCACCAAGCCCGTCGTCGGCTACGTCGCCGGCTTCACCGCGCCCGAGGGCAAGACGATGGGCCACGCCGGCGCCATCGTCTCCGGCTCCTCCGGCACCGCGCAGGCCAAGAAGGAGGCCCTGGAGGCCGCGGGCGTCAAGGTCGGCAAGACGCCGTCCGAGACCGCGCGCCTCGCGCGGGAGATCCTCGCGGGCTGACCCGGCGTCACCGCGCGGCCCGCGCCCGCGCCCGCGCGCGCGTCACGGCAGCACGTCCCGGGCCGGCTCCCCGAAGGGGGGTCGGCCCGCGGCGTTCCCGGAGCCGGTGGCGTTCCCGGAATCCGCGGCGTTCCCTGCGTCTGCAGGATCGGCGGAGCCCGCGGCGTCTCCGTAGCCGGGTGCGCCTCCGGTGGCGTCCTCAGGGGCGTCCGCGCCGCTCGCGTGGCCCGACCCGTTGCCGTGGTGGCCCGAACGGTGCGTGCCGGCGCCGCCGCCCGCGCCGGTCGTCAGTACGGCCACCAGCGTGATCAGTGCGATCAGGCCGGTGAGCGCGTACGCGCCGAGGGTACGGTTGCGCACCCCGCGCTCGCTGGCGTCGCGCACGCCCGCAGGTCGCTCCGGCGGCTCGGCGTCCGGTCCCACGTCGAGCAGCGCCCCCAGCCGCGCGGGCAGGTCCGCGCCGTCCGGCTCCAGCAGGTCCGGCGCGGCCATGACCATCTCCTCGCGTGCGTGCGTGATGCGGGCGGCCATGGTCGCGGTCGTCGCCTCGTTCTCCACCGCGGCCTCGGGCAGGTCCAGGCCCAGGCCGTCGTAGAGCAGCAGCGCGCGGCGGTGCCCGGGCGGCAGTTCGAGCAGCGCGGTCTCCAGCGGGGAGCACGGCCGCAGCGGGTGCGAGCGGCTCCCCGGCAGCCAGCGCTGCCACGGCGACAGCGCGTAGTCGTGCACCGCGGCGCGCACCCAGCCGGCCGGGTCGCTGTCGCGCGCGACCTCGGGCCAGTGCTGCCAGGCCATGTCGAACGCGTACGCCACCGCGCGCCGCGCCACCGCGAGGTCGCCGGTCAGCACCTCGGCCTGGCGCAGCAGGTCGCCGGCGGTGCGCTCGTACAGCCGGTCGAACGCGGCTTCGGCCCTGCGGGCCAGGCGGTCGCCATCGCTCTTGCCGTTGCCTTTGGCGTCGCCCTCGGAGCCCGCGCCGGCGCCCGCGCTCTCGGTGGGGCCGGAGCCGTCCGCGCTCCCGGCAGACCTCGGCGCCTCCTTGGCCCTCGGCTCGCGCGCCTGCTTCGCCTTCGGCTTCCGCGCGGGCCCTGCCTTCCGCGCCGGCTCGGTCGTCGACTCGGGCTCGGGCTCGGCCTTGGACGCGGCCTGCGGGGAGGCGATCGTCGCGGCGATGGGACGGTACGCACGGGGGTCCGCGCCCGGCGAACGCACCGCGCGCGGGCCCCGCCCCGCGGAAGGCCGTACGGTCGGCCCGTGCGCGGGCCCCGCGGTCGCGTCGGGGGACGCGCCGCTGGCCGAGGTGCCGGAGGTCGCGTCGCCGGCGGTGCCGGTCGCGTCGTTCGTGCCGTTCGGGGTCGTGCCGGTCGCCGCGGTCGTGCCGGTCGCGTCGGTCCCGTCGGTGTGCGGCGTATCCGTACGCGCCGCGTCGGCCCTCGTCGCTCCCTTTCCGGACGTCGCTCCCTGTCGCGACGTCGCTGCCTTTCCCGACGTCCCGGCCTTCGTGCCGCCGGCGCTCCGCGGTGTCTTCGGGGGTGTCTTCGCGCGTGTCGCGCCGCCCTGCGAGGCGGCTTTCGATGCGGTCGTCGACGCGCCCTTCGCCGTGGCCTTCGACGCGCCCGCGACCCCTCCCGCGGCGGCGCGGCGCCGCTGGGCGTTCTTGCGGTTGCGGCGGCTCATCGGCGGCCGCCCGCGGGCAGGCAGATGATCCTGACATCCGACCGTCGGAAAAAGTGACACATAGTGCTCATCGTGGGCGACACGTCGATCTTTCGCCCGCTCCCTGGGCGAAACGGGTGTTCTTGGCACCATGGGACGCCGTGACGCCTTCCCGCGATCCCCTGCGCGCCGCGGCGTCGGCCGCCCGCGCGCCGCACCCCGCCCGTGACGCCGCCCGTGACGCCGTGCGTGCCGCCGCACGAGCCGCCCGTGACGCGGCCTCCGACGCCCGTGACGCCCGTGTCGCCGGCGATCCGTACGGTCCGCGTGATCCGTACGACCGTCCGCACGGGCCGCGCGGCCGCCGTGCCGCGTCCGGCCGGGGCGAGCCCTACGCCCGCTGGGCCTCGACGCGGGTGTCCGCGCTCGCCGCCGGGGCGTCCGCCGCCGGGCTGGGGCTGGGCGTGCCGGCGACGGTCGTGCTGCTGCTGTGGATCGGCTCCCCGTACGCGGACAGTGGCCTCGGCGGCGCGCTGCACGTCGGGGCGGGCCTGTGGCTGCTGGCGCAGGGCGCGGAACTCGTCCGCTCCGACACCCTCTCCGGCGCGCCCGCGCCCGTCGCCCTGACGCCGCTGCTGCTCAGCGTGCTCGCGGCGTGGCTGGTCCATCGGGGTACGTCCTCCGCGGTTTCGCCCGCGGAGGAGGAGACGGCGGGGGAGCCCGAACCCGCGTCCGGGCCCCGACACGGGTCCGGGTCCGGGTCCGGGTCCGGGTCCGGGGCCGCCTCCCGACGCGGGGCCGCGTCGCAGAAGGATGCCGCGCGTTCGCGCCGCCGCGCCCGGGAGCGTGCCGCGCGGGCCCTGTCCCCGCAGGTCGCGCCGGGGCACGCCGGTCCGGGGCGCCCCGCCCCCGACCTGCGCGAGGCCGCGGTCGTCGCCGCGTGGGTCCTGGCCGGCTACCTCAGCGTCGCCGCGATGGCGGTGGCGTACGCGTGGTCCGGGCCGGTCCGCGTCGCGCCGCTGACCGCGCTCTACGTCCCGCTGTTCGCGGCCGTCGCGGCGGCCTCCGGCGCGTGGGCGGGCTGCGGCCGGCCCCCGCTCGCGCCGCTGCTGCGGCTGCCCGCGCGGTACGCCGAGGAGGCCGCCGCCGCGCTGCGGGCCGCGGGTGTGGGCTGCGGCGTCCTGCTGGGCGGCGGCGCGCTGCTCGCGACGGCGGCCCTGATCTGCCACGTCGGCGCGTCCGGGAGTACGTACGCGCAGCTCAGCGGGCCGTACGCGGGCCGGTTCGCGGTGTTCCTGCTCGCCGCGGCGCTGGTGCCCAACATGGCGGTGTGGGCGATGTCCTACGGCCTGGGCGTGGGCTTCTCGGTGGGCGCGGGCAGCGCGGTGGCGCCGGCCGGCGTGCACGGGCTGCCGGTGCTGCCGGCGTTCCCGCTGCTGGCGGCGCTGCCCGGCGGGTCGTCCTGGGCCGGGTGGGCCGCGCTCGCGCTGCCGGTGCTGGCGGGGGTCGCGGCGGCGTGGACGGTGGGTGACGGGGGCTGGTCGCCGTGGCGCACGGTGCGGATCGCCTCCGGCGCGGCGCTGCTCCTGGGGGTGTTCGTCGCGGTCGCCGCGGCCTGGGCGGGCGGTGCGCTCGGCAACGGCGTGATGGCCGAGGTCGGGCCCACGTGGTGGCTCAGCGGCCTCGCGGCGCTCTGCTGGACCCTGCTCGTCGCCCTCCCGGCCGCGCTCCTCCTCACCTGGCACACCGCCCACCCGCCCCACGTCGCGCCCGCGCCCGACGCCGCGGCGGGCGCTGCGGTGGACGCCGGCTCGGCCGACTCGGCGTCGAGTGGCGGGAGTTGGTGGCGCAAGCGCCGAGCGTCCGGCGTCGACTCGGCGTCCGGCCGGGGGAGTTGGTGGCGCAAGCGCCGGGAGCGGGGTGCCGGACCGGCGTCCGGAGCTGTCCCGGAGGTGGACTCGGCCTCGGACTCGGCCTCGGCCGACGGGAGTTGGTGGCGCAGGCGCCGCGGGTCGGGCGGCGTGACGGGTTCCGCGGGTGCGTCCACGCGTGGGGCCGGGGGAGCGGACGGCGGCGCCGAGAGCGTACCGGGTCCGCGTCCGGCGTCGGGTCAGTGGCTCGCGCGCCGCCGCTTCCGCCGCGCGAACGCCGCGGAGTCCGCTGCGCGGAGCACATCCACCTCCGACGCCGCCTCGACCGGGCCCGGCCGCCCCTGGCTGCCCTTCCGGCGTCGCCCCGACGCCGCCTCGACCCCCGACGCGGTAACCCGCAGCGGCGCCGGGCCCGGGGGGGGGTGGGGGGTGGGCGGCCGGCCGGCGGAGTCGGGTTCGAGGGAGAGGAAGCGCACCACCCGGCCGGCGGCGACCAGGCCGCGCGTGACGTCGTAGCCGCTCTCGATGAAGAACGCCACCGGTCCGACCAGCACCGCGACATAGCCGTAGACCGCGACGAGCTGGCCCACGCTGATGTCGCCGCGCGCGGCCATCCGGGCCGCCAGCCATGTGACGACGGCCAGGAACAGCATCGGCAGGCCCGTGCCGAGCGCCTGCACCCAGCTCGTGACGCCGCCGACCCGGTAGCCCTGCGCCACCAGCCGGCGCGAGTCGCGGCGGAACGCCCGCGCGTACAGCTCCTTGCCGCCCAGGCCGTTCAGCACCCGCAGGCCGCCGGCGAGGTCGCCGATGCGCGAGGTCAGCACGCCCTGCTGCTCGCGGTACGCCGACTCCGCCCCGCGCAGCCGCCCCAGCAGCGGCCCGACCAGCAGCGCGATCACCGGGACGCCGAGGACGACGACCACGCCGAGCGACACCGAGATCGCCAGCAGCTGCCAGCAGACCACGGCGTACGCCACGGCCACGCCGACGCCGGGGCCCGTCATGGTCAGCGACTGGCTGATCTGCTGGACGTCGGTGACGCCGATCGTGACGACCTCGCCCGCGCCGGTCTGCCGGGGCAGCGCCGCGCCCAGCCGGACCGCCTGGGCGATCAGCGACTTGACGGTGCGGAAGTTGGCGTCCATCCGCAGCCGGGTCATCACGCGGTGCCGCATGATGCTCACCCACGCGTTGAACGCCTGCAGGCCCAGCAGCACCGCGCTCCAGCCCACCAGCGTGCCGGTGTCCCCGGGCACGAGCCCGTCGTCGACGGCCCGCGACAGCACGTACGGCGACAGCGTCACGAGGATCATCCACACCGTGCCGAGCCCCGCGCCCGCCCAGGCCCGACCCGGCTGACGCGCCAGCAGCCACCACAGATAACGGCCCGGCCCCCGCCGCTCGGGCGCCCCCGGCTCGGCGTACGCGTCGATCACCC
>JAJSZB010000356.1:0-7378 GCA_050613715.1 Streptomyces sp. IBSBF 3018
GGGTCACGTCGACCAGCGGCCCGTCGGCCCGCGGCAGCGCAGCGGGCTGCCTCTGCCCGCCCGGGTCCTGGTCCTCGCTCATCCCCCCAACCTAGTTCGATTCCCCGTTCGATTCCACGGCGGAGCACAACGGCACCCGGGCCGCGGCCCCTGAAGACGGCGGCCCGGGCCGCACGGGCGGCGGTGCTCCGGGGCTGCCTGCTACAACAGGCGGTCGCCGAGGTCGACGGGGGAGTCGTCGCCGTCCTGGACGATGCTGCCGCCGGGCCGGCCGTAGTAGAGGCGAGCCTCGGTGTAGTAGTCGCCGTCGCCGGCTACCTGGAGGTCGGGACGGCCGTCGCGGTCGACGTCGCCGATGCCCAGGACGGTCGGGAACATCGACCATCCGCCGGCGCCTATGAGCTTGCGGGCGGTGTAGCGGCCGTGTCCGTCGCCGGGGTAGAGCCAGAGCTTGCCGGTGGCGTCGCTGACGACCAGGTCGTTGTGCTTGTCGCCATTGAGGTCGCCGGGAGCGGCGAAAGCCCGCATCTGGTTCCAGCCGGTGCCGATCAGCTTGCGATTGCCGTAGCGGCCGTGTCCGTCGCCGGGGTAGATCCACAGCCTGCCCGAACCGTCGCGCGCCAGCAGATCCTCGTGACCGTCGCCGCTGAAGTCCCCGTGCCGGGTCAGCGCCGTCATTTGGTTCCAGCCCGACCCCACATACACACCGGAGCCGTCGCCCTTGAGGAGCCACAGGTGACCGTTCCACGTGCGGTTCAGCTGATCCGATATGCCGTCGCCGTTCAGGTCGGCGAAGGACTGAGCCGGCCCTGGCGGGAGGGTCAGCGGGGTAACCCACGACCGGTACTCCGGGCCGCCTGCCGCCTGACGCCAGGTGTGGGCCCACCGGATCGAGCTCAGACCGTTCCAGAGCGGTTCGCCGTCCCCCTTCAGCTCCACCTGGTCGTTGCCGCTGCCGAGGTAGCAGATGGAATCGTCTGCGTCCGGCCTGGTGGTCTTGTACTGCGCCTGCGGATACATGCACATGAAGTGCTGGCCGGTCCGGTTGTACACCGAGTTCGCCCGGTTGTCCCACGATCCCAGGGCGGCCTGCGAAGCGGAGTAGGCGACCATGGAACCCGTGCCGCCGTCGCCGTCGAACAGGCACACGCTGCCCCTCGGGCACCGGTCCCAGCCCGACACCGCGTGCGCGGGCGCTGTGCCGCCGGCCAGTATCCCCGCCGCACTCGCCACCGCGACAACGGCAGCACGCAGCCTCTTCCGCATCCGACCCCCCTGATCCCTGTGCCGCGAGAGCGGCTGGCCGCAGTGTAGGGCCGTGGAACATGCCGGGGCATTCCAGGGTGCGAGCGGCCCCCGGAGCGGCGGGAGCGTACGGCGGCGCGAGGGCGCAGGTCACGGCGGGGGGGCTCCGGGGCCTGCCGCTGGCGTCGGCGGGGGAGGGGCGGAAAGGGACGAGCAAGCTCAGGCCGGCTGCGGGGTCGGCCTGCGGGTGCCCCAGCGCCGGGTGCGGTAGCGGCCCGCCACCGCGCAGACGACGTAGACGGTGAACGAGATGGTGGTCACGTAGGGGCTGATCGGAATGCTGCTGCCCAGGGCGAGCAGGATGCCGCCCTCGATGGAGGCCACCGCGAACACCACGCTGAGCAGGGGCAGCAGGACCGGTGACGCCGTGACGCGGGCGGCGGCCGCGGCCGGGGTGACGACGAGGGTGAGGACCAGCAGCGCCCCGACGACCTGCACCGACAGGGCCACGGTGAGCCCGAGCACCAGCATGAAGGCGAACGACAGCGTGCGCACCGGCACACCGCGGGCCTGCGCGACGTCCGGGTCGGCGCTGGCGAAGGACAGCGGGCGCCAGATGAGCGCCAGGACGACCAGGACGAGGGCGGAGGTGCCGAGCAGCCACGTCATCTCGGGGGTGTCGACGGCGACGATCTGTCCGGTGAGCAGGCCGAACTTGTTGGCCGCCCGGCCCTTGTACAGGGCCAGGAAGAGCACGCCGAGCCCGAGTCCGAAGGGCATGAGGATGCCGATCACCGAGTTGCGGTCGCGGGCCCTGGCGCCCAGCACGCCGATCGCCCCGGCCGCCAGGAGCGAGCCGACGATCGAGCCCGCCACGATGTTGACGCTCATCAGCAGCGCCGCCGAGGCCCCCGCGAAGGACAGCTCGCTGATGCCGTGCACCGCGAAGGGCAGGTCGCGCATGATGACGAATACCCCGGCCAGGCCGCCCACCAGGCCCAGCGCGGCCCCGGCGATGAGGGAGTTGCGGACCAGGGCCAGCAGGTCGCCGTAGTTGTCGAAGGCGAAGATCTGGTGCCAGATCCCGTCGGCGAGCATCATGGTCCGACTCCGTCGCTCTCGTGGGTTCGGGTGGTCACGCGGGGTTCGGCCGCCCCGGGGTGCGGGTGGTGCGGGTGGTGTGGGTGGTGCGGCGGCGCCGCGGTCTCGTCCGGCGCTCCGACGACCACGACCCGGCCGCGCACGCGCACGACGTCGACCTGGGTGCCGTACAGCCGGGAGAGCGACTCGGACGACAGGACCTCGTCCGGGGTGCCGATCCGGTGGCCGCCGCGCGCCAGGTACAGCACCCGGTCCGCCAGTCCGAGCACCGGATTAATCTCGTGGGTGACGAAGACGACCCCCGTGCCGTGGGAGCGGCGCCGCGCGTCCACGAGCTCGGTGACGGCCCGCTGGTGGTTCAGGTCGAGGGACAGCAGCGGCTCGTCGCACAGCAGGATGCGCGGGTCGGTGGCCAGCGCCTGCCCGATGCGTACGCGCTGCCGCTCGCCCCCGGAGAGCATGCCGACCGGAACGTCCGCGTAGGCCGACGCCCCGACCGAGGCGAGGATCTCGTCCACCCGGCGGCGGACCGCGCCGGTGCGCGGCCGCGGCCCGTAGCGGTGTCCGTCCAGGCCGAAGCGCACCAGGTCACGGGCGCGCACCAGCGCCTGCGCGGACAGCGCGGCCTGCTGCGGTACGTAGCCGATGTGCCGGCCGCCCTTGTGCGCGGGCCGGCCGAGCACGGTCAGCGTGCCGGCGGACAGCGGCTGCCGCCCCAGGAGAGCGCGGACCAGGCTGGTCTTGCCCGAACCGTTCGGCCCGAGCACGGCGAGGAACTCCCCGGGCCGCAGGTCCAGGTCGAGTCCCTGCCACACCAGGCGCGAGCCGTAGGACACGGCGGCGTCGCGCAGACTGAGCAGCGGCGCGCCGCCGGGGGCGTCGCCTCGGGTGTCGCCGGGAGCGCCGGCCGGAGCGTCGCCGGGAGCGCCGGCCGGAGCGTTGCCGGGAGTGCCGGTCTCGCTGCGGCGTGCCGGGGGTACGGGAGCCACGGCTGTCCGCCTCACTTGGCGAGCGCGCTCGCGAGCGCGTCGACGTTCGCCGTCATCCAGCCGAGGTAGTCCTTGCCGTCGGGCAGGGTCTCGGTCACGGGCACGACGGGGATGCCGGCCGCCTTCGCCGCCTTCTGGACCCTCTCCGTCTGCGGGCCGGAGGTCTGGGCGTTGTAGACCAGCGCCTTGACCTGCTTGCCGCTGTAGAGGCCGAGGGTCTCCCGCAGGACCTTCGGCGAGACGTCGCTGCCCTCCTCGACGGCCTCGCTGAACTCCGCGGGCGTCTTGTTGACCAGCCCGGCGGCCTCGGTCATGTACAGCGGCACCGGCTCGGTGATGCCGATGCCCTCGCCGCCGTGCTCCTTCCTGATCTGCGCCTCCTTCGCCTCCAGCGGAGTGATCCGCGACTTGAAGGCGGTGGCGTTCGCGGTGAACGCGGCGGCGTCCGACGGGTCGGCCCGGCCGAGGACGGCGGCTATGTCGTCGGCGAGCCTGGCGACGGTCGGGAAGTCGTACCAGACGTGCTCGTTGAGCTCACCGCCCTTCGGGGCGGTCTTGCCGGAGAACTTCACGACGTTGATCACCTCGGCCGAGGAGCCGCTGCTCTTCAGCATCCGGTCGACGAAGTCGTCGTAGCCCCCGCCGTTCTCGATGACGACCTTCGCCCTGGACAGGGCCAGCTGGTTACGGGTGTTGGCCTCGTAGGAGTGCGGGTCCTGGTCGGGGTCGCTGATGATCGAGGTGACGTCGGTCCGCGCGCCGCCTATCTGCTTCACGATGTCGCCGTAGACGTTGGTGGAGGCGACCACCGAGATCGTCGCGGCGGGGCCCGAAGCGGATGCGGAGGTGGACGCGGAGGCGGACGCGGAGCTGGACGACGCCGGCGACCCGTCGCTTCCGGAGTCCGATGAGCTGCCGCAGCCTGCCAGGAGCGCCAGGGAGGCGCCGGCGACGAGCGCCAGGCTGCGGGACGGGGACGGGTGCATGGGTCCTCCACGAACGGGGTCGGAACGGCGGGGCTTCCCGTGTCGTCACGGGTCGGCACAGGTGTGCGCTGGTGTCCGGCCGCGCCGAGCCGGACACCGACCACGCTAAATGACAATGAATGCCAGAACCAGCTCGTGGAGTGCGTTATGAAAATCGTTGCCAAGTCTTGACGTGCGCGGGCTGAGCGGAGGTGCCCGCGTCGGAGGGGGCCGGTGGCCGGGGCGGCGCAGGTGTCCCGGCCGCGCAGGTCGGCCCGCGGACCGAGGCGGTCCGGCAGCCCGGCGGCCCGAATGGCCCCGGCGGTCCGGCAGCCCCGCGCGGTCCGGCAGCCCGCGGCGGCCCGGTGACCCCGGCCGGCCCGGAGGCCCCCGGGATCAGGCGATGAGCCGCAGCGTGTGGGAGAGCACCAGGCCGGCCGCGCCGAGCGCGGTGACGTGGTCGTTGGCCTCGGCGAAGACGATCTGCGGCGGGCCGGGCGCGCGCTGCGGGATGCGGGAGCCCACGTGCTCCTCGATCCGGCGCCGGAACGCGTCGCCGCCGGCGATGGCGTGGCCGTGCAGGATGAACAGGCCGGGCGCCAGGATCTGCTGGAGGTTGACGATGCCCACGGAGATGTTGCGGGCGAACCGGTCGAGCAGGTCCGCGGCGCCGGGGTGGTCGCGGGCGGCCAGCCGTGCCAGCGAACCGGCGGTCATGCTCGGGGCGGCCGGCAGCCCGATCCGTACCGCCTCGTCGCGCAGCCACCGGTCGGTGGCGATCGTCTCCCAGCAGCCGCGCCGGCCGCACTCGCACTCCCGGCCGTCCAGTTCGACGACGGTGTGCCCGATCTCGCCGCCCGCCCCGGCCTGGCCGCGCTGCACGGCGCCGTCGAGGACGAGCCCGACGCCCAGCACGTCGGCGAGGTAGAGCGAGGCGAACGACTGGACGCCGCGCGCCTGGCCGAACCAGCGGTCGCCGAGCGCCTGGACGCGCGGGTGGTGGTCGAGGTAGACGGGCAGGTCGAGCCGGCGGGAGAGCAGCCGGCCCAGCGGCAGGCCGTCCAGTACGGGCGCGAGGTTGACCTTCACCACGGTCCCGGTGTCGGTGTCGACCATGCCGCCGACCGCGATGCCGACCCCCATCGGCGGCGTCCCCCGCGACGGCAGCACACGCTCCAGGCAGGCCAGCACCGTCTCGACCACCGCGTCCGGGTCGGTCCCGTCCGGCCGGAACCGGTCCTCGGCGGTGGCCAGTATCTCGCCCGCGGCGCTGACCATGGCGGTCTTCACATGGCCGGGCAGCAGGTGCACGGCGGCGATGGACGGCCCGGAGGGGGAGAACCACAGCGGCCGGGCCGGTTTGCCGCCCGACGCACCGCTGGAGCGCGGGTCGCCCTCGGCGAGGATGCCGCTGTCGATCATCGGCTGCACGATCGTGCCGATCGCGGCCCGCGTGGTGCCGGTGAGCCGCGCCAGGTCGGAGCGGGACAGCGGACCGATGTCGTAGAGCGACTGCAGCACGCGGGCCCGGTTGACCTGGCTGGCCAGGCTCGGGGAGATCAGCGGGGTGGCGGCGCGCCGCGGCTGCGCCGGTGCCTGCGCCGGAGTCGGTGCCGGGCTCGATGCCGGGCTCGGGGACCGCGGCGGCCGCGGCTCGGCAGGGATGCGGGCGTCCCGGCGGTCGTGATCGGACCTCACGGCGGCTCCATCGATCGGTTGGGTAGCCGGACCAGTACAGCAATTGGATCGTCATCATACAAACCCAGGCGACGAACGGGCTGCCGTGTGCGCCGACCGGCGGTCACGCAGGGGAAACGCGCCCGACATCAGGCGCACCACCTGCGATGTAAGGCGATGGTCACGGTTGAACGCAACCCTTGACCTCCCAGGTTCGCATGGATAGCTTACAAACCCTCGCCCCGATGGTTGTGGGGTGAACCGACCCGCGGACGCAGTGGCGGGTGCGCATCCCGGAGCCCTCGCTCCCCGAACAGTCGTGTCAGGAGTCCTCGATGGTGAACGTCGGCATAGTCGGCGCCGGAATCCGCGGGCAGATGTACGCACGGTCGCTCGCCGGCTTCCCGGGCGCCCGGGTGGCCGCGGTCTGCGACCTCGACCCGCGGACGGCACAGAAGGTGGCGGACGAGTTCGGCCTCGCGGCCTTCACCGACCACCGGGCCATGCTGGAGCGCGGCGGCCTCGACGCCGTGATCGTCGCGACGCCCGACTTCGCCCACCGCGAGGTCGCCGTCGACGCCGCGCGCGCCGGCGCCCACCTGCTGCTGGAGAAGCCGCTGGCCACGACCGCGGAGGACTGCCGCGCGATCGCCGAGGCGGTGCGGGAGGCCGGGGTGCAGTGCATGGTCGGCTTCGAGAACCGCTGGAACCCCGCCATCCGCCGCATCCACGACCTGTCGGCCGGCGGCGAGCTGGGCGACGTGCTGACGCAGAACATCCTGCTCAGCAACACCTACTACGTGCCGACCCGGATGATCCCGTGGGCGGCCCGGTCCTCGCCGGCGTGGTTCCTGATGAGCCACACCGTCGACGCCGCCCTGTGGGTCGCGGACAAGCCGGTGGCCTCGGTGGTCGCCCGCGGCTCGCGCGGCCGCCTCGCCGAGATCGGGGTGGACACCTGGGACGTCGTGCACGCCCTGCTGACCTTCGCCGACGGCACCACCGCCAACCTGACCTCCACCTGGGTGCTGCCGGAGTCCTCGCCGTCGATCATCGACTTCCAGTACAAGGTGGTGGGCAGCCGCTCAGCGGTCGACGTGGACCTGCAGGACCAGAGCTTCCGGCACGCCGGGGACGCCTACACCTGGCCGGGCATGCTCGGCGGGGAGATCGACGGGCGGCTGCAGGGCCCGCCGACCTGGATGGTGCAGTCCTTCGTCGCCGCGCTGGCCGAGGGCCGGCCGGTCGGCCCCGGCCTCGACCAGGGAGCGCTGGTCACCGACGTCGTCCTGGCCGTCCTGGAGTCCCTGCGGACCGGCGAGGCCGTACCGCTCGCCGCGCCGGCCGCCGCCTGAGACCCCCGGCCCGCCGGACCGAGCCCCGATCCGAGCCCCCGATCCG
>JAJSZB010000357.1:0-7376 GCA_050613715.1 Streptomyces sp. IBSBF 3018
CATGAGGCGGGCGGGGGCGGGCAGGCGGCGACCATGGCGGACGACGGACAGAGCTCTCCCGCGGCGGTCCTCTTCGACGTGGACGGCACGCTGATGGACACCGTCTACCTGCACACTCTCGCGTGGTGGGAGGCGCTGCGGCAGCAGGACCGGCACGTGCCGATGGCGAGGATCCACCGGTCCATCGGCATGGGCAGCGACCACCTGATGGACGCGTTGCTCGGCGAGGACCGCGACCGCGGCGGTGACGACGCGCTGAAGGCCGCGCACGACACGCTCTACGCGGCCGACTGGCCGCGGCTGACCCCGCTGCCCGGGGCCGCCGAGCTGGTCAGGGCCTGCGCGCGGCGCGGGCTGCGGGTGGTGCTCGCGTCCTCCGCCTCCGGCGAGGAGGCCAAGGTCATGATCGACACGCTGGGCGTGGACGACGCGCTGTACGCCGTGACCACCGCCGACGACGTGGACTCCAGCAAACCCGCCCCCGACCTCGTGCACCAGGCGCTGGACCGGGGCGGCGTCCCGGCCGAGCGCGCGGTGTTCGTCGGGGACGCCGTGTGGGACGCGAAGGCCGCGCGCGCCGCGGACGTGCCCTGCCTGGGCGTGCTGACCGGCGGGGTCTCGCGCGCCGAGCTGACCGACGCCGGCGCGAAGGACGTCTACGACTCGCCCGCCGACCTGCTCGACCGGCTCGACCGCAGCGCGATCGGCGCGCTCACCCCCGCACCCCCGGCGTAGGGGCCGTCCCACCCGGGGCCGCGCTCCACCCGGGCCGTCCCACCGGACCACCCCCTCGAACCGTCCCCGCCGCCGGCAGACCCGCCGCCCGCGGGACCCGCCACCACGACGACCGGCGGCGCTCCCGCACCGGGACCGCCCGTCGGCAGAGAGGACCGGCGCCATGACGACGTACGGCTACTTCCTTTCCTGCGAGGAGTTCACGCCCGCCGAGCTCCTGGACCAGGCGCGCTCCGCCGAGCAGGCAGGCTTCGAGGCGCTGGCGATCTCCGACCACTTCCACCCGTGGAACGACGAGCAGGGGGAGAGCCCCTTCGTCTGGTCGATGATCGGCGCGCTGTCCCAGGTCACCTCGCTGCCCGTGACGACGCTCGTGACGTGTCCCACGGTCCGTATGCACCCCGCGATCAACGCGCAGGCCGCGGCCACCGCGTCGGTGCTGACCGGGGGCCGGTTCCGGTTCGGCCTCGGCAGCGGCGAGGCGCTCAACGAGCACGTCGTGGGCGGCGCCTGGCCGGAGGCGGCCGAGCGGATGGAGCTGCTCGACGAGGCGGTCCAGGTGATCAGGCGTCTGCTCACCGGGGAGCGCGTCACCCACCGCGGCCCGCACTTCACCGTGCAGAACGCCCGCCTGTACACCGTGCCGGACGAGCCGCCGCCGCTGCACATCTCCGGCTTCGGCCCGCAGGCCGCGGCCCTGGCCGCGCGGATCGGCGACGGCTTCGTGACGATGGCACCCGACGAGAGCCTGGTGGAGCAGTTCCGCAAGGCGGGCGGCGGCGCCAAGCCGGTGCTGGGCGGCCTGAAGGTCTGCTGGGACACCGACCGCGACCGAGCCGTGCGCACCGTGCACCGGCTGTGGCCGAACGAGGCGCTGCCCGGCGAGCTGGCCCAGATCCTCCCCACGCCCGAGCACTTCGAGCAGGCGTGCTCCCTGGTCACCGAGGACATGATCGCGGACACCGTGGTCTGCGGCGACGACGTCGACGCCCACGTGGACGCGGTCGGCGCGTACGCCCGCGCCGGCTTCGACGAGGTCTACGTCAACCAGATCGGCCCGGGCCAGACCGAGTTCTTCGACGCCTACCGCACCGAGGTCCTGCCGCGGCTGCGCGACGCCGGCTGACGCCCGCCGCGCCCGTTTCCGCCGTGCCCTTCCCGTGACCGCGCGGTCGAGCCCGGCGTCCCGGCCCCACCGCGGCGCCCGCGCTACCCCTCGCCGCGGTGCGCGTACTGGAACACCATCCCGCCGACCCCGGCGGCCAGCACGCCGAAGCCGATCAGGAACAGCCACAGGCCGAAGACGACGCCCAGCACGGTGAGCGCCGCGCCCGAGGCGAGCACCGGCGGGTAGGGGCTGCGGGCCGGGAAGAAGTCCAGCGGTCCGGCGCGCTCGGCGATCCTGCCGTCCCGCCGGTCCTCCGGCCTGCTGCCGTCGTGCCTGAGCGTGCGGTCGAAGAAGAAGGCGATGACCGACGCCATCAGGAAGGCGACCGCGAGCGCGGCCGTCCCCGCGGGCTCCGGGCCCGACCACCATCCGTAGCCGACCCCGGTCAGCAGGAAGAACCCGGCCACCCCGGCGAACAGGTTCCGTTCGGTCTTCATGACGCGCCCTCCCGGCGGTTCACGGCGTGGACTCCTGGTGCGGGTCGGGGGTGGCGAGCCCCGGCGCGGTGGTGCTCGGCGGCAGCGCCGCGGCCTCCGGGTGGTGCAGGTCGAAGGCGGGGGAGTCGGAGCGGATCTGCGGCAGCGTCACGAAGTTGTGCCGCGGCGGCGGGCAGGAGGTGGCCCACTCCAGCGAGCGGCCGAACCCCCACGGGTCCTCGACGTCCACCTTCGGGGCGTACCGCGCGGTCCTCCACACGTTGTAGAGGAACGGCAGCGTGGACAGGCCCAGCAGGAACGCGCCGATGGACGACACGGTGTTGAGCGTGGTGAACCCGTCGGAGGCCAGGTAGTCGGCGTAGCGGCGCGGCATGCCCTCCTCGCCGAGCCAGTGCTGCACCAGGAACGTGGTCTGGAAGCCGGTGAACAGCGTCCAGAAGTGGATCTTCCCCAGCCGCTCGTCCAGCATCCGCCCGGTCCACTTCGGCCACCAGAAGTAGAAGCCGCCGAACATCGCGAACACCACCGTGCCGAACAGCACGTAGTGCAGGTGCGCCACCACGAAGTACGAGTCGGTGACGTGGAAGTCCAGCGGCGGCGACGCCAGCAGCACCCCGCTCAGCCCGCCCAGCAGGAAGGTCACCAGGAAGCCGATCGACCACAGCATCGGCGTCTCGAAGGACAGCGAGCCGTGCCACATCGTGCCGATCCAGTTGAAGAACTTCACCCCCGTCGGCACCGCGATGAGGAACGACATCATCGAGAAGAACGGCAGCAGCACCATGCCGGTGGCGAACATGTGGTGCGCCCACACCGTGGCCGACAGCATCGTGATGGCGATGGTCGCGCCGACCATGCCGATGTACCCGAACACCGGCTTGCGGCTGAACACCGGGATGATCTCGGTGACGACGCCGAAGAACGGCAGCGCCACGATATAGACCTCGGGGTGGCCGAAGAACCAGAACAGGTGCTGCCACAGGATCGCGCCGCCGTTCGCCGCGTCGAAGACGTGCGCGCCGAACTTGCGGTCCGCCTCCAGCGCCAGCAGCGCCGCGGTCAGCACCGGGAACGCCAGCAGCGCCAGGATCGAGGTGAACAGCACGTTCCAGGTGAAGATCGGCATCCGGAACATCGTCATGCCCGGCGCGCGCAGGCACACGATCGTGGTGACGAAGTTGACCGAGCCCAGCGTGGTGCTCAGGCCGGCGAGCACCAGGCCCATCGCCCACAGATCGCCGCCCGCGCCGGGGGAGTGCTCCGCGCTGTTGAGCGGCGCGTACGCGAACCAGCCGAAGGCCGCCGCCCCGCCGGGCACCACGAAGCCGGCCACCACGATCAGCGCGCCGAACAGGTAGAGCCAGTACGTCAGCGCGTTCAGCCGGGGGAAGGCCACGTCCGGCGCGCCGATCTGCAACGGCATCACCGCGTTGGCGAAACCGGCGAACATCGGCGTGGCGAACAGCAGCATCATGATGGTGCCGTGGATCGTGACCAGCTGGTTGTACTCCTGGTTGCTCCACAACTGCATCCCGGGGCGGGCGAGTTCGGCCCGCATCCCCATCGCCAGCAGCCCGGCGAACAGGAAGAAGCAGAAGGCGGTCACCAGGTAGAGGTTGCCGATCACCTTGTGGTCGGTGGTGGTGACCCAGCCCAGCAGCTTCTCGCCCAGCGGGCTGCCGCCGTCCTCGGGACCCCCGTCCCGCCCGGGCGCCGCGGGCTCGTCGACGGTCTGCGTCATTTCTCGCTCCGCTCCGGGTCGGCAAGGGCCCGCTCGACGTGCTGCCGCTGCCGGGGCGTCGCGGGCAGTTCCACCCGGCGGGCGAAGTACCAGCGGCTCAGCGCCGCGCGCAGCCGGACCCGGCGCGGCGCGTCACGGCCGGGCCGCTCCCGCGGCGGCGGCAGGTCCCGCACCAGGAAGGCGTAGAGCCGCTCGGGCGCGACCGGCGCGTGCCCCGGCTCCATCCCGCCGTCCACCTGCTGCACCACCTCGCCGGTCTCCTCGCCCTCCGTCAGCACCGTCCGCTCGTGCGCCTGCAGCGCCAGGCACAGCCGCTTGGTGACGAGGAAGCCCAGCACCGGCGCCACGAAGAAGCCGATCCGCAGCACCCAGGTGAGCACGTTCACCGACAGCCGGAAGGAGAACGCGGTCACGTCGTTGCCGCCGGCCAGCAGCAGCACCGCGTACCAACTGATGCCCGCGACCCCCAGCGCGGTCCGGGTGGGCTTGTCCCGCGGCCGGTCGCACAGGTGGTACTCGCCGCGGTCGCCGGTCACCCACCGCTCGAACACCGGGTACGCGAACAGCAGCGCCATCAGCAGCCCGGGCAGCACCACCGCCGGCAGCAGCACGTTCCACATCACGGTGTGGCCGGCCACCCTCGTCTCCCACGAGGGCATCAGCCGCAGCGCGCCCTCCAGGAACCCGACGTACCAGTCCGGCTGCGCCCCGGTGCTGACCTGGTCGGCGCGGTACGGCCCGTACATCCAGACCGGGTTGATCTGGGCGACCGCGCCGAGGGCGGCGATCAGCCCGAAGACCATCAGGAACAGCCCGGTGGACTTGGCGACGAACTGCGGGAACATCGGCTGCCCCACGACGTTCCGGTTGGTGCGGCCGGGCCTGCTCCACTGGGTGTGCTTGAGGTAGACCACCAGGATCAGATGGACGGTGACCAGGCCGATCAGCAGGCCGGGGATGAACAGCACGTGCAGGATGTACAGCCGGTTGTTGAGCAGGTGGCCGGGGAACGACCCGCCCCACAGGAAGAACGACAGATAGGTGCCGACCACCGGGATCGACATCACGATGCTGTTCGCCGTGCGCAGTCCGGTGCCGGAGAGCAGGTCGTCGGGGAGCGAATAGCCGCAGAACCCCTCCAGCAGCGCGGTGAAGAACAGCAGCACGCCGATCATCCAGTTGATCTCGCGCGGCCTGCGGAACGCCCCGGTGAAGAAGATCCGCATCATGTGCACGCCGATCGCGGCCACGAAGATCAGCGCCGCCCAGTGGTGCATCTGACGCATCAACAGCCCACCGCGCACCTCGAAGCTGATGTGCAGCGTCGAGTCGTACGCCTCGGAGACCGGCAGCCCGTTCAGCGGGGCGTAACTGCCCCGGTACACGTGCTCCTTGGTGCTGGGCTCGAAGAACATGGTGAGCCAGGTGCCGGTGAGCACCACCACCGCGAAGCTGTAGAGGGCCAGTTCGCCCAGCAGGAAGCTCCAGTGGTCGGGAAACGCCTTGCGCAGCAGGACCTTCGCGGCCTCGGCGGCGGGAAGCCGCCGGTCCAGCACGTCGAAGCCGGTGCTCGCGGCGTCGCGCGCCGCCGACGCCGCGAGCTCCTTCCGGTGTCGCAGCGCCATCCACACCCCTGCACTCTCCGCGTTCCGGCCGGTGGTCTCCGCGCCACATGCTTCAGGGCGAGGCGCCCTGTTCGGGCCGTCGGCTACCCCGAAATCCGCGCGCCATGAGGAAAGTTCACCCGTTCGACGCAGCGCCGCGGTCCGCGTCCGGCCGCTGTCGCGACCCTTGGCGCTCCGGTGGGGCGCTGCTAGTCTGCGCGGGCAGGGTGACAACGTTGCCAGCGCCGTAGCGGCTTATGCGACGCCCACCGTCTACGGCTCTCGTCCGGTGGAGGTCTCGCAATGAGAAGTCCGTACGACAGCGCAAGGGCGTCGTGGAGACGCCTGTCGATCCCGATGGCGACCGCGGCACTGGCCGCGGCGGCCGCGACCGCGATGCTCGCGCCCTCGGCATCCGCGAGCACGGCGACCGCGGAAACCACGGTGACCACGGCGAACGCCGTGGCCGGCGCCGGCAGCCGGACCGTTGCGGCACCCGCGGCGGTGGCCTCCGGCCTCAACTACGTGGGCATGGGCAGCTCGTTCGCCGCCGGGCCCGGCATCCCGCCCCAGCAGACGGGCGACGGCGCGGCGTCCTGTGCGCGCTCGCAGAACAACTACGCGAGCGTGCTGGCCCGCGACATCGGCGCGAACCTGACCGACGCCAGCTGCAGCGGCGCGGTGACCGCCAATATTCTGACGTCCGGTCAGAACGGCCTGCCGCCGCAGATATCCGCGGTCGGCTCCGGCACCCAGATCGTCACCGTCACCATCGGCGGCAACGACGTCGACTACCTCGGCAGCATCGACTCCTACTCCTGCCAGACCGGCGGCGGCTCGAACTGCGGCTCGGTGGACCGCAACTCCATCGACCAGACCTTCACCCAGCTCACCGGCCGGCTGGAGAACGTGGTGAACGCCGTGCACAGCGCGTCGCCGCAGGCCAAGGTCTACTTCGTCACGTACTTCACGCTGCTGCCCGACTCCGGCGTCTGCTCCGGCGTGCCGCTCACCGACGACCAGGCGTCGTACGAGCGCAGCATCGGCTCGCGGCTGGCCGCCGACACCGCGACCGCCGCGAGCGCCACCGGCGCGACGCTGGTCGACCTCGCCGGGGCCAGCCACGGGCACGACGCGTGCTCGGCCTCGCCGTGGGTGGAGAAGTACGCCGCCCCGTCCGGCCGGTCCTCCTACCACCCGAACGAGGCGGGCATGAGCGCCGCCGCGTCCCTGGTGGAGCAGGCGCTCGCGCAGACCGGCGTCACCAGGACCGGTCCGATCACCTCCGGCATCCCCGGCAAGTGCGTGGACATCGCGGGCGCCGCGACCGCCAGCGGCACGCCCGTCCAGCTGTACACGTGCAACGGCACCGACGCGCAGAAGTGGACGCTGGTCCCCGGCGCGGGCGGCTCGATCCGTGCGCTCGGCGGCTGCCTGGACGTCAGCAACAGCGGCACCGCCAACGCCACCAAGGTCCAGCTCTGGAGCTGCAACGGCACCGTGGCGCAGCGCTGGGTGGCCGGGGCCAACGGCTCGCTGGTCAACCCCAACTCCGGGCGCTGCCTGGACGATCCCAACAGTTCCACCGCGGACCGGACGCAGCTGCAGATCTGGGACTGCAACGGCACGGCGGCACAGCGCTGGACGCTGCCCGGCTGATCCACGCGTCCGCGCCCTGAACGGGGCCGGTG
>JAJSZB010000358.1:0-3905 GCA_050613715.1 Streptomyces sp. IBSBF 3018
CCGGTGTTGTTTTCGAAGTTCTGCGGGGACACCCCCGGACCGCCCCCTCCGGCCGGGATCGCGCTGCGGGTTGAGTTCCTCCCGGGCTGCGGGGCTCCTGTCCGCCTGTGCGCTGGACGCTGACCAATCAGGGGCGCGGGGAACTGCGCGAGCAACCACAGCGGACCGTTGGACGGGGACGGTCTGTTCGGGGCAGATGCTGACCCGAAGGGACGGCGACGGTGGGAGCGGGGCACGGCGCGGCCGGGGGGATCAGCTCGCCGCAGGCGTCCAGTGCCAGTTGTAGAAGGGGACGCCGTTCGCCCCGACGCCGGGGATCTCCTTGAGCCGCTCGAAGAGATTGGGCGCCGTCGCGCCGGACTCCGTGGGCGACGTGGGCCCCAGGTTGGACCACCCGGCGACCAGGGGCAGCGTCTGGCTCGCGGTGAAGAGCGCGCGCCCCCCGAGCGCCATCGTCTTGAAGGTGGTGGAGCTGACCGCCCGCATCGGGTCGACGAAGCCCTTGAACGCGTCGACCGCGTTCGCCGGGTTGAGCGCGGCCTTGAGGCCGGGCCACTCCTTGACCGCGTCGCCGATGTCCTGGAGGTAGAGCTTGGGGTTGACCGACGCCTTGACCACGGACTTCAGGTCGGGCAGCAGCTTGGAGGGCGCGAAGTCCAGCGCCTTGGCGACGCCGGCCTCGCGCAGGCCGCCCATGCCCTCGACGATGTCCCACGCCTTGCCGCCCTCGACGCCGATCTCCCGCAGCGCCTGGAAGTCCTTGAGCGCGGAGGAGGCGCGGGCGGCGACCGTGGCCTCCTTGGCGGCGGTGCCGATCAGCCGCCCGGCGCCGAAGGAGAGCACGCCGACCGCGTCGATCGCCACGTCGAGCCAGGTGCCGCGGCCGTCGAGCGCGGAGACGGTGTCGCAGACCAGGGCGACCACCGAGGCGATCAGGGCGAGCGCGCCGAGCACCTCGCCGAGCACCGGCACCCAGCTGAGCAGGAGCGCCGCGACGCCGAGGAAGGCGGCGGCGACCCCGGCCCAGTGCCCCACCTTGGCGACCACGTCCAGCACGCTGTCCCACCAGTGGTGCTTGGGGTCCTTCAGGCCGTCATGGTCGATGGCGTCGCGGATAGCGGAGGCCGCCTTGTGGGCGTGGTGGTCGCGGAAGTCCAGCGCCGCCTGGAGGTCGTGCCGGGCCTGGAGCAGGTCGGTGTCCGCGAGGTTCTTCTGGTCGTGCATGCGGACCGCTGCCGGGCTGGTGTCGTTCTTGTCCAGCTGACCGATCGACGTGCCGTACGAGCGGCTCTCGTCGTACGCCGTCTTGCCCTTGGTCAGGGCGTCGCGGGCCATCGACTGGGCGTGGTCCAGGGCGTTGGCCCAGTCGTGCTCGGGGTCCAGGCCGGTGCGGTCGCCGAGCGCGTCGGCGGCGGCCTGGTAGCGGGTGTGCGCCTTGGCCAGCTTGTCCGCGGCGTCGCCGGCCTTCTCCTGGAACTTGCGGCCGGCCGGGGAGTCCCAGCCGCTGCCGTCCACCAGGTTGCGCAGGTTGCCGGCCTGGGTGCGGATCATCTCGGCGGTGTTCTTCAGCTGCCGGCCGAGCATGGCGACCTCGTACGGTTCGCCGGGCACCAGGTCGTGGTCGTCGTAGCGGGCGGTGTCCCAGTCCAGATGCGTCAGGTCGGTCACTTGTCCGCCTTCAGCAGCGCGTCGGCCAGGTGGGCGTCCACCCCGTCGTAGGTCTTCGCCGCGGTGTCGGCGACCTTGCCCAGCTCCTCCAGCAGGCCGCACAGCTCCTCGCGCTTCTTCGACCAGTCACCGGCGAAGTCGCCGAGCGCGTCGGCGAGTTCGCCGGAGCCTATGAAGTCGTGGAAGGAGTCGACGATGGTGCTGGAGTGCTCGAACTCGTCCTTCAGCGTGCCCAGCGACCGGCCCACGTCGGCCAGGTCCGTCGTGGACACCTTGAGATGGTCGGTCATGTCCGCCCCCGTGGCGTCGCGCGGTGTTTCGGTGTGTGCCCGGACGAGTCTGGCGGGGTCGCGCGCCGGGGACAACCGAGGGCGGGCAAAAGGGCCCGCGCGGGCCTGGCTACGCTGGAGGCATGAACTACCTCTCCGCGATCGTGCCCCCGCTGGTGATGGCGGTGTTCTTCATCGGCCTGGTCGTCACGATCATCAAGAACCAGGGCGGCGCCAACAAGGCCAAGGAGGACGCCGCGGTCGACGCCGCGTTCGCCCGCGCCGAGGCGGCCGAGCGGCAGCAGCGAACCGCCGAGTAACAATTCGGGCATTTCGTCTCATCGGCCCGTAGTATTTCCGGTGTGCCGCGACCACTGGGAGACCTCGAAGACGCGGTCATGACGCGTGTGTGGGAGTGGAACCGACCGGTCACCGTTCGTGAGGTCCTGGAGGACCTGACCCGGGACCGTTCCATCGCCTACACAACGGTGATGACCGTAATGGACAACCTGCGCCAGAAGGGCTGGCTGCGCCGGACCTCCGAAGGCCGCGCATATCGCTATGAGGCGGTATCGACGAGAGCGGCGTACTCGGCCGCACTGATGAACGAAGCCTGGGCCGCGAGCGACAACCCCGCCGCGGCCCTCGTCCACTTCTTCGGCATGATGTCCCCGGAACAGCGCGAAGCGCTCCGCGACGCAATGCGCATCATCCAGTCCGGCGACCCGGACCCCTCCGACCCTCCGGAACCGCAAGGGCGATAGCGTCCGCCCATGGCCTCCCTGTCGAACCCGTCGAACCCGCGGAACCCGCACAAGCCGCAGAACCCCTCCGGCGCGCCGAACCCGGCTAATGACGTGACCATCCGGCGCGCCCGTACCGCCGACGTTCCGGCCCTGCGCGCCCTGCTGGACTCCTATGTCCGCGACGGCATCCTGCTCGACAAGGCCACCGTGACGCTTTATGAGGACATCCAGGAGTTCTGGGTGGCCGAGCGGGACCAGGACGCCGAGGTGGTGGCCTGCGGCGCACTGCACGTGATGTGGGAGGACCTGGCCGAGGTCAGGACGCTGGCGGTGGACCCGCGGCTGCGCGGCCGCGGGGTCGGGCACGGGGTGCTGGCGAAGTTGCTGCACACCGCACGCTGGCTCGGCGTCCGGCGTATTTTCTGCCTGACCTTCGAAGTGGACTTCTTCGCCAAGCACGGCTTCGTGGAGATTGGCGAGACCCCGGTGGACGGCGATGTCTTCGGCGAGCTGCTGCGCTCCAATGACGAGGGCGTGGCGGAGTTCCTCGACCTGGAGCGGGTGAAACCGAACACCTTGGGCAACAGTCGCATGCTGCTGCAACTCTGAGGTGTTCCGGTTTGTCCGGATCGCGCTACCTCGCGGCGCCCTCTTCGCGCAAGGGGTTTGTGTTTTCCGCGGAAAGGCGCTTTGCTTTTACCGTTAATCCGTTTTCGATGAAAGGGAAGCCGGTGGCACAGAAGGTACAGGTCCTTCTTGTTGACGACCTCGACGGCGGCGAGGCGGACGAGACCGTGACGTTCGCACTTGACGGTGTGACGTACGAGATCGACCTCACGACGGAGAATGCCGACAAGCTGCGCGGGCTGCTCACCCCGTACACGGACAGTGGCCGGCGCACCGGCGGCCGGGCCGGGCGGGGCCGCACCAAGGCCGTCCGCAGCAGTGGTGGCGCCTCCGGGCAGGACACCGCGAAGATCCGCGCATGGGCCAAGGAGAAGGGCTACGAGGTCAACGACCGCGGCCGGGTGCCCGCGACCATCCGTGAGGCGTACGAGAAGGCCCACGGCTGATCCTGGACGCGGGAGCGCAGCGCGATCCGATGGCAGGCCGTCGCCAGGGCGGCCACCAGTGCCGTGAGACCGACGGCAGCGGATCCGCCCGGCGCGCCGGCTCCGGCCGGCCCGCCCCGCCCGCCCACCGCCCCCCGAACGCCAGCACG
>JAJSZB010000358.1:3915-7364 GCA_050613715.1 Streptomyces sp. IBSBF 3018
CGCCCATGCCGCCCGTCAGATCCGCCCGCCCCGCCCGTCAGGTCCGCGACGCGCAGTGCGGGCACGGCGGACTCCACGTCGAGTCCTGCCCGGGGAGGCCGCAGCCACACCGGCGCCGTCCGGTCGTACGCGGCCTCCCGGCGGCCCCACTCGGGGTGGGCGGGGGCCCGCATCCGCTGCCCGGAGCCCAGGCAGGCCAGGTCCAGTGCGATGCCGCCCCACTCCAGCCACTCCAGCAGCCCCGGCAGCTCCTCCGCGGTGCCCGCCGCCACCAGCAGCCTGACCCGGCGGCCGTCCAGCGCCACCGGGCCCAGCATCCCCGGTGCGGGGAACCGGCTCAGCATCGCGAAGCCCGCCTGCGCGGGGACGTCCAGCGCGTCGAAGCGCACCCCCGTGACCAGCTCCGGGGGACTCCCGGTCACCGGCCACCCGAGTTCGTGCTCGTACCAGCCCATACCTGAGCAACTGCGGCCCGCCGCAAGGGTTACGCACCGCCTCCGCCTGAACGCACAGCGTGGCGGAAAGGTTCCGCCCGCGGCGCGCCCGTTTGTTCGCCCGTAGCGCACTGGAAACGGCCCGGCAGTGTGGATTACCGGCGGCTGAGGGTAAGAAGTACCTAGTGAGAAGGGCTGGTGTTCGAGCAGGTGGGGCGGGCGTTCGCCACGGGCGTAGTGGTTCCCGGGGTATTCGCCTGGCCTGCGGGAACATCGTCTCGCACCATCGAGGTTGTGGGAGTGACGTCAGCCGGTAGCGCAGCTTTCCCCGTGCGAGCGGGGGTGATTCGTGAGCGGCGCCGCTGTGCGGGACTAGCATGCGGTAGGACAGGGAGGGGACCGACCCCTCACTGCCCGACCGCTCTGAGGAGCGATTAACGATGTTCGAGAGGTTCACCGACCGCGCGCGGCGGGTTGTCGTCCTGGCTCAGGAAGAAGCCCGGATGCTCAACCACAACTACATCGGCACCGAGCACATCCTCCTGGGCCTGATCCACGAGGGTGAGGGTGTCGCCGCTAAGGCCCTGGAGAGCCTCGGGATTTCTCTTGAGGCGGTCCGCCAGCAGGTGGAGGAGATCATCGGCCAGGGGCAGCAGGCCCCGTCCGGCCACATCCCCTTCACCCCCCGTGCCAAGAAGGTCCTGGAGCTGTCGCTCCGCGAAGCCCTTCAGCTCGGCCACAACTACATCGGCACCGAGCACATCCTGCTCGGCCTGATCCGCGAGGGCGAGGGCGTCGCCGCCCAGGTCCTGGTGAAGCTGGGCGCCGATCTCAACCGTGTCCGGCAGCAGGTCATCCAGCTGCTGTCCGGCTACTCCGGCGGGAAGGAGTCGGCCACGGCCGGCGGGCCGGCCGAGGGCACCCCCTCGACCTCGCTCGTGCTGGACCAGTTCGGCCGCAACCTCACCCAGGCCGCCCGCGAGACCAAGCTCGACCCGGTGATCGGGCGCGAGAAGGAGATCGAGCGGGTCATGCAGGTGCTGTCCCGCCGCACCAAGAACAACCCCGTCCTGATCGGCGAGCCCGGCGTCGGCAAGACCGCCGTCGTGGAGGGCCTCGCCCAGGCGATCGTCAAGGGCGAGGTGCCCGAGACCCTGAAGGACAAGCAGCTCTACACCCTGGACCTGGGCGCCCTGGTGGCCGGCTCGCGGTACCGCGGTGACTTCGAGGAGCGACTGAAGAAGGTCCTGAAGGAGATCCGCACCCGCGGCGACATCATCCTGTTCATCGACGAGCTGCACACCCTGGTCGGCGCCGGCGCCGCCGAGGGCGCGATCGACGCGGCCTCCATCCTCAAGCCGATGCTGGCCCGCGGCGAGCTGCAGACCATCGGCGCCACGACGCTCGACGAGTACCGCAAGTACCTGGAGAAGGACGCCGCCCTTGAGCGCCGCTTCCAGCCCATCCAGGTCGCCGAGCCGTCGCTGCCGCACACCATCGAGATCCTCAAGGGCCTGCGCGACCGGTACGAGGCCCACCACCGGGTCTCCATCACCGACGAGGCGCTGGTCCAGGCGGCCACCCTGGCCGACCGCTACATCTCCGACCGGTTCCTGCCGGACAAGGCGATCGACCTCATCGACGAGGCCGGCTCGCGGATGCGCATCCGCCGCATGACCGCGCCGCCGGACCTGCGCGAGTTCGACGAGAAGATCGCCGACGTGCGCCGCGAGAAGGAGTCCGCGATCGACTCGCAGGACTTCGAGAAGGCCGCCTCCCTGCGGGACAACGAGAAGCAGCTGCTCGCGGCGAAGGCCAAGCGGGAGAAGGAGTGGAAGGCCGGCGACATGGACGTCGTCGCCGAGGTCGACGGCGAGCTGATCGCCGAGGTCCTCGCCACCGCCACCGGCATCCCGGTCTTCAAGCTCACCGAGGAGGAGTCCTCCCGGCTGCTGCGCATGGAGGACGAGCTCCACAAGCGCGTCATCGGCCAGAAGGACGCCGTCCAGGCGCTCTCCAAGGCGATCCGCCGCACCCGCGCCGGCCTGAAGGACCCCAAGCGTCCCGGCGGCTCGTTCATCTTCGCCGGCCCGTCCGGCGTCGGTAAGACCGAGCTGTCCAAGGCGCTCGCGGAGTTCCTCTTCGGCGACGAAGACGCGCTGATCTCCCTGGACATGTCGGAGTTCAGCGAGAAGCACACCGTCTCGCGGCTCTTCGGCTCGCCCCCCGGGTACGTCGGGTACGAGGAGGGCGGCCAGCTCACCGAGAAGGTGCGCCGCAAGCCGTTCTCCGTGGTCCTCTTCGACGAGGTCGAGAAGGCCCACCCGGACATCTTCAACAGCCTGCTGCAGATCCTGGAGGACGGCCGCCTGACCGACTCCCAGGGCCGGGTCGTGGACTTCAAGAACACGGTGATCATCATGACCACCAACCTCGGCACCCGGGACATCTCCAAGGGCTTCAACCTGGGCTTCGCCGCCCAGGGCGACACCAAGTCCGGGTACGACCGGATGAAGGCCAAGGTCAGCGACGAGCTGAAGCAGCACTTCCGGCCCGAGTTCCTCAACCGCGTGGACGACGTGATCGTCTTCCCGCAGCTCAGCCAGGAGGACATCCTGCAGATCGTCGACCTGATGATCGGCCGGGTGGACGAGCGGCTGAAGGACCGGGACATGGGCATCGAGCTGTCCACCGAGGCGAAGGTCCTGCTCTCCAAGCGGGGCTACGACCCGGTGCTCGGCGCCCGGCCGCTGCGCCGCACCATCCAGCGGGAGATCGAGGACTCGCTGTCCGAGAAGATCCTCTTCGGCGAGCTGCGCCCCGGCCACATCGTCGTCGTGGACGTCGAGGGCGAGGGCGAGTCGGCGAAGTTCACCTTCCGCGGCGAGGAGAAGGTCACCGTGGCCGACGCTCCGCCGGTCGAGACGGCGGGCGGCCCGCCGAACCTCACCAAGGAGGCGTGACGCCTCCGGCGCGGAAGCCCTCACCCGGCCCCCTCCGCGCCCGGCGGCCCTC
>JAJSZB010000359.1:0-7287 GCA_050613715.1 Streptomyces sp. IBSBF 3018
CCCCCCGCGGAGCACCCGTGGGCCACCCGCGGACCGCCTCCGCGCCGGGGCCGGGAAGCGGCCTCGACCCCGCCGTTCCGGCCCGGTGTGAGATATGGCACGATGCTGGCCACCCCCCCGGTGAACGACCCCAGGAGACAGGCGCGTGCAGCCGTCCGCAGGCCCGGCCCTTCCGCACACCCGCACCCGAGCCGTGCACTGGCTCACCACCGCCGTCGCGCTCGGCGCCGTGGTCGGCGCCGTCGCCCTGGTGGAGCCCGCCGACGCCTCGCCCACCGCCTCCCGGCCCGCGGCCGGCCAGGGCGCCCACGGCGGCCGGGCCGGCCAGGCGGGGAAGGACGGCACCGGAGCCGGACACGCGGCCCCCGCCCCCACCGCCGCGCCGGACCCGAACGCCGTAACGTACCCGCTGGACTGCGCCCCCGGCGTGTCCGTGGCGGTGCTCTCGCACGTCTCCGCCGACCTCGACGGGGACGGCCGCCCGGACACCGTCGTGGTGGTCCGCTGCCAGGCCGACACCGGCACCCCGCCCAGCGGCGTCTACGTGCTGTCGGCCGCCGCGGGGGGCGCCCTGCGCATCGTGGAGACCCTGGTCAGGCCGCAGGACGACCGGGAGATAGCGAACTTCCGGCTCCAGGGCCGTACCGTCCGGGCGACCGTCCTGGGCTTCTCGGGCGACACCGTGCCGCGCTGCTGCCCCGACCTCCAGCGCGCGTACACCTGGGAGTGGCGCGACGGCCGTTACGTCGCCATCCCCGGCCCGCCGCCCAACAGCATCTGAACCGCCGGCGCGCCCGCCCGCGATGCCCGCGCCGCCGGCAGCGGCGGGCGGCTCACTCCGCGTCGGGGCCGTAGACCTCGACGCGGTCGGCGGCCCTGCGCACGTGGATGCACTCGCCGGGGCACTCCTTGGCCGAGTCCACCACGTCCTGGAGCAGCGGCAGCGGCACCGGTGTCGTCGCGCCGGGGGTCTGCAGCAGGTCGCCCTCGCCGCCGTCCGGCGCGGGCGCCTTCACGTACGCCAGACCGTCGATGTCCAGTTCGAAGACCTCGGGGGCGTACTGCACGCAGATGCCGTCACCCGTGCAGAGGTCCTGGTCGATCCAGACCTCCAGCGCCTCGGCTGTGTCCTCGCTCACGGAACCCCTCGCCTGCCGTTCCTCGTTCAGGATGTGACCGGGCAACCGCCGACGGACCCCCGGGAGGACCCCGGGAAGCCACCCGGGAAGACCCGGGAAGCAACGGCCCGCCGCGGTGGTTGACCGAAACGACGATACAACCGGCGGCTTTCGGATGCAGATCGGCGGGTATCTCAGTGGCGGAGGGACGTGCGCAAGGGTGAAGATCGGACACACCGCGATCGTCTTTGTGATCTAGGGGTTTCAACCCCACCTGGCCCAGGTAGGGTCTGGAAACGTCCAGCTCCCCTTGGAGGAGGTGAGGACCGTGGCGGCCCACGACGACGACATCAACCGTGGCGGCCGACCCGCTCGTGGATCGGAAGATCCCATGAGCCAGGTCGCCTTTCTTGAGCAGGAGATCGCCGTCCTGCGACGCAAGCTCGCCGACTCTCCGCGGCACACGAGGATTCTCGAAGAGCGGATCGTCGAGCTGCAGACCAATCTGGCAGGAGTGTCCGCGCAGAACGAACGGCTCGCGAACACCCTGCGGGAGGCACGCGACCAGATCGTGGCCCTCAAGGAGGAGGTCGACCGGCTCGCGCAGCCCCCTGCCGGTTTCGGCGTCTTCCTGCAGGCGAACGACGACGGCACGGCGGACATCTTCACCGGAGGGCGCAAGCTCCGGGTGAACGTCAGCCCGTCCGTGGAGCTCGACGAGCTCCGGCGCGGCCAGGAACTGATGCTCAACGAGGCGCTCAACGTGGTGCAGGCCATGGAGTTCGAGCGCGTCGGCGACATCGTCACCCTCAAGGAGGTCCTGGAGGACGGCGAGCGCGCGCTGGTCATCGGCCACACCGACGAGGAGCGCGTGGTGCGCCTCGCCGACACTCTGGCGGACGCCCCGCTGCGGGCCGGCGACGCCCTGCTCCTGGAGCCCCGCTCCGGCTACGTCTACGAGCGGGTGCCCAAGAGCGAGGTCGAGGAACTGGTCCTCGAAGAGGTCCCCGACATCGACTACCGCCAGATCGGCGGTCTCGGCAACCAGATCGAGCAGATCCGCGACGCGGTGGAGCTGCCGTACCTGCACGCCGACCTGTTCAAGGAGTACGAACTGCGCCCGCCCAAGGGCGTGCTGCTCTACGGCCCGCCCGGCTGCGGCAAGACGCTGATCGCCAAGGCGGTGGCCAACTCGCTGGCCAAGAAGGTCGCCGAGGTGACCGGACGGCCGCAGGGCAAGAGCTACTTCCTGAACATCAAGGGCCCGGAGCTGCTGAACAAGTACGTCGGCGAGACCGAGCGGCAGATCCGCCTGGTCTTCCAGCGTGCCCGGGAGAAGGCGTCCGAGGGCACCCCGGTCATCGTCTTCTTCGACGAGATGGAGTCGCTCTTCCGCACCCGTGGCTCCGGCGTCAGCTCGGACGTGGAGAACACCATCGTCCCCCAGCTGCTCGCCGAGATCGACGGCGTGGAGGGCCTGGAGAACGTCATCGTGATCGGCGCGTCCAACCGCGAGGACATGATCGATCCGGCGATCCTGCGGCCCGGCCGGCTGGACGTCAAGATCAAGATCGAGCGCCCGGACGCCGAGGCGGCCAAGGACATCTTCTCCAAGTACCTGCTCGACTCGCTCCCGCTGCACAGCGAGGACCTCGCCGAGCACGGCGGCTCGCCGGCCGCGACCGTGGACGCCATGATCCAGTCCGTGGTCGAGCGGATGTACTCCGAGTCCGAGGAGAACCGCTTCCTGGAGGTCACCTACGCCAACGGTGACAAGGAGGTCCTGTTCTTCAAGGACTTCAACTCCGGCGCCATGATCCAGAACATCGTGGACCGGGCCAAGAAGATGGCGATCAAGGCCTATCTGGACCACGACCAGCGCGGCATGCGCGTCTCCCACCTGCTCGCGGCCTGTGTCGACGAGTTCAAGGAGAACGAGGACCTGCCCAATACCACCAACCCCGACGACTGGGCGCGGATCTCCGGCAAGAAGGGCGAGCGGATCGTGTTCATCCGCACCCTGGTGACCGGAAAGCAGGGGGCGGACACCGGACGCTCCATCGACACCGTGGCGAACACCGGACAGTATCTGTAAGCACTACCCTCCGGCTGCGGGTCCCCACAGCGGGTACCCGCGGCCGGTGTGTTTTCCGGTCTGGACCGGCCGGAGCCGGGCAAGGAGGGCCGCATGACCGTACGGCGAGTAATGGGCATCGAGACGGAGTACGGGATCTCCGTCCCGGGGCACCCCAACGCCAATGCCATGCTCACCTCGTCCCAGATCGTCAACGCCTACGCGGCGGCGGTGCACCGGGCGCGGCGGGCCCGCTGGGACTTCGAGGAGGAGAACCCGCTGCGGGACGCCCGGGGCTTCGACCTGGCCCGGGAGGCCGCCGACTCCACCCAGCTGACCGACGAGGACATCGGCCTGGCCAATGTGATCCTCACCAACGGCGCCAGGCTCTACGTGGACCACGCCCATCCGGAGTACTCCTCGCCCGAGGTGACCAACCCGCGCGACGCGGTGCTGTGGGACAAGGCCGGCGAGCGGATCATGGCCGAGGCGGCGCTGCGGGCCGCCCAGATCCCCGGCGCCCAGCCGATCCACCTGTACAAGAACAACACCGACAACAAGGGCGCCTCCTACGGCACCCACGAGAACTACCTGATGAAGCGGGAGACCGCCTTCTCCGACATCGTGCGGCACCTGACGCCGTTCTTCGTCTCCCGCCAGGTGGTCACCGGCGCGGGCCGGGTCGGCATCGGCCAGGACGGCCACGAGGACGGCTTCCAGCTCAGCCAGCGCGCGGACTACTTCGAGGTCGAGGTCGGCCTGGAGACCACCCTCAAACGGCCCATCATCAACACCCGGGACGAGCCGCACTCCGACGCCGAGAAGTACCGCAGGCTGCACGTCATCATCGGCGACGCCAACCTGTCCGAGGTCTCCACCTACCTCAAGCTCGGCACCACCGCGCTGGTGCTGTCCATGATCGAGGACGGCTTCATCAAGGTCGACCTCGCGGTGGACCAGCCGGTGCGCACCCTGCACGAGGTCTCCCACGACCCCGGACTGCGACAGCTCGTCACGCTCCGCAATGGCCGCACGCTGACCGCGGTGCAGCTCCAGATGGAGTACTACGAGCTGGCCCGCAAGTACACCGAGGAGCGCTACGGCTCCGACGCGGACGAGCAGACCAAGGACGTGCTGGCCCGCTGGGAGGACGTGCTCAACCGGCTGGAGAACGACCCGATGAGCCTGTCGGGCGAGCTGGACTGGGTGGCCAAGCTGGAGGTCCTGGAGGGCTACCGGCGCCGTGACGGCCTGGGCTGGGACGCCGCCCGGCTGCACCTGGTCGACCTGCAGTACGCCGACGTGCGGCCCGACAAGGGCCTGTACAACCGTCTGGCGGCCCGCGGGCGCATGCAGCGGGTCCTGGAGGAGCCCGAGGTGCTCAGGGCCGTGGACAAGCCCCCGGAGGACACCAGGGCCTACTTCCGCGGCCGCTGCCTGGAGCAGTACGCCGACGACGTGGCCGCCGCCTCCTGGGACTCGGTGATCTTCGACCTGCCCGGCCGTGACTCCCTGCAACGGGTGCCCACCCTGGAGCCACTGCGCGGCACCCGCAACCACGTCAAGGAGCTGCTGGACCGCTGCCGTACCGCCGAAGAACTGGTGCGCATCCTGTCCGGCGGCTGATCTTCGCGGCCCCGGACGCGGCTGAAGCGGCCCGGAACCGGGAATCAACCGGGTAGCACTCGGACGTTGAGTATTCGAGGGCCTGAGTCGGACCCTCCTTGTAGGGTCTGATCTTGTAGGTCACGCAACCGAGCGGGGTGAGGGACATGGCCACCAGGGACAGTGACGGCGGACAGCAGCGGGCAACGCGTTCCACCGAGGAGGTCGAGGAGGTCCAGCAGGACGCCCAGGCCGCGGACGACCTCAAGGAGCGCCAGGAGAAGCTTTCGGACGACGTGGACTCCGTCCTGGACGAGATCGACGACGTCCTGGAGGAGAACGCGGAGGACTTCGTGAGGTCCTTCGTCCAGAAGGGCGGCGAGTAGCCGCTCACCCTTCCGTCCGCCCCGCAACCCCACCGGTCCGCGGGGCGGATGGATTTCCGGGCCGCGGGTATGGTCCGTACCGTCTGCCAAGATCGTGTGGAAGGAATCGCGTGGAAGCCAACACTCGCAGCACCACCGGGCGTCTGCCGGCGGCCTTCCTGACGCCGGGCTCGTCGTCGTTCCTGGACTTCCTGGGCGAGCACTCGCCCGAGCTGCTGCCGGGGAACCGCGTGCTGCCGCCGCTGAAGGGAGCCGTCGAACTCCCGCACGGCACCACGATCGTGGCCGCGGTGTACGACGAGGGCGTGATCCTCGCCGGCGACCGCCGCGCCACCATGGGCAACGTGATCGCGCAGCGCGACATCGAGAAGGTGTTCCCCGCGGACGAGTTCTCCGCCGTCGGCATCGCCGGCACCGCGGGCCTCGCCGTGGAGATGGTCAAGCTGTTCCAGCTGGAGCTGGAGCACTACGAGAAGATCGAAGGCGCCACGCTCTCCCTGGAGGGCAAGGCCAACCGCCTGTCCACCATGATCCGCGGCAATCTCGGCATGGCCCTGCAGGGCCTGGCCGTGGTGCCGCTGTTCGCCGGGTACGACACCGAGCGCGGCAAGGGCCGCATCTTCTCCTACGACGTCACCGGCGGCCGCAGCGAGGATCTCGGCTTCTCGGCCACCGGCTCCGGCTCGGTCTTCGCCCGCGGCGCGCTGAAGAAGCTCTACCGCAAGGACGCCGGCGAGCGGCAGACCGCCACCGCGGTCGTCCAGGCGCTCTACGACGCCGCGGACGACGACTCGGCCACCGGCGGCCCGGACCTGACCCGCAGGATCTACCCCATCGTCGCCGCCATCAGCGAGGACGGCTTCCGCCGGCTGCCCGAGGAGGAGGTCGCCGAGATCGCCCGCTCGGTGCTCGACGGGCGGCTGGAGAACCCCGACGGACCGCAGGCCGAGGTGCTGTGACGGCCGGTCCTCCGGAGCACGTCCGCAGCCACGCCCACCGGCCCTCCCGGCCGGTGGGACCCCCAGCGCCGACAGCAGAAAGGCACGGTTAGCCGGTGTCCACGCCGTTCTACGTCTCACCTCAGCAGGCCATGGCCGACCGCGCCGAGTACGCCCGCAAGGGCATCGCGCGCGGCCGCAGCGTCGTCGTGCTCCAGTACGCCGACGGCATCGTCTTCGTCGCCGAGAACCCCTCCCGCGCCCTGCACAAGGTCAGTGAGATCTACGACCGGATCGCCTTCGCGGCGGTCGGCAAGTACAACGAGTTCGAGAACCTGCGCATCGGCGGCGTCCGCTACGCCGACCTGCGCGGCTACACCTACGACCGCGACGACGTGACCGCGCGGGGTCTGGCCAACGTCTACGCGCAGACGCTCGGCACCATCTTCTCCAGCGTCGGGGAGAAGCCGTACGAGGTCGAGCTGATCGTCGCGGAGGTGGGCGCGGCCCCCGAGGACGACCAGATCTACCGGCTGCCGCACGACGGGTCCATCGTGGACGAGCACGGCGCGGTCGCGGTCGGCGGCAACTCCGACCAGATCGGCAGCTTCCTCGACCAGCGGCACCGCGACGGGCTCACGCTCGCGGAGGCGCTCTCGCTGGCGGTCGAGTCGCTCAGCCGCGACAACAACGGCGGCGACCGGCGGCTCACCGCGGAGCAGCTGGAGGTCGCGGTACTGGACCGCACGCGGCCGCAGCAGCGGAAGTTCAAGCGCATCCTGGGGCGCCAGCTGTCCCGTCTGCTGGAGACGGAGTCGGCGGCGACGACGGCGACGGACGACCCCACCGACGAGGAGTAGCTTCCAGCTCGGTTCCCCTGCCCCCGGGGGCTGCCCCCGGGTCCCCGTTCCCGGCTCCTCCGCGGGTGGGGGTGCGCCGCTTTGGCCGTCCGGGGGTGCGCCGCTTTCGCCGTCCGGGGCGCCCCGGGGGGTCGGGTCCGGATCTTCTGCCCGGCCGGGGCGTGTCGCGCAGTTCCCCGCGCCCCTCTTCCGTCCGGGGTGGCCCGGGGGGTGTGTCCGGATCTTCTCCCGGTGGGCGGTTGGCCGCGCAGTTCCCCGCGCCCCTGGGTGAGGTGACGCTCGGCGTCTTGCCGACCCCTTGCGGGG
>JAJSZB010000035.1:0-15690 GCA_050613715.1 Streptomyces sp. IBSBF 3018
AGCCCGCACAGCCCCCTCAGCCCCCCCAGTCCCAGCCTCAGCAGGCCCAGCCGTCCCAGCACTCCCAGCAGCCGCCGCACGAGGGCGGTTCGGGGCAGGGTCCCGCCGACCCGTTCGCGGTGCCGACCACCCCTGCGTACGCGGCGGGCGGCCCGGTCTACGACGCGCCGTCGGCCCAGCCCGGCGCGGGGGGCCCCGGCGGACCGGGCGGACCGGTGTGGGGCGCGCCCGTGCCGACGCCGCCGGAGGGCAAGCGGCGCCGCGTCGGCGGCCTGATCGCCGCGGTCGTGGTGGCCGCGCTGGTCGCGGGCGGCGTCGGCGGCGGCATCGGCTACGAGATCGCGAAGAACGACAACGACAACGGCTCGACGACCGTCTCCGCGCCGGCCGACACCAAGGCGCTCAACCGCGCCCCCACGTCGGTCGCGGGCATCGCCAACAAAGCGCTGCCGAGCGTCGTGACCATCAAGGCGAGCGGCAGCCAGGAGAGCGGCACCGGCACCGGGTTCGTCTTCGACACCCAGGGCCACATCCTGACCAACAACCACGTGGTCGCGCCGGCGGCGAACGGCGGCAAGCTCACCGTCACGTTCTCCAACGGCAACACGTACGACGCGTCCGTCGTCGGCCGCGCCCAGGGCTACGACGTGGCCGTGGTGAAGCTGAAGAACCCGTCGAGCGCGAAGCTCACGCCGCTGCCGCTGGGCAACTCCGACCAGACGCAGGTCGGCGACGCGACGATCGCGATCGGCGCGCCGTACGGCCTGTCCGGCACGGTCACCACCGGCATCGTGAGCGCGATGCACCGCCCGGTCGCCTCCAGCGACGAGCAGGGCAGCAGCGCGTCGTACATGAGCGCCATCCAGACGGACGCGTCGATCAACCCCGGCAACTCCGGCGGCCCGCTGCTGAACGCGCAGGGCGCGGTGATCGGCATCAACTCCGCGATCCAGCCCGGCGGCACCAGCCAGCCCGGTGAGCAGGGCGGCAGCGTGGGCCTCGGCTTCGCGATCCCGATCAACCAGGCCCGGCGGGTGGCCGACCAGCTGATCAGGACCGGCGTGCCGGTGTACCCGGTGATCGGCGTCAGCCTGAACACGCAGTACCAGGGCGAGGGCGCGCAGATCGCCAGCGGCTCCGACGCGATCACCGCGGGCGGCCCCGGCGCCAAGGCCGGCCTGAAGGCCGGGGACGTCATCACCAAGTTCGACGATCAGATCATCGACAGCGGCCAGACCCTGATCGGGGAGATCTGGCAGCACCAGCCGGGCGACAAGGCGACCATCACCTACACCCGCGACGGCTCCACCCACACCACGACCGTCACCCTCGGCAGCCGCACCGGCGACTCCAACTGACCCCCACCCCGCGTTACGCTGTCCCCCGCGCACCCCGCCCCCGCGGCGGACTGCGCGGGGAGGCTTGCCCGAGCGGCCGAAGGGAACGGTCTTGAAAACCGTCGTGGCAGCGATGTCACCGTGGGTTCAAATCCCACAGCCTCCGCGGTAGCGGTACGGAAGCGGCCCCTGACCAGGAATTCTGGTCGGGGGCCGTTGTCGTGTGCGCTGCCCGTCGGCGACCGGGGCTCCCCGCCGTTCCCCGGAGGATCGGGCACGGATGGGGCACGGCTGTTGGCGTCGACAGCGCGGCCTATCACCTCAAGGTGTCTTCGCAGTAGAGGGGTTGGATTGGCATCGCCAAAGCACAGGCGACCAGTGTGTCTCTCGCTGTCAGACCCCTGATGTTGGATCCCCTACGACACTCACGCGCCCACCAAGCTCGATCTTCCTCTAATCCGGCCTCAAGTGAGGTATGATTTCGGGAAGTCGGACCTACGGAGGTCAAGTGAGCCAGGCATCGGAGCACGGCCACGCACGCAAGAGCAAGATCATTTTGCCGCACGACGCAGACGCCCGCCTGTCCGAGATGGGTCTCTCTGTCGAAAAAATTCAGACGAGCGTCACCAGGGGCGACGATGCACGTGGGCGCGTTTCCGCTAGGTTCTACCCGCGCAACTTTCCCGGCGTGACCATGTGGGCTGAGACTCTGGCTTCGCTGCGCAGAGAGCTTCTTAAGACTCGCCAAGGATGGCGTATCGGGCAAACGGGGAACTATGAGACCGTCTACTCAGCGAAACGGGGATTGGCGTTCGCTGTCGTGGCCGGCGACAAATACACCGGTACCGATGGCGAGCGAGATCCACGGCTTACACGTAAGCGTGGGCCGAAGACGAAGGAGCGAGTAGAACGAAACGCTGCTTATGTCCAACTAGCTCTCGAACTCGACCTGCCTGTACTGGCTGAAGAAATCCCCGCCGATGAGGCGTGTTCCACCTGGTTCCTAGTCATCTTCGCGGACGAAGACGAAATTCGTATAGAAGTCTCTCTTCCGGTCGAGGTGCGGAAAGACGGGCTGGTGGGGGAATGGGTCGAGAGGATCATTATTGGCTCCGTTCCTTCGTCTGGAGCGGTTGCGCCCATCGAGCCCGACGAGGATGACGATGACGACACCGGAGAACCTTTGGTCACAAGGACAGCCTGAGGGATCTTTCAACCCCACTAGGCTGACGCTAGCGCGTGAACGGCGTGGGCTCACCAAACAGGCTCTCTCTGAACTATGCGAAGTCTCGCGTAGGGCCGTTTCTGCTTGGGAGGCTGGTGAAGTCGAAGCTCCCCCAGCCGACCAGCTCGCCAGCGTCCTCGGTGTGCCGAGGAGTTTTTTCTACGCTGATGATGCGGCCCAAGTTGAGGAGAGCTGGGTCAGCTTTCGCGCACTTTCCTCTATGACTGCTAGGCAAGTACGCAGAATTCTCTCCATTAGCTCTCTCGGTGTCGAGCTGAGCAACTGGGTCGACAAGCAGTATGGAACACCCGTCGCGGATCTTCCGGACTTCTCGGACGTCAAAAACCTCTCATCTGCTTCAGCTGCAGAGCAATTGCGCTCTGTGTGGGGACTACACCACAAGCCGATCAAAAATATGCTTGGCCTTCTTGAACGGAAGGGCGTCAGGGTCTTTTCACTCCCGATTGCCGATCGAGAAATTGACTCTTTCGCATTTTATTACGAGGGGCGACCGTTTGTATTTCTCAACTTGAGCAAAACGGCAGAGCGAATGCGATTTGATCTAGCTCACGAGCTTGCACACTTGATTCTACATAAGAACGTTAGGAAGAATCGATCGCGAGGAGTCGAACAAGACGCCCAAGATTTCGCTTCCAGCTTCCTGATCCCAGCGGACGGCCTGTATGCTCAAGTGGTCGGCAAACTTCGGATTGATGATGTTTTTATGCTAAAAAAGTACTGGAAAGTGTCTGCGGTCGCTATGGTCGAAAGGCTCTATCAGCTCGAATTTATTTCCGAATGGGTCCGTCGCCAGTGGATTATTGACCTCTCTCAGCGTGGCTACCGTACCGGGGAGCCGGGCGGAATTCATCCCGAGACGTCTAGGTTCTTTTCTGACGTTTTCCGGCTAGCTCGTGAAGACGGATGGAACTCGCGCAAGATCGCGGACGATTTGCGAGAAAGTGAAGAGGATCTAGATTCTCTCGTATTCGGTCTTGCTATTTCATCTATCGTAGGTGGTGGCCAGAGAGGGCCTGCGGTGCATGGTCACCTCTCTGTCGTTAAATAATGCACTGCTGCCTCGCATCACCTTGGATATAGGAAGAATTATCACTGGAGAATCGGGGTTCCTTGTACGTTTCTGAGTCACGCGTCAGTGTGCAGCTCGTTCAGCATCCTGTCTATTATCCATCTGAAGTGTGGACCTTGGAAGCGGGGGAGTTGGACGGCAGTGTTGACGAGATCATTGAAGATCTGCGGAAAATCACGACACTAGATGGTGCGCTTGCGGTACCTGCAATGAATACTATAACTGCAAGGGAGGGGCAGACTAACTGGGGAGCTTCTGGCTCTCTCGGTGAATATATTCTGCAAGTTTCCAGCAATCTCGGTGGCGGCGTTGGCAGCGTAGCAGCGGTAGCGGCCATCAAGGCAGCTTTGCAGCGTATTAAGCAAAGATCGCGAGATGATTCCCTAATTGGCGAATTGACCGCAGATCAGGCTCGGAGTCTTGTGAAGTCGCATATCTACCTCCACTATCGCGTGTTGGCCGATGACTTGACTGAAAAATACTCTTCAATTTCGATGGAAGCCATGGAATTCAGTTTTACTGATCCAAGTGGCGTCGAGTATGGTGGAGCAACTGGCGCCATCATGGGAGTACCACGCTGCACGCGGGTTTGGCGTAAGGGTGAGATTGTCACCATGCCCGAGTTCCTTGATCCTGAAGACTGAGTCATTGGCCGTTATCCGGTCGTCCGGCCCTGACCGCGACGCCCAACGTTCCCTGACTCATCCCGTCTGCCGTCGGCCCGCACTTCTGTGGAGCGGGCGTGGTTCAGGGCGTCAAGGTGGAGCGCGCCACTGTACGAACGACCTTGACGCCCTGGGCCGCGACTGCTCGGCTTGCCCGGGTCGACGGCAGGTGGGATGGGAGCTCCCGCACCCCACCACGACGAACGTGCAGTCGCCGGTCGGGCTTGGTTTATCTCGGAGCCGGAGCGCCCCCGCCGGAGGCATCGTTCTGACCTCGGCTCTGCGATTCTCGCTCGTGCCCCTGCGGGCCTCCTCTCTCGTGGGCGCGCGCGGCGTCGGCCGGGCCGAGCGGGGCGGAGACAGGAGCGACGGCGCGGCCGGGCGCCGGACGCGCGCCCGGCGGAGCGGCAGCGACGCCGGGTGCCTTGAACTCGTAGAGAAGGTTGTTACTCGCTGCTGGCTGGGGCTGCGTGCGAGTCGGGACAGGGGTGGGCCCCGGTCGCCGTGGGAGTTGTGGCGGCCGGGGCCCGGTTGTTGTGTGGTGGGTGGTTAGGCGGTGTGGCGGGCCGTCCAGTCCTCGCGGGCTGCGGTCAGGGCCGGGCGGACGGTGTGGTCGAGGTGGTCGGCCTGGGCTCGGAGCTGGGCGGCGAGGGTAGCGAGCTGCTCGGGGGTGAGGTTGAGGAACCAGTAGTCGTCGATGAGCTGGAGGTTGACGACCGGCTGCCGCGAGGCCGGGTCCTCGCTGTAGGGGGCACAGTCGATGCTTCCGCCGAGGATGACGGCGCCGATGCCGGGGTCGTCGTCGGTGACGGAGATGGTCACGCTCTGGCCGGGGAACGGCTGGTGGTGGTTGATGCCGGCCAGTTCGGTGCCGAGGTGCTGCGGCGGGATGCCGGTGGTGCTCGGGTCGTCCTCGGCCCAGGCCGGGAGGTGGCCGGTGGTGGTGTATCCGTTGGTCGTGGTGATGCTCCACGTGCGGCCCGTGGCCGGCCCTGCTGAGCCGGTGGTGGCGGGGGTCTGCGTTGCGTGCATGGGTTACTGCCCTTCTCGGATGGGTGTGTCGGGTAAGGCCGGCGTCATGGGCGCCGGGGTCGTGGTCGCGCGGTGCTCGATCGCGGAGGCGACGTCGCGCCAGGCGGCGAAGACGTTCATCACCTCGTGTTCGGGCGCGTGCGCGAGGTCGGTCAGGAAGCGGCGTTCCATGACCGGGTGGGTCAGGGCGTGTTGGATGCGGGCGATCGTCCACAGGCTGTGGGCAACCCCGGAAGCGGATGGAGAGGCCGTAGGTGCAGGCGCCGCGCCAGACATCGCGCCGGAGATCGCGCCAGACATGACGCCGGGCGTCATCCCCGCCCCCGTACCGCCCCGCCCGTCGCGGATCATGAAGCGTCCCGCCCGGGCGTGAGGTGCGCGGTCACGGTGCGGCCATGCCGGTCGCCACGCGTCTCGACGTGGTGCGCGAGGGCGGCGACCATCGCCAGGCCCCGGCCGTGGATGTCGTCCGCGCCGGGGTGCTCGACGGTCGGCGCGGACTTCGTGCCCCCGGAGTCGGTCACCGCGATCGACACCACCGCGGCGGACACGGCCAGGCTGACGTGGAAGGTCCCGGCATCCCGGCCTGCCCGATCGCCGGCCGTATCCGCCGAACCGGCCGCGCAGTCCCCGCTGCTCGTGTGCAGCACCGCGTTCGCCGTCAGCTCGCTGACGATCAACGCCGCGTCGTCCGCACACGGCGAATCCCGCAGCACATCGCGGGTCCAGCGCCGCGCGCGGGCAACTTCTTCCGGCGAACCCGGGCAACTCATTCCCCAGACCCGCGGTCTACTCATATACTCGTGCATACAAGTTGCTTTCTGCTGGTGGGCGGCCATGGACGGTTGGTTGGAGCTAGACGAGTCTGACGCCGTCGTGGGCGCGTACGGCGGGCGCGGACATCGCGTCGGGACGGCGGTCGAGTGCGTCCAGGACGCGCACCGCGTACGCCTCGTCGGCGAGTTCGGCGACCTCTTCGCGCGTCGCCCAGCGCAGCGCGCTGGTCTCGTCCCCGGTGGCCGGCCGACCGTCGATCGCCTCGCAGCGGAAGACGAGCGAGACGATCAGCCCGGTCATGTTCTTGTAGACGCCGGTCAAGGTCGCCGGGAGCGCGATCTTGACACCGGTCTCCTCCAGCACCTCACGCTGAAGCGCGTCGGGGATCGTCTCCCCGGCTTCGAGCACACCACCGGGCGGCTCCCAATGGCCGTTGTCCCGGCGGCGGATCAGCAACGCCCGCCCGGCATCGTCGACAACGACCCCGGCGACGCTCACCGAATGCGGGCGCTCGATCGGCACGTACATGATCCCTTCGAGTGGTTAGGCTGCTTCCCACCGTAGCAATAAAGGTCGGCCACTCGTCTAGATATCCAAAGGAGTACCTATGCCCGGTATCCCCTCCGGCACGCTCGGGGTGCTGGACCCCACGAGTGATCGCGCGGTGTTCCGCCAAATCGCCGACCAACTGCGCGACGCCATCGACCGCGGCAAGTTCGCCGAGGGCGACAAGCTGCCCTCCGAGACGGAGCTTGTCGACCACTACGGCGTCTCGCGTATGACCGTCCGCAACTCCCTGTCCGTCCTCCAGGGCGAGGGTCTCGTGGTCTCCGAGCACGGGAAGGGCGTCTTCGTACGGCCCCGGCCGCCCGTACGGCGCCTGGCCTCCGACCGCTTCGCGCGCCGCCACCGCGAACAGGGCAAGTCCGCCTTCATCGTGGAAGCCGACGCGGCGGGCAGTCACCCGACCGTGGACAGTCTGGAGATCAAGGAGGAGCGGCCGACGCACGATGTGGCGGCCCGACTGGGCGGTCCGCGGAAGGTGCTGGCGCGGCGGCGCCGGTATCTGCTGGACGGACGGCCGGTGGAGTTCGCGACCTCGTATCTTCCGCTGGACCTGGCGCGGGGAACTCCCATCGCCGAGCCGAACCCGGGACCCGGCGGCATCTACGCCCGACTGGAAGAGCTGGGTCATCGCCTCGACCACTTCGAAGAGGAGATCCGGGCCCGCATGCCCGCGCCCGGGGAGGTCAAGACGCTCCGTCTGGCCGCCGGCGTGCCCGTCATCCACCTCGTCCGGACCGCCTTCGACGCCGAAGGGCGCGCGGTGGAGGTCTGCGACACGGTGATGGCGGCAGACGCGTACGTCCTGTCGTATCAGCTTCCGGCGACGTGACCAGGCTCCTGAACAGGGCGGATGGGTACGTGACATGCGACGTAAAGGCCGTCGCCGCTGACTCGTACACCTCCACACGTAAACTCGTATAGACGAGTAGCCGTCTCCTGTGGCACAGTGGATTCCGCACCCGCTTCTCCGGGTGCGTCGGATGACACTTGTCTAGACGACTAGCTGTCGCGAATGAAGGAGATCCAGAGTTGCGTTCCATCCGTGTGGAGACCTCGGCGGCCACGATCCTGCTGACCGAGGCTCCGGAGACCAAGATCAAGGACCGGCAGACCGGCGAGATCGCCACCGACGCCACCAGCGGTGAGCCGCTGATGACGATCGGCGTGGTCTACATCGAGGACGGCGAATCCTCGCTCGTGAAGGTGACCGTGCCGCAGAGCGGTGTGGGCGACGGCTTGGCGCTCGGGGCTCCGGTCGCCCTGCCGGGTCTGGTGGCACGGCCCTGGGAGAGCATGTTCAACGGGCAGCAGCGGCACGGGATCGCCTTCCGCGCCGCCGCCGTCACCCCGGCCGCCTTCCCCGCCCAGGTGGGGGCCTGAGCCCGATGTCGGACCTGATGACGTTGATGGAGGTGGGTGGCACCGTCACCGCTGTGGGTGGTGGCGCCGCCTATCTCCGGGCCGAGCAACCGGCCGCGTACTGGTCCCTGGTCGGGCTGCCCGTGTCGACCGCCCGCCTGCTCGGTACGTACGCCTCGGTCATGGACGCCTGCGGGCTGACCGTTGCTCCGTCGCGGCTGCGGGCCCTGGCGGTACGGGCGACCACTCGGCGTGAGGTCCGGCCGCTACCTCCTCGGCGGGGGCTCATCCGGCCGACCTCGACCGGGATGCGGCTCCGGTTGCGGCTCGCGCCCGGTCAGGAACCCGCCGACGTCGCAGCCTCGGCCGAACGGCTGCGGCACGCCTGGGGCGTTCACGCCGTGTATGTCTCCGAGGTCAAGCCGGGCGTGGTCGAACTGCGGCTCGTCGGCTTCGACGTGCTGCGCAAGGTGCGTATGCCCCGCAAGACAGTGAGCGGCTTCCTCAAGGTGCCGGTGGCGATGCGAGAGGACGCGACCGCCTTCGTCCGGGACTACCGCGCGATACCCCACCAACTGACCCTCGGCGCAACGCTGTCGGGCAAGTCGATGTACCTGCGCCACCTGATCGCCGGACTCGCCCCGCAACACGTCGCGCTGGTCGGCATCGACTGCAAGCGGGGCGTGGAGCTGGCGCCGTTCGCGGCCCGACTGTCCGCTCTGGCCACCGACGCCGAGCAAGCGGCGGAACTGCTGCCTGTGCTCGTACGAGAGATGGAGGACCGATACGACCTGATCAAAGCGCGGCAGGGCCTCGCACCCTCGACTCCCGACGAGGAGATCACCTCCGACGTGTGGGGACTGCCGGACGCACAACGGCCGGTGCCCATCGTGCTGTTCGTGGACGAGGTCGCCGAACTCTTCCTCGTCGCAACGAAGAAGGACGAGGAGCGGCGGGACGAGATGGTCACCCAGCTCATCCGCCTCGCACAACTCGGCCGGGCCGCCGGCATCTACCTGGAAGTCTGCGGGCAGCGCTTCGGCGCCGAGTTGGGGAAGGGCGCCACGATGCTGCGGGCTCAACTCACCGGGCGGGTCTGCCACCGCGTCAACGATGAAGCCTCCGCCAAGATGGCCCTCGGCGACATCGCGCCCGAAGCCGTCACAGCGGCCTGCGCCATCGCTCCCGAGTGGCCCGGCCTCGCCGTCGCCGGGGACACCTCCGGCGGCTGGTCCCGCATCCGCACGCCGTATCTCTCGCTCGCCGACGCCGCCGCGATCTGCGACGCGAACGCCGACCGCGTACCGGACCTGCCCGCGCTGGAACGCTTCCGGCCCGCGGCCCTCTCCCGGCCGGTCGACGCCTCGGACCCCCTGGCCAAGCCTCGCCCCGTTACTGGCTGACACCCGCCCTCGCCTCGTATAGCGCCATGTCCCTACCCCGTCACGCCCTGAGCCGAGAGAGGAGGTCCCGCGCGTGCGCGCTCGCCTGGCCCGCGTCGACGCGGTGATCGTCCAAGCGGTCATCGCCGCGTCGCTGTCCTTCGCCCACCTGCACGATGTCGCCGACGCGGCCGGCCAGCACGGATGGAAGGCGTGGGCCTATCCGGTCTCCGTCGACCTGCTGTTGGTCGCGGCGTGGCGGCGGCTGCGCTCCGGTACGGGGAGGGCGGCGGCCTGGTGCTGGTTCGTGATCGCGCTCGCCGCGTCGCTCGGCGCCAATGTGGCCACCGCCGGTCTCCTCGCCGCCGCGTCCGTACCGGCGTGGTTGCGCATCCTCGTCGCCGGATGGCCGGCGCTGGCCTTCCTCGGCGGCACGCTCCTCGCGCACAGCCCAGTGCCGGTGAGTCAGCCGATTCCGGATGCGCCCGCATCGGCCGAACCAGTCACCGAGGCTGAGCCGGTGAAGTCTGCCGTCGCCGTTCCGGCCGCCCTGGTCACGCACGCCCGCAAGGTCGCAGCCGACCACCTCACCCGTACGGGCACGGCCATCGACACACCGACCCTCCGCGCCCGCCTCGGCGTCCCCGCGCCGCTCGCCGAAGCCATCGCCGCCCAGCTCTGAGAGGAGAACATCGCCCGTGCCCGCCAACCGCCGTTTCCGCAACGTCATCCGAATCGGGCCCGTCCAGGTCGGCACCGCCCACGACAACCGAGGCCGCGAGAAGCACTCCGTCGCCTGCACTGCGCCCCGTTGCGGCTTCTCTGCCGACTACGACAGCCGCGCCGCCGCCGAGTTGGCCGGCCGCACACACCGCTGCCCCGTCCGCTGAAAGGAACCGCTCACCCGTGAACGTCAGCCTGCCCCTGGTCGCCGTGCTCGGCATCGTCGCCTGGGCCGCGATCAAGTTCCTCGGCATCCGTCTGTGGGTCGCCGTCGTCATCGCACTGTTCGGCTTCTACCTCGCCCACACCTTCCTGGCCCCGGCCATCGACGACAGCACGCGCAACGGCGTCCGCGTCGTCAACGGCACACATACCTAGACGAGTAGTCAAGCATCGCTCTCTGGCTGCCGGGGCGGCACCGATACCGCCAAGCATCCGCCGCCCCGGCAGCCCACCTCCACGAACCGCCAAGCCCGCGAAGGAGTCCCATCATCGCCCGCCCGATCCCGCCCCCGCTGGCTGACCTCGGAACCCTGGCCACGCTCGGCACCCTGCCCGCTCTGGCCCGCCAACTCTCCGGCCTCGGCGGTTGCACGCACCCGATCCGTCTCGACGGCCACCGCACCGAACGCGCACTCGACACCGCGACCGGCGAACTCGGCCGGGTGCTGGACCGCATGACGTCCGAGACACTGCCCGCCGGCCACCTGCTCGTACGGTGCAACAACCGCCGTACGACGCGATGCCCGGCCTGCGCCGAAACCTACCGACGCGACACCTTCCACCTGATCACCGCCGGACTGCGCGGCGGCAAGGGCACTCCGGACGACGTAGCCCAACACCCGCGCGTCTTCGCGACGTTCACCGCCCCAGGCTTCGGCCCGGTCCACAACCGCCCCGACTCCGGCCGCTGCCGCTGCGGCACCGCCCACCCCGCCGACGCACCCGCACTCGGCACACCGCTCGATCCCGATACGTACGACTACGAAGCCGCCGTCCTGTGGAACGCCCACGCCGGAGCCCTGTGGCGACGCTTCTCCATCTACCTGCGCCGCGAGATCGCCAAGCGGGCCGGACTCAGCCAACGCACCTTCCGCCGCCACGCCCGCGTCTCGTTCGCCAAGGTCGCCGAATACCAGCGACGCGGAGCCGTCCACTTCCACGCCGTCATCCGCCTCGACGGCCCCGAAGGCGGCAACACCCCGCCGCCCGCCTGGGCCACCGCCGACTTGCTCACCGACGCCATCCGCGCCGCCGCCGCAACCGCTCGCGTCACCGGGCCCACGGTCGACGGCCGCGCCCACACCTTCGCATTCGGCCGCCAACTCGACGTCCGCACCATCCGCAGCAACGACTTCACCGGCTCAAATGCTCTCACCGACCGGGCGGTGGCGGCGTACATCGCCAAGTACGCGACCAAGGGAGCCGAGACCGCCACCGGCACCCTCGACCGCCAGATCCGCTTCCTCGCCGAACTCGCCCACCTCCAGCTCTCCGACCACGCGCGCCGCATGATCCGCACCGCGTGGACCCTCGGCGCCCGCAAAGACCTGGAATACCTCCGGCTGCGCGCCTGGGCCCACATGCTCGGCTTCCGCGGCCACTTCTCCACCAAGACCCGCCGCTACTCCACCACCCTGGGCGCCCTCCGCGACGCCCGCGCCGAATATCGCCGCGCCCAACTCGCTCCCGACCGGCCCGAGGAAACCACGTACGTCCTCGGCCACTGGACCTTCGCCGGCACCGGCTTGACCCCCGGCGAAGCCTGGCTCGCCGCGACCCTCGAACCCGCCCCCGGAACGGAAGGAGAACCCACCCATGGCTGAGCGCTACCTGACCGTCGCCCAAGCCGCTGAACGCCTCGGAACCACGGTCCGCTTCTCTCGGCGGCTGATCGAGGAGCGCCGGATCACCTTCGTGAAGCTCGGCCGTCACGTACGTATCCCCGAAAGCGCCCTCGACGCCTTCGTGGCTGCGAACACCGTTGCGCCGATTGTGCGTCGGCTGAGGGCGGTGAGCTGAGTGGCCAAGCGCAAGAAGCGGCGCTCCTTCGGCCGCATCCGGAAACTGCCGTCTGGGCGATATCAGGCGCGTTACCCGGGGCCTGACGGTCTGTTGCGACCTGCTGACCGTACGTTCGCCACCATCACCGACGCTGACCTCTGGCTGAGCAAGAAGCGGGTGGAGATCGAGGAGCGGCGCTGGATCGATCCCGATGCCGGGCTGATCACGGTGGGGGACTGGGCGGCTCGCTGGCTCGCTGCCGTCAGTCCTCAGCTCAAGGCCAAGACCCGGGAGTCCTACCGGTCGCTGATCAACTCGCGTATCAAGCCGAGCCTCGGGGATCGTGAACTGTCGAGTCTGCGGCCCATCGCGGTAGCCGAGTGGATCGGCTCCATGCGTACGGGGGGTTTGAGCGCGTCACGCATCCGGCAGGCGTACCGCGTGCTGTCGCAGCTCATGGCCTCGGCGGTGGACAACGAGTTGATTGCGGCCACGCCATGCCGTGGCATTCGGTTGCCGCGCATGCCACAGACCGAACCGCACATCCTGACGCCGCTGGAAGCCTCGCGGCTCGTCCGGGCCACCGCCGCACCGCATGACCTTCTGGTGGGCTTGCTGGCCTTCGCGGGCCTGCGGATCGGGGAGGCGTTCGCGCTCCGACGTGGTGACTTCGACTTGAGCGGCGGCCTGGTCGTCGTGGACGAGAACTTGTCCGAGGCGGGAGGCGTGCTCACCTTCGACACTCCCAAGAGCCACCAGAAGCGGGTCCTGACCTTGCCGCCGTCGCTCGTCCAGCGCGCCCGGAAGCACCTGGCCACGCTGCCGGACTCTTCCGACGCGCTGCTGTTCACCAACAGCAAGGGCAATCCGCTGCGCTACAACCAGTGGCGCAAGGCGTACTTCGATCCGGCTGTGGCGGCTGTGGGTCTGGCCGACGTGACGCCTCACGATCTCCGGGCGTCTCACGGGACGTGGGTAGCCGACCGGCACGGCGTCATGACTGCCGCCCATCGTCTCGGCCACGGCAACGCCAGCGTCACGACTCGCCATTACGCCCGCCCGGTCGCCGGCCGCGACGCGGAGGTAGCCGACGCGATGGAGGAGTGGGTCTCGGGGCACGGCGTGTCCGATGGGGCACGGGAAGGGCACGGCGACGATGACGACGGCTCGGCGGGTGTTCCAGCCCTCGTCTGACCTGGGCGGCAGCGTTCAACGTCCATGATCGGCGCGAGATCTTGAAAACCGTCGTGGCAGCGATGTCACCGTGGGTTCAAATCCCACAGCCTCCGCGGTCTTAGCAGTACGTAGCCCCAGGCCAGAGCGGGTGCCCCACCTTCCGGGGCACCCGCTCTGCTGCGTCTTCCACACCTCAACACGTCAAGACCTCTTGAGGACTTGTATGCTGGAGCCGCCCGATGATCAGGACGGTGACCGCGCATGGCCAAGGCATACGAACGGATCGCAGACGATCTGCGTCAGCGCATCCGTGCAGGTGAGCTGAGCCCCGGCGATCGGTTGCCGGCCGAGACGACGATGGTCGAGGAGTACGGCAAGAGCCTCCCGACCCTCCGCCAGGCGCTCGCGCTCCTTCAGGCCGAGGGACTGATCGAGAAGCAGCACGGCCGGGGCAACTTCGTCCGCCGCCGGCGCACGCCCGTCTTCCGCACCAACGAGCGCCACCAGTGGGAGAAGGGCCGGGCACGCGACCCCGAGGAGACGCGCAGGCAGACCGGCGCGACGGAGCACGACACGGGTCTCGTCGTGGATGACCTGGTCTTCTACGCCGCCTACAGCGAGGCGAAGGCGGACCCGGAGCTGGCGGAGATCTTCGACGTCCCGGTGGACACACCGTTGCTGGAGCGCACGTACCGCACCCGGTACAGCGCCGAGGACTACCCGTTCAGCCTCGTCGTCTCCTACCTCGTGCGCGAGGTGGTCGAGGCCAACCCCGAACTGCTGGACGCGGACAACGAGCCGTGGCCCGGCGGCACGCAGAGCCAGCTGCACAGCATCGGCATCGAGCTGGACCGCATCGAGGAGCGCGTCTCGGCCCGCCCGCCGACCGCCGAGGAGTCCGAAGAACTCGGCCTGCCGCCGGGCACCGCGTTGATCGTGCTCGGCAAGACCTCGTACGACACGGCCGGCCGCGTCGTGGAGCACTCCTACATCCGGTTCCCCGGCGACCGCACGGAGCTACGGTACGTCACACCCCTGGACCGGTGGTGAACGCCGTGGCCGGCGGGCGGATCGATGTCGTCACCGCGGTGCACGCGCCCTCCGCGCCGTACCTCGCCGACGCGTACAAGTCGCTGTGCGCACAGGAGCTGCCGGACGGGTGGGAGTGGCACTGGATCGTCCAGGAGGACGGCCGCACCGACGCCGTACGCCCGCACGTTCCCGACGATCCGCGCGTCACCTTCCACCAGGGCCGACCGGGTGGTCCGGGCGTGGCCCGCACGCTCGCGCTCGCCTACTCCGGCGGCCGTTACGTCAAAGTCCTCGACGCCGACGATCAGTTGACCCCGGGTGCCCTGGCCCGGGACTTGGCGCTTCTGGAAGGCGATCCGACCCTCGGCTGGGCCACTTCGCGTGTCCTGGACCTGCTGCCGGACGGTTCGACCGCCGGCTTCGACCAGGACCCCGACGACGGCCCCCTCGAACCCGGCGCCGTGCTGGACTTCTGGAAGTCCCACGACTTCCGCGCCCAGGTCCACCCCGCGACCCTCTTCGTCCGCCGCGACCTCCTGCTCGCGCTGGGCGGCTGGATGGCGCTCCCCGCGTCCGAGGACACCGGACTCCTCCTGGCTCTGAACGCCGTAGCCCGCGGCCACTTCACCCGCGAGTACGGCCTCCTCTACCGCAAATGGCCCGGCCAGGCCACGGCCCAGCCCACCCACACCGACGAAGCCGAACGCACCGCCCGCATGAACGTGGTCGCCGCCCGCGCGGAAGCCCTTCTGCGCCTCGGGCTCGACGGCAACGCCTGATCACGCGGCGACGGGGTTTGCGACAGGGGCCAGCCGATCGCCGGGCGTCGCGGAAGGCGTGTCCGCTGGCGCCGGATCTCCGGTTCCCGGCCCCCGCCGCGCGCCCAACGTGAGAATGCCGTTCTGGGCTCAGCCTGCCGCCGCTACTGCCCCCTCTGTCGCCAGTCGGCCTCCCCAGCTACAGGCAGGGGCCCTCGTTCACGTGAGAGGTTGAGCAGACTTGAGCAGATCCGCTGGCGGGAGGGCGTATGGCCCCGAAGTACAAGGGAAGTTGCGCCGTTATGGACTCTTTAAGCGTTACGCCGGAATCTCTCAACCTAAGTAAAATCCGCCCGGTGCCGCTCTAACGCCGCAGGTCAACGAGAGTGCTCCCCGCGCGAGCGGGGCTGTTCCCCACACGGCCACCGTGGGCGGCGCGTCCCGGCGGTGCTCCCCGCGCGAGCGGGGCTGTTCCCACCGTGCGGGGCCGCTGCGTGCGGAGTCCGCTGTGCTCCCCGCGCGAGCGGGGCTGTTCCCACCGTGCGGGGCCGCTGCGTGCGGAG